>NZ_JBSFKF010000040.1:0-73882 GCF_053598415.1 Kitasatospora sp. NPDC001132 | reverse complement strand
CCCTTTCTCCCCTTTGCTCGGGCGGCGCCCCGCCGCGGCGGGGCCCCCCCCCCCTGGGCGGGGGTGCTCCGTCGCCCCGCCGACTTTCTCACGCACGAAGGGCGGCGGAAGGCCGGTCGGGGAACTCGACGGCGGACTCCCCGGCGGGCACCTTCAGGGCCGTGAAGTGGTCGCCTTGGAACACGAAGGTCTCTCGATCGGTGGCGTAGACGTTGGGGCAGTCGTCGTCGACACAGGTCGGCCCGTTGAACATGCCGGTGAGGCGCGTCAGTTGCGGGTTATCAGCCATGGTGACCCATCTGGGGCGAGTCCCCCCGACCCATCAGCGACGCTAGGGCTGCCGATGGCGCCTGTCCACGCGGCACCGGGCAGATTCCTGATCCGGAATAAGGATCTCGCTCCAGCAGCGTCCAGCTGTTGGACGGCGCCGAGGAGCCATGGTCTTCGGCGGCCGCTTGCGGGGAGCAAGAGGCCGCCGGGAAGGATCCGCTTCAGGGGTTGGCGGTGAAGTGGTCGAATTCGCCGGCCTTGGCGCCGTGGATCCAGGCGTGGAGCTTGGTGGGGGTGGTGGTAAGGATGGTGGTGGGGTCGTCGGACTCGCGGATGTAGATCAGCTCGTCGGCGGAAGCGATCTCGACACAGTTGGCCTGGTCGCTGCTGAAGCTGGACTTCTGCCAGTTGAGCTGGTGCATGGCTATCTTCCCTGGACCTTGTAGCGGATGTGCTGGATCAAACCCAACGAGTCCCGATCGGCGGGTGATGACGCGGATGTGGCGGCAGACAGGGGCGGAAGAGCCAAGCCCCTGAGTCGGTCGAACTTCCGGTCAAATGTTGTCACGACCTCAGGGTCGCCGATGAAGTTGGATCCATGGGGATGTTCGAGCAGCACCGTGCCGAGCCGGGCGTGAGCGCCACGGATGAGGAGGAAGGGTGTGTCGTTCGACGCGAACGTGGTGCAGTCGAACGGGAGGATCTGGATCGTCACGTTGGGCAGCCTGCTCATCTCGATCAGATGATTCAACTGGTCCCACATGACCGTTGCTCCTCCGTACATCATGTGCAAGGCCGCCTCGTGGATCACGGCACGGTACGGAGGGGCGTTCTTGCCCGTCAGAACCTTGTGACGTTCATGGCGGAACTCGACCTTCTTCTCGGTGTACCCCTGGATGACCTCGCTGTAGGCCTTGGTCTGCAAGAGGCCAGGGATCAGCAGGGATTCATAGTTGTCCAAGCCCGTGGCGCGAGCCTCCGCCTCGGCCAGGTCGAGGGAGCTTCGCGTGACGTGGGTCTTGAACTCGGTCCACCAACCCTTGCCCGAGCTCTCGCACATGGCGGCGAGGCCGGCCCGGTAGTCGGGGTCCGTGACGTCGCACAGGTCGAGCCAGATGTGCAGTCGCGGAAGGTTTAGGCCCATCCTGCCGGACTCGATATGGCTGACGGCGGGGCCCTTGACGCCGATCGCCTGCCCGATCTCCAGAGCTGAGCGTCCCGCTGCATCGCGCGCCCTGCGAAGCTCTTCGCCCAGCCTGCGCTGACGTTCGCTGATCCCGTTCCCGAATGCCATGGGCATACCTTCCTCGCAGGTATCGACCTACGGAAAGTGTATGGCCGTACGCGGAGCGTGTTGCCAGCTTTGCTGAGAATCACCTAAAGTTTCACTGCACTGCTCGCCGGATGAGGCGTCACGTCTCTCTGTGCGTAGCTCATTTGAGCTGATGGGAGATTCCCCATGTGTGACCCCAACCTCAACTCCCCCTCCCTCACCGTGTCCCGCGAGGTGTTGCGCGACGCGATGTTGCGCGCCGGGTACCCCGACTCCTCCATCGGGGACGCCGAACTCGCCCTCATGGAACTGGTGGTGAACGCGTGGCGGCACGGGATGACGCGCTCGCCCGTCGTCACGGTCGTCTACTCCGGCAACATCCTCCGTGTCTCCGTCGCGGACCGCAGCAGCGAGTTGCCGAAGTGTCAGAAGTTCGACCCGCAGGCCGAGTCGGGTCGCGGACTGCAGCTGGTGGAGGGGCTCACCAACCGCTGGGGCGCCGAATCGCAGGCGCTCGGGAAGCGGGTCTGTTCGAGCTGGACTGCGTCGCGTGAGCGCCCTCCACCCCCTCGACCCGCGTGATCCCTCTCTCCATCGCCTCACCCGTCGGGATCTCACCGACCTGATCGTGGAGCTCCGCACCGAGGGTCGTGAGTTGGGTCTGCTCTGGCCCTCGGCCAAGCCCGGCGAGACCGTCTTGAACGGCCAGGTCCTCGTCTCGCTCGGTAGTGTTCCGGCCAGCACCCTGGTCAACCTTCTCTCGCTCGTCCGCGAGTTCAGGCGCCGCCAGGGGTAGGCGCAAAATGCGGGCCCCGTCCACTTGGCGGGGCCCGCGCCCGTGTGGTCAGGCCCTGAAGCCGGCCGCGAGGAGGTCGAGGCGGGCGAGTAGGGCATCGGCGAGCGAGTGAGACGCGTCGGCGGCGAGCCAGCGGCCCAGGGTCGTGATGTAGGTGTCGAACAGCAGGTCGGCGACGGCGGTCGGGTCTGACTCGGCGCGGATCTCGCCCTGTTCGCGCCCCCGGGAGGCGGCCGCGACGAATGCCCGGGGGGTCGTGGCGCCGAGGCCGAAGGCGGCGTGAAGCACTCCGCTGTCGTGCAGCTCCTTCGCCAGCGCGTACTCCCGCTCGTTGAGCTCAGCGAGGGCGCGCAGTGCGCCCGCGAGCGCCTCGGTGGCGGAGGCATGAGCCTCGTCCTGCCGGTCCAGTGCCTCGTGCCGCTGCTGGACCCAGGCGGTGACGAAGTCCTCCTTGCGGCGGAAGTGGTTGAAGGCCGTCTGGCGTCCCACGTCCGCGCGTTCGGCGATGTGGTCGTAGGTGGTGGCCGCGTACCCCTGGGTGGCGAACAGCTCCAGCGCTGCCGCCAGCAGTCGCTCCCGGGTGGCGGTGCGGCGCTGGTCGCGTCGGTTGGGTGAGGACACGGGGAAAGTGTACTTGAATCTATTAGTGGACTGGAGTACATGTTGAGACTCCAGTCCACCTAACGAGGAGGCCCAGTCATGGCCGTCCCGTACACCCTCGGCCTGCACGAGATCGCCCCGGACACCTACGCCTACCTACAGCCGAACGGCTCCTGGGGCCTGAGCAACGCCGGGCTGATCGTCTCCGGCGCCGAGGCCCTGCTCGTCGACACCCTGTTCACCGTCCCGCAGACCCGGGACCTGCTCGGCGCCGTCGCCCGGGCGCTGCCCGGGGCCGAGATCGGCACCCTGGTCAACAGCCACAGCGACGGCGACCACTGGTGGGGCAACCAGCTGCTCCCGCACGCCACGGTCATCGCCTCCGAGGCCGCCGCGGCCGACATGGGCCGCGACCACCTCCACGAACTGCTCGCCGCGCCGGGCGACCTGCCGCTCCCGCGCGTCGCCCAGGACATGCGGAAGGCCTTCGACTTCACCGGCATCGCCCCGACCCTGCCGAACCGGACCTTCAGCGGCGAGCTGGAGGTCGCCGTCGGGCGGCGCACCGTCCGGCTGATCGAGGTCGGCCCCGCCCACACCCGGGGCGACGTCCTGGTCCACGTACCCGATGCCGGTGTGCTGTTCGCCGGGGACATCCTGTTCGTCGGCGGCCACCCGGTGATCCACAGCGGCCCGGTGGAGCGTTGGATCGCCGCCTGCGACCTGATCCTCGGCCTGGACGTCGAGACGATCGCGCCCGGGCACGGCCCGGTCGTCGGCAAGTCCGAGGTCCGCACCTTCCGCAGCTACCTGGAGCGGGTCCGCGACCACGCGGGGCGTGCCCATGCGGCGGGCGTCCCGGTGCTCCAGGCCGCGCGGGAGATGGACCTGGACGGCTTCGCGGACTGGGACGACCGGGAGCGGCTGCTGCTGAACATCGGTGCCGTGTACCGGGAACTGAACGGCGACGGCACCCCGGTCGAGGAGGAACTGCTGGTCGGACTGGACGAGTTCGCCGAGGGCCCCCGGCTGGCCCCGCGGCCCGCCGCCGAGATCGCCGCCCTCGCCGGACGCCTGGAGGGCCCCGCGGCCGCCCTCTTCGCCGACGGCACCGGGCCGCTGGCGGGCCGACCGGTGCTCAACGTCCTGGCCACCATCGGGCACCACCCCGAGCTGCTGATCGCCCTCGCGCCCCTGCTCGCCCAGCTCAACCAGGGCCTGCTGCCGTTCCGCGAGCGGGAACTGGCCGTTCTTCGCACCGCGCACCGCACCGGTTCGACGTACGAGTGGGAGCACCACGTCCGCCTGGGCGCGGCGGCCGGGCTGACCGGGGCCGAGATCGCCCGGGTCCCGGACGGCCCGGAGCATCCGGACTGGTCGGAGGCGGACCGCACGCTGCTGCGGGCCGTGGACGAGCTGCACGACGGGCACGCGCTCGCTCCGGACACCTGGCGGGCACTGGTCGAACGGCACTCCGAGGCGCGCGTGCTGGAACTCCTGGCGCTGGTCGGGACGTACGCGACGATCGCGGGCATCCTCAACAGCTGCCGCGTTCCGCTGGACGGCTGGCTGACGGGCGGGAACGCGTGAAGCCGCTGCGCGGGAACGCGTGAAGCCGCTGCGCGGGAAGTCGGCCGTCGCCCGTCCGACTTCCCGCGCAGGGCCCTGGCTACGGCGTCACCGGTTCCAGCCGCAGCGGCCGGCACGGCCAGGGCGCGGGCTCGGCGGCGCCGAACCAGACCCGGACGTCCTCGCCGGTGCGGACGGGCAACGTGGGGAAGTCGTTCTCGGCGTGCTCGGTGCGGTGCACCGCGTGCCCCGGGCCGAGGTGTCCGGCCGCGTAGGCGTCGAAGGCGGCAGCCTCGATGGGGTGGCAGATGGTGGCGAGCACCTCGCGGGCTCCCGCGCGCGGCGTGAAGCCGGGGCCGCGCAGCAGCAGGACGTCGTCGCTGTCGACCATGGTGGCGTTGGCCGCGTCGCGGTGCGCCAGCCAGACGGGGCCGCCGTAGAAGGCTTCCAGGGCGCGGCGGCGTTCGGGCATCGAGGGGAAGGACCGCATCCAGACGAAGCGGTCCGGGTCGTCCAGGTCGCGGAAGCGCCCGCCGAGGGTGATGCCGACCGCCTCCTGGCCGGTCACGAACTCGCGCTCGAACAGCTCGATCAGGGTCTCCCGGGTGCCGGGGTGCAGGGTGTACTGGCGGAGTTCGACGATGGGGTTCATGCGCCGAGCCCGTCGAAGGCCGCGCCGGTCCGGGTGAGGTCCATGGTCCAGTTGAGTTCCCAGCTGCGGCCCTCGTCGGCCGAGAACTCCTGCTCCCAGCGGGCGGTGTCCGGGCCGAGGCGGTGCCAGGTGAAGTGCACCCGGATCGGGCGGCCGCCGTAGCCGTCCTCGCCGTGGAAGTCGCCCCGGTCGCCGGTGAAGCCGCCGGTCACCGGCGGGTCCAGCCGGCCGGTGCGGCTGTCGGACCAGAAGATCGACCAGCGCCGTTTCTCGTGGTCGAACAGCCGCAGGGTGACGCCCCGGCGGCCGAGGGTGGGGAAGACGATCTCGTCGATGTTGCCCGCGCCGCCGAACAGCGGCCGGACCACGCAGTGTCCGGGGAACTCCTCCCAGGTGCCGCCGCCGGTGAGCGGGGCGGTGAGGCGGCGGTTGGCCACGTCCCAGGAGCCGTGCAGGAAGTCGAAGTCGTTCATGCGGGGAGGCTAGGGGCGCTCCACTGACATCTTCTGTCAGTGGAGACGGTGGAGATCGGGATACTGGCCGACATGCGCGCGAGTCGGCTGGTCACTCTGCTCCTGCTGCTCCAGAACCGGGGCCGGCTGACCGCCCGGCAGCTGGCCGAGGAGCTGGAGGTGTCCGTCCGCACGGTCTACCGGGACGTCGAGGCGCTCGCCGCCTCCGGCGTCCCGCTGTACGGGGACGCCGGGCACGCCGGGGGCTACCGGTTGGTCGACGGCTACCGGACCCGCCTCACCGGGCTGACCGCCGACGAGGCCCAGGCCGCCTTCCTGGCGGCGCTCCCGGGCGCCGCCGCCGAGTTGGGCCTCGGTGAGGCGCTGGCCGCCGCCCGGCTCAAGCTGCGGGCGGCCCTGCCGGCGGAGCTGCGGGAGGACGCCGGGCGGATCCAGGAGCGGTTCCTGCTGGACGCCCCCGGCTGGTACGGCGAGCCGGACCGCACCCCGCACCTGGCGGCCGTCGCCGCCGCGGTGTGGGAGCGGCGGTCGCTGCTCCTGCGGTACCGGCGCTGGCGGGCGCCGGAGGAGATCGAGCGGAGGGTGGAGCCGTACGGGCTGGTGCTCAAGGCCGGGCGCTGGTACCTGGTCGCCGCCGGGCCGACCGGGATGCGCACGTACCGCGTCGATCAGATCGTCGGACTGTGCGACCTGGCCGAGGAGTTCACGGTGCCGGCCGACTTCGACCTGGCCGCCCACTGGACCGGCTACCTCGCCGACTTCCGGGCCCGGCTGCACACCGGCGAGGCGCTGGTCCGGCTCACCCCGGAGGGCGCGCGCCGCCTCGGGGTGCCGGCCGGGGGCGACGGCTGGACGGAGGCCAGAGTGCCCATCGAGTCGGTCGACCACGCCCACGGGGAGTTCCTGCGGCTGGGCGCCGACGTCGAGGTGCTGGAACCGGCCGAGCTCCGCGACCGCGTCGCCGCGACGGTACGGGCCCTGGCGGCCCGCTACCAGGGGTGATCCTCAGGCGACGAAGTGGTCGAACTCGCCGGCCTTGGCGCCGCGGACCCAGGCGTTGAACTTGGTGCGGGTGGTGGTGACGACGAGGGTGGGGTCGTCGGACTGCCGGATGTAGACGTGGTCGCCCTCGGAGGCGATCTCGATCCACTCGTCCTTGCCGATGCTGGTGCTGGCCCGCTGCCAGTCGAGGTGTTCCACGAGTTCCCCCCTGGTGGTGGTGCGCGACGGCCGGAACGAGGGTACTGCTCCCAGTGCACGGGTGGCGACCTCGTTTCGGTCATGTCAATTCGTGCGAGACGTTGTGCTATTCCATTGGGGTGTCAGTCGTTCCTACACTGAAGCCCCGCCGCACGGGGGCTGCGGGAGGCAGGTTTGCCGACGGGCCCGGGGGAGGCGCGTGTGACTGACCGGGGCTGGGACGAGGACGACGCCCGGCCGTACTTCTTCCTCTCCTACGCGCACACCCCCAAGGCCGGTGCGCGGGGCGCGAGCGATCCGAACCACTGGGTCAGGCAGTTGTACCGGGATCTCTGCGAGGCTGTGCTCCAGCTGACCACCGTCCCGGACGGGGTCGCGGTCGGTTTCATGGACGAGTCCATGCACCAGGGCGAGTTGTGGGCCGAACGGCTGTCCGACGAGTTGGCGACGTGCCGGGTGTTCGTGCCCCTCTACTCCCCGAGGTACTTCAACAGCGTTCCGTGCGGCCAGGAATGGCATGCCTTCACCCGCCGGCCGGTCTATCCGGCGAACCTCGACTCCGAGCGCACCAGCGGCATCGTGCCGGTGCTGTGGGCCCCGATGAGCCGCTACCGGCTGCCGGACGTGGCCAGTGAACTCCAGTTCAACCACGCGAGTTTCGGCCCCGAGTACGCCACCGAGGGCCTCTACGCGCTCATGAAGCTCAGCTACTTCCGCTCCGCCTACGAGCTCGCCGTGCACCGGCTGGCGGCCCGGATCGTCCAGGTCGCGGAGGAGACGGTGATCCCGGTCGGTCGGCGGCTGGAGTTCAACGGCCTCCCGAGCGCCTTCAACGTCACCGCCCCGACCAGGCAGCTGCGGATCTCCGTACTCGCCTACCACCAGAACGAGTTGCCCGCCGACCGCAACCCCGACTACTACGGCGAGCGGCGCACCGACTGGCACCCGTACCGGCCGGTCGGCTCGCCGATCGCCCAGCACGCGGCCAGGCTGGCACGGCAGTTGGGGTTCCAGCCGACCGTGCACGAGTTCGACGACGAGGTCGAGTCGATCATCGAGGGAAACGCCGAGGCGCCCGGCCTGCTGCTACTCGACCGCTGGGCGCTGCGCGACCCGCGCCGGCGCGAGCTGGTCCGGCGCTTCGACCGCTCGGACGCCACCTGGGTGAGCATCCTGGAGCCGTTCAACGGCGACGACCCGGAGTGCGCCGAACGCTCGGACGAACTGAACGACTTGAGCGACGAGACGCTGCGCATCACCCGGCGCGCGAGCCGGCCGAGCTTCCTCGGCGCGACCGGCCCGACCGGGCTGCACACCCTGGAGGACTTCGACGACGCCCTGCCCCGGGCGGCGATGAAGGCCAAGTACGCGTTCGAGGGCCGCACCCGGGCCGAACCGGAGGAGCCGCCGCCGCCCCGGCCGAGCCTGCGGGACGCGTTCCGGCGCCCGGGAGGCGGGTACGGACCGGACGGATCCCCGGCGGACCCCTTCGAGGACGACCAGGGCCACGACGGCGGCACCGACGGCAACGACCGCACCAACGGCAACGACCGCGGCAACGGCCGCACCATCCGTCGAAGTCGGACCAACGGCAACGACCCGTACCGCGAGCACGACCCGTACCGCGACGACGGCGATGAACCCGATGACGGGATGGCGCCCTTGGGAGGACGAGGACCGCGATGAACGACGACAACCGCACCAGGAACCTCCGCCTCGGCGGGCTCACCGCCGCCGACCTGGCCGCCCAGCGGGAGGCCGAGCGGCAGGCGGCGGAACGGGACCGCAACGGCCGGATCATCACCTTCTACTCGTACAAGGGCGGCACCGGCCGCACCATGGCGCTCGCCAACACCGCCTGGATCCTGGCCGCCAACGGCTTCCGCGTCCTCACCGTGGACTGGGACCTGGAGGCGCCCGGCCTCGCCAAGTTCTTCCACCCGTTCCTCGACCAGGCCTCGCTGGCCGGCACCACGGGCATGATGGACCTGATCGCCGAGTACCGCGAGGAGGCGTTGCGCCCCGTCGAGCACGCCGAGGGCTGGCACCTGGACTTCGCCCGGGTGCACCCGCACGCGCTCTCGCTCACCTGGCCGCACTTCCCGGCCGGCGGCAGCCTGGACTTCCTCTCCGCGGGCCAGTTCAACCGCGACTACTCCGAGGCCGTCACCCACCTCGACTGGGACATCTTCTACGACCGTTTCGACGGCGGGCAGTTCTTCGACGCCCTCAAGGCCGACATGGCCAAGCGCTACGACTACGTGCTGATCGACTCCCGCACCGGCCTGTCCGACATCGCCGAGATCTGCACCGTCCAGATGCCCGACGACCTGGTGGTCTGCTTCACCCTCAGCGACCAGTCCATCGACGGCGCCTCCCGGATCGCACAGCACATCCACGACCGCTACCGCGAGCGCGGCATCCGCATCCTGCCCGTCCCGATGCGCATCGACGAGGGCGAGAAGGAGAAGGCGGACGCCGGCCGCGCCCTCGCCCGGGTCCGCTTCGACGGGCTGCCGGCCGGCCTGGACGGCGAGGAACTCGCCCAGTACTGGGGCTCGGTGGAGATCCCGTACCGGCCGTTCTACGCCTACGAGGAGATCCTCGCCACCTTCGGCGACCAGACCGGCACGCCCACCTCGATGCTGGCCGCCTGCGAGCGGCTCACCTCCATGATCACCGAGGGCCGGGCGGCCGGCCTGCCGCCGATGGACGAGGAGGTGCGGCTGCGCTACGTGGACGCGTTCACCCGCCGCCGCCCGTCCGTGCCCGCCGACCTCTACCTCTCCTACGTCCCCGAGGACCGGATGTGGGCGGACTGGATCGAGTCCGTCCTGACCAGGGCCGGCTTCCGGGTGCTGCCGCGCGACCTCAGCGCCGGCACCGATCCGCGCGAGGAGACCGAGCGCGGCATCGACTCCGCGTACCGGACGGTCGCGGTGCTCTCGCCCGCCTACCAGCGCTCCCCGCAGGCGCGGGCGCTGTGGGAGTCGGTGGTCAGCTCCGACCCCTCCGGCACCCGGCGCCAGCTGCTGCCGGTCCGCGTCGGCGACGTCCGGCTCACCGCGCCGTTCAGCAACCGCAACCCGGTCGACCTGGTCGGCCGCGACGAGACGCAGTCGATCCAGAGCCTGCTGCGCGCGCTCGGCCGCGGCGACACCCCGCTCGGCGACGCGCCCAGCGGCGGGCCGCGCTTCCCCGGCAGCAAGCC
Organism: Kitasatospora sp. NPDC001132; assembly: GCF_053598415.1. NCBI lineage: Bacteria > Bacillati > Actinomycetota > Actinomycetes > Kitasatosporales > Streptomycetaceae > Kitasatospora > Kitasatospora sp. NPDC001132. Next base: position 63,838 of record NZ_JBSFKF010000040.1, on the reverse strand, counting down.
CTCGGTGTGGGACGTCCCGCCGCGCAACCCGTCCTTCACCGGCCGCGCCGCCGTGCTGGAGCAGCTGCGCAACCAGCTGCGCGGCGGCATGGCGGCCGTGCTGCCCACCCCGCAGACGCTGTACGGGCTCGGCGGCGTCGGCAAGACCCAGGTGGCGCTGGAGTACGCCCACCGCTTCATGTCCGACTACGACCTGGTCTGGTGGATCGACGCCGAGCAGACCGAGCTGGTCGCCCCGGCGCTTGCCGAACTCGCCCGCCGACTGGGGCTGCGGGTCGGCGACTCGGTGACCGAGGCCGCCGAGGCGGCCAGGGAGGCGCTGCGGCGCGGCGTGCCCACCTCGCGCTGGCTGCTGATCTTCGACAACGCCGACGAGCCCGCGGAGATCCGCCGGTTCTTCCCCGGCGGCTCCGGCCACATCCTGGTCACCTCCCGCAACCAGGCCTGGACCGGGCACGCCGAGGCGCTGGAGGTCGACGTCTTCACCCGCGGCGAGAGCGTCGAGCACCTGTGCCGGCGCGCCCGCAGCCTCTCCCGCCCGGACGCCGACCGGGTCGCCGAGGCGGTCGGCGACCTGCCGCTGGCCGTCGAGGTGGCCGCCGCCTGGCTGGACACCACCGGCACGCCGGTGGACACCTACGTCTCCCAGCTGCACGCCGAGGCCGCCCGCGCCCTGGCCGTCGGCCGCCCGGCCGACTACCCGACCCCGGTCGCCGCGACCTGGAACGTGTCGATCGGACGGCTGCGCCAGCAGTCCCCGGCGGCCGTCCGGCTGCTCCAGCTCTGCGCGTTCTTCGCGCCCGAGCCGATTTCGATGAACCTCTTCTACAGCGACCAGATGATCCGGGCGCTGGTGAAGTTCGACGCCGACCTCAGCGACAAGTTCATGCTGGGCAAGGTGATCCAGGCGATCGGCCGGTACGCGCTGGCCAAGGTCGACGCCGGCAGCAACAGCTTCCAGGTGCACCGGCTCGTCCAGGCGGTGATCAGAGCCGGGATGACCGCCGACGAGCAGGAGGTCGCCGTCCACGAGGTGCACCGCATCCTCACCGGCGCCCGGCCCGTCCTCGGCGACACCGACGACCCGGCCAACTGGCCCGCCTTCGACGAGATCTGGCCGCACCTGTCGCCGTCCAAGGCGCACAACTGCGACGAGGCGGACACCCGCCAGCTGCTCATCGACCGGGTCCGCTACCTGTGGAAGCGCGGCGAACTCGACCGTGCCCGCGACCTCGGCCACGCCCTGGACGTGGAGTGGACCGGCAAGCTCGGCGAGGACGACCGGCAGACCCTGCTGCTGCGCTTCCAGCTCGCCAACGTGCTGCGCTCCCAGGGCAACTACGGCGAGGCGCTGGCCCTGGACGAGGACACCCTGGAGCGCCAGCGGGCCCTGCTCGGCGAGCACCACCCGTACACCCTGATGACGGCCGGCTCGCTCGGCGCCGACCGCAGGGCGCTCGGCCGGTTCCAGGCCGCCCTCGACCTCGACCGCGAGATCCTCGACCAGTTCCGCGAGTTGTTCGGCGACGACAACCCGCGCACGCTCTCCATGGCGAACAACCTGGCGATCGACTACCGGCTGGTCGGCGACAGCGAGGCGGCCCGCGAACTCGACCAGGAGACCCTCGACCGGCGCACCGCCGTCCTCGGCCCCAAGCACCCCTACACCCTGTCCACCAAGTCCAACCTGGCCCGCGACCTGCGCGAACTCGGCGACTACCGCGGCTCGGTGGACCTGCTCCAGGAGGTCACCTCCGACCTCGGCGACGTGCTCGACCCGGACCTGCCGGAGAACCTGCGCAACGCCAAGTCGCTGGCCGTCTCGCTGCGCCGGATCGGCCAGCTCGCCGAGGCCCGCAGGATCACCAAGGAGACCTACGAGCGCTACCTGGAGCGCTACGGCGCCGACGCCCCCGACGCGCTCGCCTGCGCGCTCAACCTGGCCGCCGACCACAGCGCCTCCGGTGACAAGGAGGCCGCCCGCGACCTCTGCTCCACCGTCTTCGAGGGCCACCGGCGACTGTTCGGCGACGAGCACCCGTTCACCCTGGCCTGCGCCAACAACCTCGGCATCTACCTGCGGGGCAGCGGCGACGTCCAGGGCGCCATCGAGCGCGGCCGGCTCACCGTCGAGGGGCTGACCCGCTCGGTCGGGCCGGAGCACCCGTACACCCTCAACGCGATGATCAACCTGGCCAACGCCTACGGCGACGACGGGCAGCTGGATCGCGCCGAGCGGCTCGGCCGGGCCGCCTACCAGGGGCTGTGCGACCGCTACAGCGCCCAGCACCCGGACGCGGTGGCCTGCGAGGCCAACCTGGCGATCACCCTGCGGGCGGCCGGCCGGCACACCCAGGCGGCCGAGCTGAGGGCGCGGGCGATCTCCGAGCTGATCCGGCAGGTCGGCGAGGAGCACCCCAACACGGTCTCCGCGCGCGGCTGGAAGCGGATCAACCGGGACCTGGAGCCGCAGCCGGTCTGATCGGGAGGACCAGGAGAGGGGCGGGGTACGCTGCGAGACCATGAGCATCCCGCCCCCGGTCCTGGTCACCCGGCGCCTCGCCCCCGGCGTCATCGAGCGGCTCACCGCGCACCACGCCGTCACCTGCCACGACTCCGACCTGGCGATGGACCGGGCCGCACTGCTGGCCGCCGTCCGCGGGCGCCGGGCCGTGATCACCACCCTGGACGACCGGGTGGACGCCGAGTTCCTCGACGCGGCCGGCCCGCGGCTGGCCGTCGTCGCCAACCACGCCGTCGGCTACCACAACGTGGACGTGGCCGCCTGCGCCGAACGCGGCGTGCTGGTCACCAACACCCCCGGCGTGCTCACCACCGCCACCGCCGACATGGCCTGGGCGCTGCTGCTGGCCGCCACCCGCCGCCTCGGCGAGGGCGAGCGGCTGCTGCGCTCCGGCGCGCCCTGGACCTGGGCGCCGAACTTCCTGCTCGGCCTGGAGCTGGCCGGCACCCCGCTGGGCGTGCTCGGCATGGGCCGGATCGGGCAGGCGGTGGCCCGCCGGGCCCGCGCCTTCGACATGCCCGTCAGTTACCACAACCGCAGCGAACTGCCGCCCGAGCAGGCCGAGGGCGCCGACTGGAAGCCGCTGGAGGATCTGCTCGCCACCTCCACCGTGCTGGTCGTCACCTGCCCGTTCACCACCGCGACCCGGCACCTGCTGGACGCCCGCCGGCTCGCCCTGCTGCCGCGCGGCGCGGTGGTGGTCAGCATGACCGCCGGGGTGGTGGACGAGGAGGCGCTGGCCGCCGCGCTGGAGTCCGGCGCGCTGTTCGCCGCCGCCGTGGACAACTTCGAGCGCGAGCCGGCCGTCCCGTCCGCGCTGCTCGCCCAGGAGCGCGCGGTGCTCGCCCCGCACCTGGGCAGCGCCACCGTCCGTACCCGCCAGGCTATGGGCGGCCTGGCGGTGGACAACGTGCTGGCGGTGCTCGGCGGTTCGGCGCCCCTGACGCCGGTGTGGGCCTGACTCCGGTGCGGGCCTGACGCCGGTGCGCGCCTGAGCCCTGGTGCCTAGCCCGCCGCCCAGGCCAGGGCGGTGGTCATCACCCGGAACGCCCCGAAGTGGGCGGCGCCGGGCTCCAGGAACAGTTGGGCGTCCGGGATGTGGTCGGCCAGCCAGCGGGAGTGTTCGACCGGCGAGAACTGGTCGTCCGCGCCGTGCCAGAGCCAGGTCGGCACCCGGATCGAGCCGACCTCGAACCCCCAGTCGGCGGTGAAGGCCAGCACGTCGTCGATCCAGCCGTCCGCGCCGTGCCGGAACGCCTCCCGGTAGTTGCTCTGGAGCATCCGGCGCAGCCCGCTGTCGGCCACCACCTCCCGGTCGGCGGCGGAGAGCTCGGTGCGCAGGCCGTTCAGCAGCCGGACCGGGTCGTCCTTGATCTGCCGGGAGCGGAACTCCATCGCGTCGGCGATCCGGCCGTGCCCGCGCTCGGCCTCCTTGTAGGCGCGGACGTTGGACGGGGTCATCCCCGCGTACCAGTCCAGGCCGGCCGCGTTGCGCGGGGCCAGCCCGACCAGCACCGCGACCCGGCTGACCCGGTCCGGCAGCAGCGCCGCGCAGGCCAGCGCGTGCGGGCCGCCGCCGGAGCGGCCGAGCACCGCGAAGCGGTCCAGCCCGAACTCGTCCGCGATGGTGCGCACGTCGGTGGCCGCCGCGCTCACCCGGCGGCCGAACAGCCGCGTCGAGTCGCCGTAGCCGGGCCGGTCGAACGAGATCAGCCGGACGCCCAGCCGGTACAGCACGGTGCTGCGCGGGTGCGGGCCGACCCGGCTGCCGGGCATGCCGTGCAGCAGGAACACCGGACGGCCGCGCGGGTCGCCGAGGGACTCGACGGCGAGGGCGCGGTCGTCCGCCGTTTTGACCGTCCGTAACGACACCTGCGGCCTCCTCAGTGCTCCGGGTCGGTTGCGTGCTCCCGGTCGGTGGTGGTGCGCACCTCCCGGCGGGCCTGCCAGGTGGTGTGCTCGCGGGAGATCGCGTCCTCGGCGTCCCGGGCCAGGCGGGCCCAGACCTCCTCGGCCTCCATCGACTCCAGGTCCAGCTGGGCGAGTTGGCGCTGGATCTGCGCCAGCTCCTCGGCGGCCAGGGCGTACGCGGCCGCGAGCGGCCGGTACTGGCGCAGCTGCGCCCAGGCGGCGACCGACGCGGCCACCGCCGAGACCGTGCCCAGCGCGTCGTAGCTGAAGGCGCCGAGCGCCCGCAGCAGGGCGAGCACCAGGCCGAGCGCGGGCAGCAGCACGCCCAGCACTCCGGCCCAGTGCCCGGCGCGGGCGCAGTAGCGGGCCTTGGCGCGGTACCAGTCGTGCTGCAGCTGGATCCGCTCGGCCAGGTACACCTCGCGGCGCACCGCCAGCGGCTGTCCGCGCAGGTCGTGCATCGCCGGGGTGATCTCCACCCCGCCGTCCGGGACGGCGACCGGGCTGTTCCGGAACGCGCCGAGCACCCGGGCGAGTTGGAAGCGGTACAGGCCCTCGGCGTCCGGCAGGGCGCGCGGCGGGGGCTGGTAGGCGTCGGCCCGGACGGCGTACTTCCAGGCCAGCGTCTTCACCGACTCGGCGGCCGCCCGGCCCTCGTACCAGAGGCCCTGGGGGTTCTGCCGGCTGACCACCACCGCCAGCGCGATCGCGCCGAGGTAGGCCGCCGCCGCCAGCCACGCCCAGGGCTCGCCGTCGGCCGAGCCGGTCGCCGCGGCGGCCACCAGCAGGACCAGCTCCCAGGCGCAGAGCAGCACCGAACGCCGCTGCCCGCGCAGCGAGGCCGCGTCGGCGGCCCAGAAGAACTCGGGTAGCAGGTCCCGCTCGCGCACCCACCCGGTCCGTCCCGCAACAGACGCCATGTTCGGCCCCCACCAGTCGCTCCGGTCGCACCGCTCTCCTGCCCAAGGGGGCCGACCGGTACGCCTGGTGACGGCCGGTGCGGCCGGATGTGGCCGGGAAGGCCCGCTGCTTTGTCCGGTACTCCTCGTGTTCGCTCCTGCACCCAGCGTGCGGGGAGGCGGTGGGGGCGCGCGGCGGTCGGCGGGCGTGCGCGGGCGACCGGCCGGGGGTGGGCGGGGCGGCCCGGCGGGTGCGGGAGGGGCTCAGTAGGTGTAGAAGACCCGGTCGGCGTTCTCGGCCATCTGCTTGGCGTTCCACTCGGTGCCGCCGGGGACGTTGCCGGAGCGGAACAGCGGCGGCGCGGGGCACTCCCCGGCGGCCGCCCGGTCGGCCAGCCGGCCGACCGCCGAGGCGACCACGGCCTGCATCAGCGCGCTGGTCACGATGGTGGACACCGGGCCGAAGGTGGTCTCGGCGCCGGGGTGGGTCAGCTCGCCGTCGCCGACCGCGATCTTGCTGTCCAGCACCACGTCGCAGTGGTCCTTCAGGTAGGTGCCGGTCGGGTGCGCCGAGGACACCTCCGCCGGGTACGCCAGCGAGGTCACGCCGACCACCTTGAGGCCGCGGTCCCGGGCGTACCGGGCCAGCTCGACCGGCATCACCTGACGGCCGGAGAGCGAGATCACGAACAGCAGGTCCCCGGTGGTGGCCGGGGTGAGGTCCAGGGTGGCGGTGGCCAGCCCGGAGACCCGCTCCAGCGCGCTGGACAGCGGTGCGGGCATCACCGTCACCCCGGCCATCCCGGGCACGTTCAGCAGGTTCATCGGGACCAGCCCGCCGGCCCGGTAGACCACGTCCTGGGCCGCCAGCGCGGAGTGCCCGGCACCGAAGGTGAAGACCCGGCGACCCTCGGTCATCGCCTCCGCCAGCAGCGCGGCGGCGGCCTCGATGGTGTCGGCCTCCTCCACGCGGACCCGCTGGAGGTGGGCGATCGCGGCGTCGAAGTACCGGTCGACCAGGTCGTTCATCTGGTGCCTTCGCTCTCTGCCGGGTGGGGGATCCGGCCGGGTGGGGTGGTCCGGGTGGTCCAGACCGCCGGTGGAGAAAGCTTCGGCGAGCACGGTCGCGCCCCGGCGGCACCGTTGTCAACAGGAACGAAACGGGCCTCCGGAGCCCCGGGGCGGGCCCGGTTGTCGGTCCCGTACGTCAGAATTGGCGGTGAGGACACCGAAGAACGGAGCCAGCGGCGATGTCTGGGCTGATCGACACCACTGAGATGTACCTTCGCACCATCCTGGAGCTGGAGGAGGAAGGCATCGTCCCGATGCGCGCCCGGATCGCGGAGCGCCTGGAACAGAGCGGCCCCACGGTCAGCCAGACGGTCGGCCGGATGGAGCGCGACGGGCTGCTCCAGGTCGCCGGGGACCGCCACCTCGAACTGACCGAGGAGGGGCGCCGGCTCGCGGTGCGCGTCATGCGCAAGCACCGCATCGCCGAGTGCCTGCTCGTCGACGTGATCGGCCTGGAGTGGGAGCAGGTGCACGAGGAGGCCTGCCGCTGGGAGCACGTGATGAGCGAGACGGTCGAGCGCAAGGTGCTCGCCATGCTCGGCCACCCCACCCAGTCCCCGTACGGCAACCCGATCCCGGGCCTGGACGAGCTGGGCGACACCAAGGCCGAGGGCGAGGGCTTCGACGCCGGGCTCGTCCCGCTGGACACCGTCAAGCCGGGCGAGGCCGGGGCCGACGTGGTGGTCCGTCGGATTGGCGAGCCGATCCAGACCGACAGCGCCCTGATGAGCACCCTGCGCCGGGCCGGCGTGCGGCCGGGTTCCACGGTCAAGGTGAGCGCCGGCGTCGGCGGCGTGCTGGTCGGCACCGGGGACAACGCGGCGGAGCTGGGCAAGGACATCGCCCAGCACGTCTTCGTCGCCCAGGCCTGAGCCACGTCCGTCGTACCGAGAAGGGGCCCGCTGCTCTCCACGCAGCGGGCCCCTTCGCCCTCCCCGTTCCCTCCCCGCTCCCTCCCTTTCCCCTCCGCCCCTCCCGCTCCCCTCCACCGCCGCCGCCCGGCTTCCCCGTCCGAGCGCCCCTGCCGGCGTCCCCACACATCGCAATTCCTCCCCTCGGCCGATCATGGCAATCCTTGAGTGCTGTCACTCGTACGAGGGGCTTTGTCGGTTGACCAGCGGGTACACGGAAGCCTTATCCGGACATGCGTATGACGGGCCCCGCCCCCGGTGGGAGACAAGGCCCGTCACGTGCGCGCGTTGTGTCGCGCGGTGCACGCCCTCACCCGATCGGCAGAGGGCGGCCGTTCCGGGGCCCGCAGGAGCGGGCGGAACTCAGCCCACCGGCGCCGGTTGGGCGGTCCGGGCGGTCCGGGCCGAGGGCGTCTCGCGGCCGCAGGCGTACGCCAGCGGGCTGATCAGTTCGGCGGCGTCCGGCAGCCAGCGGTTGAGCGCGGAGGGGGAGCGGGCCCACTGGGCGTACCCCAGGGAGCCGATCCTGGACGGCGGGGCGACCGTCCAGTCCCCCTCGCCGCGGGCGACCAGGTCCAGCCGGCCGGGCGGCCAGCCGAGCCGGCGGAGCATCTCCGGGAGCCTGGCCGCGCCTCCGGGCAGCACCAGGAAGTGCAGCCGCCGCCCGATCCGCCCGGGCGCGGCGGGCTGGACCACCACCGGGCCGAGCTGGAGGTCCATCCGCTCCATCCGGGCGAGCGCCAGGCAGCCGGCCGTCTCCGGGACGTCCAGGACGTCGAAGGAGCGCCCGGTGGGCAGCAGGACCGACGCGTCGGGCCGCTCGGTCCACCAGCTCCGCACCGCACCGGGGCCGGAGCTCGCCTGCCTCGCCCAGTCCGGGTCCAGCGGGTGGGCGCCCGGCAGGGTGCAGCGCCGGTCGCCGCAGGAGCAGCGGACTCCGCCGTCGCCGTCGTCGTCGACCAGCCAGGCGCCCGGGGCCACCTCCCAGTGGCGGGTCTCGGCGTAGCCGACAGCTTCCACGAGTAAGAGGGGCGGGTCGGCCCTCTCGTTCCGGTCCTGGGCGTCGGGGATGTCTTCCACGGGGTGCTCAACTACCGTGTGTGAGGCTGGTTACGGCCCGATGGCGCCCGGTTGGGCGTATCCCGGCAACGTCACCCGTTCCGGTTAGTCGGCCGAGTTGAAGGGGCTGAGGGCAGGCGCAGCGGGGGCGCACAGGAGCATTTCCCGGGGCGCAAGGGGGGTGCGGTTCGTCACCGTGGGTATCCCGCTGGCGTTGCTGATCGCTAACCTTGTGTCAGATTCCTTGGATGGTCGGACAGTCGGCAACAGATCAGCAGAAGCGTCGCCCGCCGGCCGGGACCGGAGGGTGTGGGGAGGCGAAGCCCAATGGCCGCGAGACCACTCGTCGCACGACAGCCCAACGAGCGTCTGCAGCAACTGATCCAGGAGGCCAGCTGTTCCAACGCCGGCCTGGCCCGGAGGGTCAACCTCTGCGGCGCCGAACACGGGCTGGACCTTCGGTACGACAAGACCTCCGTGGCCCGTTGGCTGCGCGGCCAGCAGCCGCGCGGGCAGGCGCCGGCCGTGATCGCCGAGGCCCTGGGCCGCAAGCTCGGCCGCAGCGTGTCGGTCGAGGAGATCGGCATGGCGGACGGCAAGAACCTGAGCTCCGGCATCGGGCTCCAGTTCGCGCCGACCATCGGTGCCGCCCTGGAGCAGGTCTGCGAGCTGTGGCGCAGCGACGTCGGCCGGCGGGACTTCCTGACCGGTGCGACGGTCGCCGCCTCCGCGCTGGTGGAGCCCAGCCGGGACTGGCTGATCACCCCGCCGGACCCGGTGGTGGCGCGGACCGGCGGCCCCCGGGTCGGCCCGACGGACGTGGCCGCGGTCAAGGCGACCACCGCGATGCTGGTCGACCTCGACCACCGCTTCGGCAGCGGCCATGTGCGCCCGGTGGTGGTGCACTACCTCAACTCGGTGGTCTCCGGCCTGCTCGGCGGCGCCTACCGGGAGGAGACCGGACGCCAACTCTTCGCCGCAGTGGCCCGGTTGACCGAACTGGCCGGCTACATGGCGGTGGACACCGGGCAGCCCGGGCTCGCCCAGCGCTACTACATCCAGGCGCTGCGGCTGGCCCAGGCCGCCGACGACCGCGGCTACGGCGGCTACGTGCTGGCGGCCTCGATGAGCCACCTGGCGGCGACCCTCGGCAACCCGCGGGAGATCGCCCAACTCGCCCGCGCCGCACAGGAGGGCGCCCGCTCGGTGGCCACCCCGACGGCGATGGCGATGTTCTACGCCGCCGAGGCCCGCGGCCACGCCCTGCTCGGCGACGCCCGCTCCTGCGAGGCGGTGTCGGCCAGGGCGCTGGAGATGATGGAGAAGCGCCGCCCGGAGGACGACCCGGACTGGATCGCCCACTTCGACGACGCCTACCTCGCGGACGAACTGGCCCACTGCCACCGGGACCTGGAGCAGGCGGGCCAGGCCGAGCACTACGCCCGCCGGGCGCTCGACCTGCACCCGCCGACCAGGGTCCGGCGCCGCGCGGTGGACCTCGTCCTGCTGGCCACCGCCCAGCTCCAGCAGCGGGACCTGGAACGCGCCTGCGAGACGGGTGCCCAGGCGGTCCGGCTGCTCAGCGGGCTGCGCTCCAACCGGGGCGTGGAGTACCTGGACGAGTTCCGGCGCCGGCTGGAGCCGTACCGGGAGCAGCGGGTGGTCCGCGAGTTCCACGCCCGGGCGGACGCCGAGGCGGCGTAGCGTCGGTCTCCGCGGCTCCTCCCCGTCCTCGGGGCCCGGGCGGCGGCCCGAGCCCGGGGCGGCCGCGGATCGTCTGTGCAGGGAGCGTGATGGATGTCCCGCCCACGTGGTCACCCGGTGAGGCGAACCGGTAGCGTGGGCGCGACGTCCAAGGAACTGTGATGCTCCCAAGAACCGACGAGATGTGGTCCGCCATCAGTGCGCGGTCCTGCACAGGTGAGGAATCGCGTTGAGTCAGCGCCGCTCGTACCCGAACTCCGGTGACTTCAACCTGGACGACCTGTTCCGCCCCGAGCCCGGCCAGCCGGGCCAGCCGCAGGCCCACTCGGCCGTGCCGCCGGTGGGGCAGCCTTCCGGGCAGCCGGAGTACCTCGGCGAGGGGGCGCACGCGCTGCCGACCCAGGCCATGCCCGCGCAGCCGGCGCCCGGGCCGGGTGCCTCGTGGGGTGGGCAGCAGCCCGGTTACGCTGCCCCGCAGCCCGATCCGGTCCCGGAGACCCAGTACCTGCCGCCGTACCCGGCCGGCGACCCGCAGGCCGGCTACCCGGCGGCGCAGGCCCAGCCCGGCTACCCGCAGCCGCAGCCCGCGCCCGGCTACCAGGCCTACCCGCCGGCCGCGCAGCCGCAGCCGGGCTACCCGGCCCAGGACTACCGCCAGGGCTACGCCCCCGAGCAGGGGCAGAGCTACGGCCAGGGCTTCGAGCAGGGCTTCGGCGCCACCCAGGCGGGTGCTCGGGGGCGCGGCGGCCGCCCGTCCAACAAGCTGATCGTCGGTGGTGTGGTGGCGGGCTGCGCGGTGGCCGGCATCCTGGTCGCGGTGCTGATGGGCGGCGGCGACGACGCCAAGGACGACAAGAAGTCCACCCCGGTGGCCGCCACCGCCAGTACCGCCCCCACCGCCGGGACACCGAGCACGAGCGGCTCCGGCGCGGCCGTCGACCCGGACGTCAAGGCCCAGGCGCAGCCGCTGTCGGACCTGCTGGGCACCGCGAGCGACAGCCGCAGCGCGGTGGTCTCCGCGGTCGCCTCGGTGCAGAAGTGCGACAAGCTGCCCGAGTCCCAGCAGGCGCTGTCCGGCGCGGCCGGCAAGCGGCGCGAACTGCAGAGCAAGCTCGGCCAGCTGAAGACCGACAAGCTGCCCGGCGGCCAGCAGCTGGTCGACCAGCTCAACGCGGCCTGGACGGCCTCGGCCCAGGCCGACGACGAGTACGCGGCCTGGGCGCAGGACGCCCAGGGCTCCTGCGACGCGAAGAAGCAGGACAACCAGCACTACAAGAACGCCGTCCAGGCCAGCGGCACCGCGACCACCGCGAAGAAGCAGGCCGCCACGCTCTGGAACGCGATCGCCGCCCAGACCGGACTGCCCAACCGGAGCGACGGGGACCTGTGAGCGACCGGGGCCTGTGAGCGACCGGGCCGTGTGAACGACGAGGGGGACGGGCCCGAAGGCCCGCCCCCCTCCCGCCCCGGCGCGCGGTCCGCGTCAGGCCGGCGGGCGGCCCCCGGTGAGTGCCCAGCGGATGTCCACGAAGCCCGGCTGCTGCAGGGTCATCCGGCCGTTCTTGACCACCTGGTAGGTGACCCAGGTGTTCACCAGCCGCGGCGACCCGCTGCTGGGCAGCATGTTGGTGGTGCCCCAGTTCAGCGGCGGGGTGATCCCGACATCGATGCCCTCGCCGCTGTCCAGCAGCGAGGAGACGGCCTTCGGGGTGACCGGCTTCCCGGCCTCCGCCAGCTTCTGCGTCGCCGTCCGGAACACCTCGTACGCGACCCAGGTGGTCTGCACGCCGGGGTCGGAGACGTCGATGGAGTGCCCGCCGGTGGTGTCGGTGCGCACCACCGCGCGCAGCCCGTCCCAGATCTTCGCGGACTCCGGCGGGTACCAGCTGGTGACGTAGGCGCCGCCGAGCGGGCCGGTGTCGCCGCCGGTGGAGTCCACCACCGACTGCTGGACGCTGCCGATCACCGAGGCGATCCGGGTGTTCTTCACGCTGACCCGCCGGTAGGCGTCCAGCAGGTTGCCGGTCGGCTCGGCGGCCAGGGCGCTGGTGATGCAGTTGCCCTGCTCGTCCTTGCCGATCGCCTTGCGGATCACCGGGGTGTAGTCGGAGGACTGCTCGGGCGCCTTGACGTCCGTCAGCTTGATCCCGGCCGGCCGCAGCGCGGTGCCCAGGTAGCCGAGCAGGTTGTCGCCGGCCGGGGTGTCAGGGCGGATCAGGGAGACGGCCTTGCAGCCGGCGTCGACCAGCTGGCGGCCGTTGCCCGCGATCAGCGCCGGCATGCCGCCGTCCACCGGGTAGGACAGCGGGCTGGAGAACTCCGGCTGGGAGAGCCCGTAGCCGCCGATCAGCGGGATGCCGGCGCGCTCCAGCACCGGCATGAACGCCTCGCCCCACTGGCTGTAGGAGCCGATCACGGCGACCGCCTTGGCGTCCACCGCCTGCTGGGCACAGGCGCGGGCACCGTCCGCGGTGTTGTGCTCGTTGCAGGTGATCACGCGCAGCCGGTGGCCGTTCAGTCCGCCCTTGGTGTTGACGTCCTGGCCGATGGCGGAGGCGAGCGCCGTCATGCCGGGGCGGTCGGCGGAGCCCGTGCCGGCCGGGGCCCAGGTCATCACGGTCAGGTCGTTGCCGCTGGTGGAAGCATCGGCCGAGCCGCCGCACGCGGAGGCCGAGAAGAGGGTGGGGAGCAGGGCCGCGGTGGTCGCGGCGGCTGCGATCGGGCGTCGGCGGCGGCGTCGCACGACCTGGGGACGGGCCTGGAAGGAGTCCCTTCGGCTGGTCATCGGTATTCCCTCTCTGGGCGCCCTCCGGCGCGCCGGAGCAAGCCAAGCCCCGGTGCCACAAGTCGAGAGGGCCGAAGTGCGAACGGATGGCGAACGGCCGCCGAACTCCGAGGAGGTACGCGTGTAGATCGCGAGTGGAGCGCGAACAGACGGGGAACGTACGATCGTTCACCATGTCCGCCAGCACAGAATCTTCGTATCGGTCTGCCCGAAACACTTCTCGTCCGAGCCACCGCTCAAGCACGATGGGCGGCATGCCGCTCAACGACCTGCCCTGGTGGCGCTGGCGAGCCCGACTGCGCTCGGCGCTGCACATGCTGTCCGACCCCGGTTTCCAGCAGGACACCTGGCTGACCGGCCGGGAGGGCTACGGCGACGTGACCGACGCCGTCTACCGGCTGGTCGAGGACACCTGGCTGGACCGCTGGTCGGCCGAGAAGTACGTCGGGACGATCTTCCGCGACCCGGCCGAGGCCGCGCTGGTGGACGTCGCGGTGCTGCGGGCCGTGCAGATGCTGCACGAGGTCGGGGCGGACGCGCCGGCCTCCGCCTACCTCGGCCACCCCGGCTGGCCGGAGACCGTCCGGGCCGCCCGCGAGGCGCACGTCGCGCTGGCCACGGGCGACGGGGACGACCCGGACGCGCCGCCGAAGTCGCTGGACGTGCTGCGCATCCTCACCCAGGTCTGACCTCCGGACGCCCGCCGTCCCGCAGTACGGGCAGCGGGGCGGCAGGTGTCCGGGATGTGACACGCTGGACCATCCACGCACGTCACGACCTCAGAACGGGATACCCCCAGTGGAACAGCAGCCGGCCGGCGCCCAGTACGTCCTCACGCTGTCCTGCCCCGACAAGCAGGGCATCGTCCACGCGGTCTCCAGCTACCTCTTCATGACCGGCTGCAACATCATCGACAGCCAGCAGTTCGGGGACGGCGACAGCGGGCTCTTCTTCATGCGGGTGCACTTCTCCGCCCCCGAGCCGGTCACCGTGGACAAGCTGCGGGCCAGCTTCGCCGCGATCGGCGCCTCCTTCGGGATGGACTGGCAGATCCACCCGAGCGAGCAGCGGATGCGGATCGTGCTCATGGTCAGCAAGTTCGGGCACTGCCTGAACGACCTGCTCTACCGCACCCGGATCGGCGCCCTGCCGGTGGAGATCGCCGCGGTGGTCTCCAACCACACCGACCTGCGGGACCTGACCGAGAGCTACGGCATCCCCTTCCACCACATCCCGGTCACCAAGGACACCAAGGCCCAGGCCGAGCGGCAGCTGCTCGACCTGATCGCGGCGGAGGACGTCGAGCTGGTCGTGCTGGCCCGCTACATGCAGGTGCTCTCCGACCAGCTGTGCACCGAGCTGTCCGGCCGCGTGATCAACATCCACCACTCCTTCCTGCCGAGCTTCAAGGGCGCCAAGCCGTACCACCAGGCACACGCGCGCGGCGTGAAGCTGATCGGCGCCACCGCGCACTACGTCACCGCCGACCTGGACGAGGGCCCGATCATCGAGCAGGAGGTCGCGCGGGTCACCCACGACGTCAGCCCCGACCAGCTGGTCGCGCTCGGCCGGGACGTCGAGTGCCAGGCGCTGGCCCGCGCGGTGAAGTGGCACAGCGAGCACCGGGTGCTGCTGAACGGGACCCGTACGGTCGTCTTCGCGTAGGCCTTCGAACCTAGGGCCGGGAGAGCAGCGGGAGCGCGTGCAGCACTTCGCGCACCGCGGCCCGGTCGCCGTGCTCGCCGACCGGCAGCCGGTCCGGGTCCCGGTGCGCCGCGGCGAGCTGGCACAGCTCCAGGCCGTCCAGCACCATCGAGGCCACCGGCTCCCCGCCCGCGCCGCCGGTGCGTTCGTCGCCGTCGAGGGCGATCAGCCACTCGCCGCCCGCCGGGCCGTCGACCATCAGCCGCACCCGCCGGGCCGGGCGGACCCCGCCCTCCGGCAGGCCGGGCGCCCCGGCGTGCTCGGGCCGGGCCGCGCGCAGCCCGGCCAGTGCCCGGGGGAGCAGCCGGACCACCAGCTCCACCATCTGCCGCAGGTGCTGCGGCGCCGGCGGGTCGTACGGGTAGGCGACCGCCCTGGCCACGTCCTCGCCGTGCACGAAGCACTCGAAGGCGCGGTCCACGAAGGCGTCCCGCAGCGGCAGCACCGCGAAGCCGTAGTCGACGGGGGTGTTGCCCTGGGGCGCGAGCGCGGCGCTGCGCACCAGGTCGTGGGCCTGCCGCCGCCAGCGGGAGCGCACCGACTGCGGCGCCAGGCCGCCCTGGTCGGCGATCAGCCGGGCGGTGCGCGCGGTGATGGTGTCGTACGGGCCGCGCTGCGGCGGGACGCGCGGCACGGCCGACCCGGCGGCCGGCTCCTGCGGCGGCACCCGCCGTCCGGCCGGCGCGGCGGGCAGGCCGGGGAGGGCCGGCACCGGGTCGGGCAGGCCGAGCGCCAGCGCCAGGAAGCCGTCCACCGCGGTCAGGTGGCCCAGCACCTCGGCCGGGCGCAGCCGCTCGGTGCCGCCGTGCCACGGCAGTTCGGCCACCTCCAGCCACTCCTCCGGGCCGAGGTCGCGCAGCAGCGCGTCGAGCTTGGCGGTCTCCGCCGTGTACGGCATGCCCCAGGCGGGGACGGGCAGTTCGGCCGGCCGGCGGGCCAGGCACCAGTCGAGCACCTGCTGGCGCAGCGGGCCCGGCTGGTCCAGCGGCTCGTCCAGGGAGAGCCAGCCGGCCGCCTCGCGCAACCGGGCCGCCTCCTCGGCGCACTCCCGGCAGTCGCCCAGGTGCTGCTCCAACTCGGCGGCCTCGCGGGCCGGGCAGGCGCCGAGGGCCCACGCGCCGAGCAGCGAGCGCAGGGCGTCGTGCCGCTCCTCTGTGCTGCTCACGTCTCCCCGTTCCCGTCCCCGGCCGCGGCCTGGCGGGCGCGCTCGTCGGCCAGTTCGGTGGCCAGCAGCTCCAGACCGAGCCGCATCCGCTGCTTGGCGGCCTGCTCGCTGATGCCGAGCAGCCGGGCCGTCTCGCGGTAGGTGCGGCCGTCGTAGTACGTCACCGCGATGGT
This sequence comes from Kitasatospora sp. NPDC001132, assembly GCF_053598415.1. NCBI lineage: Bacteria > Bacillati > Actinomycetota > Actinomycetes > Kitasatosporales > Streptomycetaceae > Kitasatospora > Kitasatospora sp. NPDC001132. The sequence continues at coordinate 47,932 of NZ_JBSFKF010000040.1, read as the reverse complement.
CTCACGCAGGGGTTGGGGCAGGGAGTCGACCACGTACTGGACCCGGGCGGCGGTGGCCACGGCGCGTATCTCGGCCTCCGCGCCCGGTGCCCGCTCGGCGGCCCGCCGCGCCCGCAGCCGTTCGACCGCGCGGTGGTGGGTCAGCGCGCCGAGCCAGGAGCGCAGGGTGCCCCGGGCGGGGTCGTAGTCCTCGGGGTGCTCCCAGACGTGGGCGAAGATCTCCCGGGTGAGCTGGGTGGCGGCGGCCTGGTCGGCCAGTACCCGCCCGGCCAGGCCGTGCACCATCGGTGCGAGCTGGTCGTAGAGTTCGCCGAGCGCCGTCTCCTCGCCGCGGGCGAGGCGGCGCTGCAACTGCTCGTCCCAGCGCGGGTTCCGTTCCGGGGTGGCCATCGGGAAACCACCCTCCTGACCGGGTTCGCTGGCGTACCCAACGGTATCTTGCGGCCGGGTGGCGCCGGGAGCGATTCCGGCAAGATCGGAACCGTTCCGAGCGTTTCGCCCTCCTCATGGGTGGGCCCTCCGGTAGGGAGGTGCCGCACGCCTTCCGGCTCCCGGCCCGGGGGAGTGGCCGGGGTGCGTCCCGGGGTCGCCCGGGGCCGTTCGGGGTGCCGCTGTTCGACAGCCGTCGGACACATGTCGCACGGGTGGTTCGCGAGTGGCGGGCGGGGCTCGCGCGACGCGCGGCGGTAGGTTCCCGACGGCGGGACCGGCAGGTCGGCCCGGGCCGGACGGTCACCGGTGCGAGGCTCGCGAGAGTGAGCGGGACAGTATGCACTCCCCTGTCGCCCGATCGCCGGAATATGCCCGAAGCGCTTGCTGCTGTCGGTCCCCCCGCCCATCCTGAGGCGTATTCGTGTCGCGGCCGGTACCCGACCGACGAGGCGGCGCGGACGAGTGGGCGCGGGCGGACGGATCGGGCGGGCGCCCGGGTGCGGCTCGGGTGGCACCGGGCGACGTGCGAGGGCCCGCCGGCCGATCCGGCCCGATCGGAACTAAGGCCGAACTGCGAGTGCGGGTGGTGGAGCGGTGCAGGTTCTTCAGGTACAGCTGGCGGTCCAGGCTGACCCCGCCGAGGTCGGCCGGGCCCGCCGGTGGGTGCGCTCGAGGCTGCTGAACCACGGGGTGGACCCGGACGCGCCGATGGCCGAGACGGTGGTGCTGGTGGTCTCGGAGCTGGTGACCAACGCCGTGGTGCACACCGGCTGTCCGGCCGTGCTGAGACTCTGTCTTCCGGTGGCGGACGGGAGCGGTGAGGGCGGGCCGGCCGCCCCGCTGCGGGTGGAGGTCGCCGACGCGAGCCAGGCCGCCCCCACCCCGCGGCACGCGGGCGCCGACCAGGACGCGACCAACGGCCGCGGCCTGGAACTGGTCGAGCTGCTCTGTGAGCGCTGGGGCTGGGACCCGGAGGGCTCGGGCAAGCGGGTCTGGTGCGAGATCGGCCGCGACGCCCGCCCGGCCGATCCGCTGGCCGACGTGGACTGGGCGGCATTGGCGCAATAGCGGCTTTCGCGGCGGCCGGCGGACGGTGCCCGACCCCGGTGCTGATCACCGGCCGAAAGGTGACGCAACCATTCCGAATTTCGGACTAGCCATTGACGTGACGTATCCGACTGATCACGCTTGGGTGCGGCGCTCCGTCGCGAGGGGACGCCGAGGGGACGTCCGTCCACCGCCGCGGTGCTGCTGTCCAGGGGATTCGTGCCAGCAGGGGGGACCGCGGACGGCCGGTCGCGGGCCGCTCCTCGGCGAGTGCGGAGGGTGCGGCGCGGGTTCAGGGCCCGCGCGCCGTGTTTGGATGGCGGCCTGCCGTGCAGTGCCGGAGGCGCGTGCGGCCTGCCGCCATCCAAGGCGCCGTCGGGGAACGACGAGATCCGGCCACCGGTGGCCCGGTTCCCCGGCCGCGCTCAGGAAGCCTGCCGGGCAGGGTCTTCGGGGAGGGCGAGGCCTTCGGGAACGGCGCGGAAGGTGCGCCGGTAGGCGCTCGGCGCGACGTCCAGCCGGCCGCGCAGCTGCAGCCGCAGCGAGGCGGCGGTGCCGAATCCGGACTCCCGGGCGACCTGGTCGATCGTCAGATCGGTCCGTTCCAGCAACTGCCGGGCCCGCTCGGTGCGCTGGGTGGTGATCCACTGGCCGGGGCTGGCGCCGGTCTCCTCGCGGAAGCGCCGGGTGAAGGTCCGGACGCTCATCCCCGCCCGGTCGGCGAGCCGGCGCAGCGCCAGCGGCTCGTCCAGGTGCTCCAGCGCCCAGGCGCGTACCGCGGAGGTGCCGCTGCCCTCGGCGTCCACCGGGCTCGGGGCCTCCACGTACTGCTTCTGGCCGCCCTCGCGCCACGGCGGCACCAGGCAGTTGCGGGCCACCGCGTTGGCGACCGCGCTGCCGTGGTCGCGGCGCACCACGTGCAGGCAGAGGTCCACCCCGGCGGCCACCCCGCCGGAGGTGAGGACGTCGCCGTCATCGGTGTAGAGCACGTCGGGGTCCAGCCGCACCCGGGGGAACAACCGGGCGAAGTGATCGGTGTAGCGCCAGTGGGTGGTGGCCGGGCGGCCGTCCAGCAGGCCGGCGGCGGCCAGGACGAAGGACCCGGTGCAGATCGACATCAGCCGGGTGCCGGGCCGGATCCGTGCCAGCGCGTCGGCCAGGGCCGGGGTGAAGCAGGCGTCGGCGACGTCCGGGGCGGAGTCGGCGGACGCCGGGATCAGCACCGTGTCGGCCCGCTCCAGGAGTTCGGGCCCGTGGTCGACCAGCACCCGGAAGTCGGCGCTGGTGGTGACCGGCCGTCCGTCCAGGGTGCAGGTGGCCACCTCGTACAGCGGCCGGCCGGCCGGGTCCCTGGCGCCGCCGAAGATGCGGGCGGGGATGCCGAGTTCGAAGGCGATCACGCCCTCCAGTGCGAGTACTGCGACCAGGTGTGCCATGCCGTCCCCTCGGGCGTCGGTGGGTCCGGGCCAGGCTACCGCGGCCATTGGCCCGATTCTTGCGAAAGCTGTCGTTCAGGCCACTCGTCCGGCTCCGGGCCGCCCGGAACACTCGTCCGGGTGACCGAACGCAGCGCCCCCGCCCCCACCGTCCCCCGTTCCGAACCGCCCGCCCCGGCCCGACGCCCCCGGGTGCACTACGCCTGGGTGGTGGCCGCCGTCTCCCTGCTCGTGCTGCTCGGCTCGGCCGGCTTCCGCTCCACGCCGAGCCTGATGATGGACGCCCTGCACAACGAGTTCGGCTGGTCGCTCGGGACGATCTCCAGCGCCACCTCCGTCAACCTGACGCTCTACGGCCTCACCGCCCCCTTCGCCGCCGCCCTGATGGACCGCTTCGGGGTGCGCCTGGTGGTGGTCTGCGCGCTGCTGACCATCTCCGTCGGCGCCGGGCTGACCATGCTGATGCGTCAGCCCTGGCAACTGGTGCTCTGCTGGGGCGTGCTGGTCGGCCTCGGCAGCGGCTCGATGGCCGGCGCCTTCGCCACCACCATCACCGGCCGCTGGTTCCGGGCCCGCCAGGGCCTGGTCACCGGGGTGCTGACCGCCGCCGGCGCGGCGGGGAACCTGGTCTTCCTGCCGGTCGGCGCCTGGCTGGTCGAGCAGCACGGCTGGCGCTCGGCCGTGGTCGTGGTCTCGCTCGCCGCCAGCGCCGTCGCCGTCCCGGTCCTGCTGCTGATGCGCGAGCGGCCCGCCGACCTCGGCCTGCTTCCGTACGGCGCCACCGAAGCCCCTCCCGCGCCGGTCGCCGACGGCCGGGCCCTCACCCGCTCGCTGCGGGTGCTGCGGGACGCCGCCCGGAGCCGGGCGTTCTGGCTGCTGGCCGGCTCCTTCGCGATCTGCGGCGCCACCACCGCCGGCCTGGTCGGCACCCACTTCATCCCGGCCGCGCACGACCACGGCATGCCCGTCACCACCGCCGCGAGCCTGCTCGCCCTGATCGGCGTGTTCGACGTGCTCGGCACCGTCTTCAGCGGCTGGCTCACCGACCGGGTCGACTCCCGGCTGCTGCTGACCGTCTACTACGGGCTGCGCGGCCTGTCCCTGCTCCTGCTGCCGCAGCTGTTGGCCGGCTCGCTGCAGCCGCCGATCCTCGCCTTCGTGATCTTCTACGGCCTGGACTGGGTGGCCACCGTGCCGCCGACCGTCGCGCTGTGCCGCCGGCACTTCGGCGAGGACGCCCCGATCGTCTTCGGCTGGGTGCTCGCCGCCCACCAGATCGGCGCGGCCGTCGTCGCCGGGCTGGCCGGCCTGGCCCGGGACGCGCTCGGCAACTACGACCTCACCTGGTACGGCGCCGGCGCGCTGTGCGCGGTCGCGGTCGGGCTCTGCCTGGCGCTGCGCGGCACCGGGCGTGACGGTGGCGCGGTGCCGGTGCTCCCGTGACGGTGGGGCGGTGCCGGTGCTCTCGTGACGGTGGGGCGGTGCCGGCGTTCCCGTGACGGTGGGGCGGTGCCGGCGTTCCCGTGACGTCGGGGCGGTGCCGGCGTTCCCGTGACGTCGGGGCCCGGCGGGCGGGGGCGGTGCCGGACCTCCCGGTAGGACGGTCGTACCGGAGGTCTAGGCTCCGCCTCATGGCGCTCATCTTCACCCTGGACCCGAAGCTCGACCCCGACCTGCGCACGGACGTCGTCCGGCTGTGGATCGACGTCACCAACGCGGGCGGGGCGGTCGGTTTCGTGGCGCCGGTCACCGAGGACGAGGTCTGGGACACTGCCGACCGCCAGTTCGCCGGGGTCGCGCCGGACGGCCCGGACCGGCTGCTGGTCGCGCACGAGAGCGGGACGGGCCGGCTGGTCGGCCTGCTGTTCTTCGAGTCGATGCGCTTCGGCCTGATGGACCACTGGCGGATGCTCAAGCGGGTCATGGTGCACCCGGACTTCCAGGGCCACGGTCACGGGGCCGGGCTGCTCGCCGAGGCCGAGCGGGTGGCCCGGGAGTGGGGTCTGGAGTCGCTGCGACTCACCGCGCGCGGCGGCCTGGGGCTGGAGCGTTTCTACGCCCGCAGCGGCTACCGGGAGGTCGGCCGGGTGCCGGCCGCGATCCGGGTCGCCCCCGGAGACGACCGGGACGACATCACCATGTGGCTCGACCTGCGCTGACACCCGTCCCGGACGGACCGCGGCGGCCGGGCGGGTCGGATCGGTGCCCCGTGCCCCGCGCCGGCCGTCAGGCATGCTTGACTGGAGGACCCGCCCCAGCGCAAGAAGAAGGATGTGTCGAGTGACCAGCAACGGCCCGGAGAAGTCGCACGCCACGCTCCGCTACACCTCCCTGCGGGTCAGCATCTTCCTCGGCTGCCTGCTGGTGGCCCTGCTGCTCGGGCACTTCCAGATCATCCCGGTCAGCGGTGAGGCCGGCATGATCTTCCTGTTCCTGCTGGCCGCGATCGCCTCCGCGCCGCTCAGCTACGCGCTGCTGAGCAAGCAGCGCGACGAGATGTCCGCGCAGATCAGCGGCAAGGTCTCCGGGATGCGCAGCCGTACCGCCGAGCGGATCGCCACGCAGAACGCCGAGGAGGACGCCGCCGACGACGCCGCCCGCGCGGCCACCGCCGGCCAGAGCTGACCCCGGCTCCGCCCCGCCCCACGAGCGCAGCCGCCGTGCCCGCCAACCGAGACTCCGAGCCTTCCGAGCCGTCGTCCGAGCAGACGCCCGCCGAGGAGCCGCCCGCTGAGGGGGTGCCCGTCGAGGGGCCGCCCGCCGAGGGGGCGCTCGGCACCTGGCCGGCCCCCGTCCGCCGGCCCACCGGACGGGACGTGGCCCGGCTCGCCGGGGTCTCCCAGGCGACCGTCTCCCTGGTCTTCTCCGGCGCCGAGGCCGGCCGACGGGTCTCCGAGGCCACCCGGGAGCGGGTCCGGGAGGCCGCCCGCAGCCTCGGCTACCGCCCCCAGGCGGCCGGCCGGCAGCTGCGGCTCGGCCGCAGCGGAATGATCCTGCTGGCCGTGCCGAACCTCCAGGGCCCGTTCTTCGGCCGGGTGCTGGAGGGCGTCCACGAGGAGGCCGGCCGCAACGGCCTGGCCGTCGTGGTCAGTTCCGGCTGGGGCCGCGACACCCTCGCCGAGGCCGCCACCGCCGGCCGCTTCGACGGCCTGCTGATCTGCTCCCCGGACGACAGCCAGCTCGGCGAGCTGCCCGCCGACACCCCCGCCGTCTTCCTGGACGCCGACCCCGGCACCGACCGGGCCCGCCCGACCGTCGAGCTCGACGTGGCCGGCGGGATGCGCGCCGCGGTCGAGCACCTGGCCGCGCTCGGCCACCGCCGGATCGGCCGGCTGCGCTCCAGCCACTCCGCGTACACCTTCCGGGTCCGGCAGGCCGCCTTCGAGCAGGCCGTGCGCGAACTCGACCTGGACGTCGTGGAGTTGGGCGTGAGCCTGAACGACGGCCACCGGGCCGCGCGGACCGTCGCGGGCCGGCTGCTGGAGCGGGCGGACCGGCCGCGCGCGGTGATCTGCGACGACGACGTGGTCGCCTCCGGGGTCTACCAGGCCGCCGCCGAGTTGGGGCTGCGGGTGCCCGAGGACCTGTCGGTGGTCGGCATGGACAACGTCGCGGTGGCCGCGCTGCTCGCCCCGCCGCTGACCACCGTCGACCTGCCCGGCGAGGAGCTGGGCCGGGCGGGCGCCGCCGCGCTGGCGGCCCTGCTGCGCGGCGAGCGAGTGGCGCCGGTCGCGCCGCTGGCCACCTCGCTGGTGTTGCGCTCCTCCACGGCGCCGGCCGCTACGGTTACGACGGTCTGATCACTTCCCGTAATCGTTGAGTGGCGCCAGCTCGTCCGGTTTGCCCATTGGTTACTCCAATAGGGTGAAAAGTAATCCTTCGCTCTCGCGCCGTACCTCCATTCGGATTAACAGAGGGTGAGATTTCCGGCATGCGGACGCTCCGATCAATACCCTCACCCTCGTCCAGGGCAGGCCGTACGGCCATGGCCATGGGCCTCTTCGCGGGCACGCTGCTCACCGGCACCCTCACCGCTCCGACCGCCGAAGCCGCCGTCAGCTTCACCAAGACGGTGGACAAGCCGACGGTGGCGCCCGGCGAGAACGTCACCTACACCCTGCGCTACACCTGCTCGGTCACCGACTGCGCCAACGGCCGGATCACCGACACCCTTCCCGCCGGGATGGAGTTCGTCGGCTGGACCCCGGACGCGAGCACCGTCGACGTCGCCGGTTCGACCGTCCCGGCGGCGGGCGCCACGGGCGGCACCCTCGACATCAGGCTCCTCACCCTCACCCCGGGGACCACCGCGACCGTCAAGGTCGTCCTCAGGTTCCCCAACTTCACCACCCCCAACGGCACCAAGGCCGTCAACTCGGCCACCCTGACCGCCGACGGCGAGCCCGAGCAGTCCGGCTCCGCCACCACCGGCGCCGTCGTCCAGCCCGACTACAAGGTCACCAAGGGCGTCCAGACCAGCAGTCAGGACGGCCGGTCGGTCACCTACCAGTTCAGCACCTGCTCCACCAGCGGCGTCCCCAACGTCGACCTGGACGCCGCCCGCCTGGTCGACACCCTGCCGCCCGGCGCCGTCGTCGACACCGGCCGCTCGCCGGGCTGGACCCGGGACCCGGCCGACCCCGACCGCTGGGTGTTCGACATCGGCGACTTCCGGGCCGGCAACGGCCAGGCGGGCTGCCGCATCCCCGGCGTCCTGGTCGTCAACTACCCCGACCCGACGTTCCCCAGCGGCACCACCTCCACCAACTCGGTCGTCCTGCAGGGCGATCCGCTGGGCCCCGAGGGCATGCGCGACCTCTCGAACGCCACCGCGGACTCCCCGACCTTCCAGCCGCCGACCACCGGCATCCAGGTCACCGCCTCCAAGATCTGGCAGGACGAGGCCGTCTCCGGCGACATCGCCTCCTTCAGCCTCCACCCCGGCAACATCGCCGGCCCCGCCACCCGCCTGGTGATGACCGACCCGGGCGGCGGCACCACCTCGAACCTCTACAACTGGCTGATCCCGCAGTCCATCCAGCTGGAGGCCTGGAACCCCACCAGCATCGGCCTCACCCTCCAGTACCGGCTGGACGGTGACCCGACCTGGCGGACCTTCACCCCCGGCAAGCCCTTCGACGGTTCGGGCAGCCGCCGGATCACCTTCGCCGCAGGCGCCGGCGACCCCGCGAACGACGAGCTCGGCATCCCCGGCGGGCGCCGACTGGACGGGCTGCGCTTCGAGTGGAACGGCCCCATCCCCACCGGCTGGAGCCCCGGCAACGCCGTCCAGGTGCTCGCCCAGGTGGTCACCCCCGGCCACGACGGCCGCACCGCGCCCGGCCCGCTGCACAACTGCGTGGACGTGACCGGCACCGACGCCGCCGGCGCGACCTCCTCGGCGAGCGCCTGCGCCGACACTGACGTCTCCGCCGCCACCAACCTGGGCGCGGCCAAGACCACCACCTCCGGGGAGGTGCTCGCCCCCGGCGGCATCGCGACCTTCCAGGTCACCCCGTACAACCGCACCGGCCGCACCCTGGGCACCCCGCTGGTGATGTACGACCTGCTGCCGGCCGGCCTCGTCTACCAGGACGGCAGCGCCCGCCGCGACCCCGGCTACCCGGAGTCCCTCGCCCCGCAGTCCGTCCAGGTGCTGCCGGGACCGGACGGCCGCCAGCTGCTCAAGCTGACCTGGCCGGCCGGCGCGCCCGACATGACCTACCTCGACGACCACCGGGCCCACCGCACCCTGATCGACGTCCAGGTGGCCGGCAGCGCCAGGCCCGGCACCCTCACCAACGACGTGTACGTCACCACCGAGGGCGCCAGGGAACCGGTCGCCTGCTCCTACTTCGGCACCGACAGCGGCACCCCGGACACCCTCGACCTCAACGGCGACGGCAACACCACCGAGACCATGTGCCACGCCTCCTCCAAGGTCGAGGTGCAGGTCCCGGCCGTGCTGCGCTCCTTCAAGGAGGTCAGGGGCGACCTCGACCAGGACTACGCCACCACCGGCACCACCACGCCCGGCGGCGGCCTCTCCTACCGGCTGACCGTCCGCAACGACTCGCCCGACCCGGTCACCGACTTCGTCGCGTACGACAAGCTGCCCACCCCGGGCGACTCCTACCTGCTGCGCCCGGACGTCCCGCGCGGCTCCGCCTGGACGCCCTCGCTCACCCGGCCGCTGACCTCCAGCGATCCGACCGTGGTGATCGAGTACGCCACCTCGCCGAAGCCCTGCCCGACCGGCGCGATCACCGTGCCCGGGCCGTGCGACGCCGGCGCCCGGTGGAGCACCGACTTCCCCGGTCCCGGCAACGCCACCTGGTTCAGGGTCAGCCGACCGGGCACCCTGCCGTCGGGCGGACTGTTCACCCTGACCTGGCCGATGGTCGCCTCGGTGGACGCCGGCAACGCCGACTTCGCGTGGAACAGCTTCGCCTACACCGCCACCGACTCCACCGGCAGCCCGCTGCTGCCGGCCGAACCCGCCAAGGTCGGCGTCGGCGTCCAGGCCCCCGCACCGCCGAACAACGCGCTCGGCGACCACGTCTGGGCCGACCGCGACGGCAACGGCGTCCAGGACGCCGGCGAGAGCGGCGTCCCGGGCGTCCGGGTGGAGCTGCTGGACGGCGCCGGACAGCCGGTCCGCGACAAGCTGGGCAAGCCGGTCACCACGGTGACGGACGCGGACGGGAACTACCTGTTCGACCAGCTGCCGGACGGGGAGTACGCGGTGCGCTTCGACCTGACGACCGTCCCGGCGGACGCCAAGGTCACCGTGCGGCACGCGGGGAAGGACCCGGCGCGGGACTCGGACGCCGACCCGACCACCGGGACCACCCAGACGGTGCGGCTGTCGGGCGGGATGCGGGACCTGAGCCTGGACCTGGGGCTGGTACTGGCGGATGCGCCGACTCCCACGCCGACGCCTACTCCCACGCCGACTCCGACGGGTTCGCCGACGCCGACCTCGTCCCCGTCTCCGACCTCGTCGCCGACACCCACCCCGACGAACTCGCCCTCCCCGACGAACTCGCCGTCCCCGACGAACTCGCCGTCCCCGACGGGTTCGCCGACGCCGACGAACTCGCCGACGGGTTCGCCCTCGCCGACGGGCAGCCCGACCGGCACCCCGTCGGGCACCCCGACCGACGGCCCGTCGAACGGCCCGTCGAACGGCCCGTCGTCGACCGAGGCCCCGAGCACGGGTGAGCCCGGTGCCCCGTCGCAGGATCCGCAGCGGCCGTCCCCGGGGCAGGGGAGCGGCGAGCTGCCCCACACCGGTGGGCCCGGCCTGCTGCCGGCCGTGCTGGGCGCCGTCGCCCTGGGCTCCGGCGTGCTGTTCACGGTGATCGCCCGGCGCCGTCGGGGCCGTCACAGCTGATCATCCGTAACCGACCGAAGGACAAGACTGTGCCCGCCGGCCAGACCGCCGGCGGGCACAGTCGTCTGTGGGGGTGGGTCAGCCCACCGGGACGGGCTGCGCGGCGGTGGCCACCGGCGCCGGGTGGAACCAGCGCCGGGCGCCGAACAGCAGCAGTCCGCCGAGCGCGATCCCGCCCACCGCGCACAGCGCCACCGGGCGCAGCGAGTCCTCGGCGAGCTTGCCGGAGACGGCGTAGCCGAGCGAGTTGCCGGTGGCGAACAGCGTGATCAGCCAGGCGAAGGCCTCGGTCACGGTGCCGGTCGGCGCCAGTTCGGCGACCAGCACGAACGCCGCCGCGAGCAGGGGGGCCAGCATGATCCCGGAGAGGAAGGCCAGCGCGGCCATCGGGTACGGCCCGGGCAGGGTGACCAGCGGCAGGTAGCAGGCGGCCATCGCGAGGGCCATCGCCCAGGTGCGGCTGGCCGTGCTCTGCCGCCAGTCGACCGCGCCGTAGGCGAGCGCGCCGAGCAGGCCGGCGAGCGCGGCCAGCGCCAGCAGGGTGCTCCCGCCGCCCGGCAGTTCGCCGGCGTGCCGCTCGGCGTAGGCGATGAACAGCACGTTCTGGCCGCCGACCGCCCAGCCGGCCCCGGCCAGGCCGATCAGCAGCAGCACCAGGCCGGGGGAGCGCAGCGGTCCGAGCAGTCCGGCGGACTGCTCCCGGGCCGGGGCGCGCCAGGCGCGGGCGGGCCCGGTGGTGGCCACGATCAGCGCGCCGACCAGCCCGAGCCCGGCGGCCACCCAGAGCGCGGCGACCGGGCTGAACAGTCCGGAGACGGCGGCGACGGCCAGCGGCCCGGCCACGTAGAGCGTCTGCTGGGAGGCGGAGTCGAAGGCGTACGCGGTGTCGAGCTGCTCCTCCTCGACCACGTCCGGCCAGAGCGAGCGCAGGCAGGGCTCCAGTGGGGGCATGGCGAGGCCGGCGATCGCGGCCCCGACCGGTGCGCCGATCGCGGAGCCGGGGGCGAGGGCGAGCAGCGCGTACCCGCCGCCGGCCACCACGGCGGAGGCGAGCAGGACCCTCGGCTGCCCGGTGCGGTCCACGATCCGGCCGAGCACCGGCCCGCCGATGGCGACGGCGAACGCGTAGGCGGAGGTGGCCAGTCCGACCCGGCCGTACGGCACCCCGGCGTCGCGCAGGGCGAGGGCGATGACGAGGGCGGTCATGCCGGCGGGCAGACGGCCGAGCAGGGTGCCGAGCAGCAGGCGGGTGACGTGCGGGGCACGGAGCAGGGCGAGGTAGCCCATCGGCGTCCTCTCCGGGTGGGCAGGCAGGGGCGGGGACGCCGACAAAGTTATACGTATAACCGCTCGGCGGTCAATCGGACTGTCAAGCTGGTCTGATGGGGCGTCAGCTTCGTTCGTGTCCGGAGTTCGAGTTCGCGGTGGGCCCGGAGGGGGCAGGAACTCTGCGTGACCTCAAACAAGTACTTTGAACATCTCAAACCTTTGCTGCTAACGTATCGGCCATGACAGCCTCAGACGCACTGCGGATGCACGGCCCGGGCCAGCTGCCCGGCGCCGCCCGCCCGTGTGCTCTGGCCGGTGCTGTGGACAGCCCGCGCCGTTGTCGCGCCCCGCGCTGTACTGCCCTGTGCTGTACCGCGGCGGCACGCCCCTGACCGGGGGCCCGACCTCTTCCGTCCGGCCCCGCGCCGTGCCGCCTGCTCCGCCCCCACCTCACCGTCAGCAACGCCCTCCCCGGAGACGCTCCCCCATGTCCACAGCGCCCGAGGCGACCACGTCGCCGTCCGTGCTCGCCCGCATCCGCAAGACGCCCTTCTGGGTGCAGATCGTCGCCGGCCTCGTGCTCGGCGTCGGCCTCGGCTACCTGGCCCGCGCCGCCGACATCTCCTGGCTGGCCACCACTCTGGAGACCATCGGCAAGACCTTCGTCCAGCTGCTCAAGCTGGCCGTCCCGCCGCTGGTGTTCACCGCGATCGTGGTGAGCGTCGCCAACCTGCGCAACGTGACCAACGCGGCCCGCCTGGCCACCCGCACGCTGCTCTGGTTCATGATCACCTCGCTGATCGCGGTCGGCATCGGCATCGGCCTGGGCCTGCTGACCAACCCGGGCGAGGGCACCAACCTGAAGACCGAGGGCCTCAAGGCGCTCGACTCCAAGGGCACCTGGGTCGACTTCCTGACCGGGATCTTCCCGACCAACATCGTCGACTCCTTCGCCAAGGTGAACGTCCTCCAGATCGTCTTCCTGGCGGTCGTGGTCGGCGCGGCGATCATCAAGCTCGGCGCCAAGGCCGAGCCGGTCCTCAAGCTCAGCGAGTCCGTGCTGGAGCTGACCCAGACCGCGCTGTGGTGGGTCATCCGGCTCTCCCCGCTCGGCACCCTCGGCCTGATCGGCAAGTCCGTCGCGAAGTACGGCTGGGACCTGCTGAAGCCCTTCGCCACGCTGACCCTGGACATCTACCTCGGCTGCGCCCTGGTGCTGTTCGTCGTCTACTCGCTGGTGCTGCGCTTCGCCGCCGGGCTCAACCCGGTGCACTTCTTCAAGGGCGCCTGGCCCGCGATCCAGCTGGCCTTCGTCTCCCGCTCCTCGGTCGGCACCCTGCCGGTCACCCGCCGCGTCACCGAGCGCCTCGGCGTCCCGAGCGAGTACGCGTCCTTCTCGGTGCCGTTCGGCGCCACCACCAAGATGGACGGCTGCGCCTCGATCTACCCGGCCGTCGCCGCGATCTTCGTCGCCCAGGTCTTCAACGTCGAGCTGGGCATCAAGGACTACATCCTGATCGCCTTCGTCTCGGTGGTCGGCTCGGCCGCCACCGCGGGCCTCACCGGCGCGATCATCATGCTGACGCTGACCCTGTCCACCCTGGGCCTGCCGCTGGAGGGCGTCGGCCTGCTGCTCGCCATCGACCCGATCCTGGACATGATGCGCACCGCGACCAACGTCGCCGGCCAGGTCGTCGTGCCGATCGTGGTCGCCGCCCGGGAGCGGATCCTGGACGTCGCCGCGTACAACAACCCCTCCGGGGACCTGTACGAGGAGGACGCGAAGCCGGCCGTCGCCGCCGGTCAGGGCGAGCCGGCCGCGGCCGCGGCCTGAGGCTCGTCCGGCCTTCCGGCCCGGCCGCTCGGCCGGAGGTCGGATGTCCGATCGGACGTCAGAGGGGGCGTTCGATCCGCGACGGAAAGGGCCCTCTCCCGGTGACGGGAGAGGGCTTTCCGCATCCCTTCGTTCCGCACCCGAACTTCCGTCCGGTTCGCGGCTTTCGAAAAGGCAGGGGGCCCGCCGGATGGGCGGGCCCCCTTGGGTACTGCTCTTGTGCTCATGGTGGCGGCTGTCGGGCGCCGCCGGCGGACCCGTACGGGTCCCGAGCGATCAGATCATCAGAGGATGGTCAGACAGCGCTGACGTTCTCCGCCTGCGGGCCCTTCGGGCCCTGGGTGACGTCGAAGGTGACCTGCTGGTTCTCCTCCAGCGAGCGGAAGCCGTTCGCGTTGATGGCGGAGTAGTGAACGAAGACGTCGGGGCCGCCGCCCTCCTGGGCGATGAAGCCGAAGCCCTTCTCAGCGTTGAACCACTTGACGGTTCCCTGAGCCATGCCGTTCTCCTTGCGATGCGTGTCGGGGGCCACACCGTGTGACACCCGGTCCGCTGCGCTGATCGCCCTGCCTCCGGACGTGTCCGAAATTTTTCGATATTGCTGAAAAACTACAAAAAGCCTGCGGTTACATGCTCCGCAGGCTTCAAGTACTGCAAGGGGAATCAAACTGCAACTGAGGGCAACGCTAGCATGCGGCCGCTGTGACGACCAGAGGTCACTTGCGGCGTGGAAGGCGCGTGTCGTAAGGGCGGGAGCGGTCGCGGAAAGGCGTGCCGGAGCCGCGTGAGGGCGTGTCGGGTGGCCGGTGCGGGCCGCCGTGAACAGCAGGCATACGCTGCGGGGAGGCACGAACAGCAAGGGAGCGGCGCAGTGGCAGCACCGGAAGCACGAACCCCGGACGCGCGGACGCGGGAGCCCCGGCAGAACACCCCGGACACCCCGGTCAGGCCCAGGGTCGGCCACATCCAGTTCCTGAACTGCGTACCCCTCTACTGGGGGCTCGCCAGGACCGGCAACCTGCTCGACCTGGACCTCACCAAGGACACCCCCGAGAAGCTGAGCGACCAGCTCGTCGGCGGCGCCCTCGACATCGGCCCCATCACCTGCGTGGAGTACCTGCGCAACGCGGACGACCTGCTGGTCCTGCCGGACATCGCGGTCGGCAGCGACGGCCCGGTGATGTCCTGCCTGATCGTGAGCAAGGTGCCGCTCGCCGACCTCGACGGCCGCAGGGTCGCCCTCGGCTCCACGAGCCGCACCTCCGTGCGGCTCGCCCGGCTGCTCCTGGAGGAGCGCGAGGGCGTGCGCCCGGACTACTTCAGCTGCCCGCCGGACCTCAGCGCGATGCTCGCCGAGGCCGACGCCGCCGTCCTGATCGGCGACCCGGCCCTGCGCGCCTACCTCGGACAGGCCGCCGACCTCGGGCTCACCGTCCACGACCTCGGCGAGATGTGGAAGGAGTGGACCGGCCTGCCGTTCGTCTTCGCGGTCTGGGCGGTGCGGCGCGAGTTCGCCGAGCGCGCCCCGGAACTGACCGCCGCGGTGCACCGGGCCTTCCTGGAGTCCCGCGACCTGTCGCTGGTCGAGGCCGCCAAGGTGGCGGAGCAGGCCGCCCGCTGGGAGTCCTTCGGGGCGGACGTGCTGGAACGGTACTTCAGCGAGGCGCTCGACTTCTCGCTCGGCGAGCGGCAGCTGGCCGGCGTCTCCGAGTTCGCCCGGCGGGTCGCGCACGACAGCGGGTTCGCCCCGGACGTCGCGGTACGGCTGCTGGAGCCGGCGGCCCTGCCGGTGGGGTGACCGGTCCCGCCGGTTGGGTGACGGGCCCTGCCGCGGGGCGACGGGCCCTGCCGCGGGGCGACGGGCCCTGCCGCCGGGTGACCGGCGTCGTCGCTGGGGGACGGGCGTCGTCGCCGGGGGTGACAGCGGAGGTGGGCGGCCGAATGTGCTGGCGTAGGCTGGTTCGGCCGTACCCCAGTAGCACTTGAGAGAGAGAAGGCCGCCAGGTGACCGAGCTCGCAGCGACCACCCTCGATGCGTCCAGCACCGACCTGAAGGCCGTGCTCGACCGGGCCGCCGCCGGCGGCCGGATCACCCCGGAGGAGGCGCTGGAGCTCTACCGCTCGGCGCCGCTGCACGCGCTCGGCTCCGCCGCCGACGCGGTGCGCCGCCGACGCTACGCGGGTACCGAGCACATCGCGACGTACATCATCGAGCGCAACATCAACTACACCAACGTCTGCGTGACGGCGTGCAAGTTCTGCGCCTTCTACGTGCCGCCGAAGAGCGACAAGGGCTGGTCCCGCGAGCTCGACGAGATCCTGCGCCGCTGCGCCGAGACGGTCGAGCTGGGCGGCACCCAGATCATGTTCCAGGGCGGCCACCACCCGGACTACGGCGTGGAGTACTACGAGCGCGCGTTCTCGGCGATCAAGGCCGACTTCCCGCAGCTGGTGATCCACTCGCTGGGTGCCTCCGAGGTCGAGCACATGGCGCGGATCTCGGGCGTCTCCGTCGAGGAGGCCATCACCCGGATCCACAAGGCGGGCCTGGACTCCTTCGCCGGCGCCGGCGCCGAACTGCTTCCGGAGCGGCCGCGCAAGGCGATCGCCCCGCTGAAGGAGTCCGGCGAGCGCTGGCTGGAGATCATGGAGATCGCCCACGGCCTCGGCGTGGAGTCCACCTCCACCATGCTGATGGGCACCGGCGAGACCAACGCCGAGCGGATCGAGCACCTGCGGATGATCCGCGACGTGCAGGACCGCACCGGCGGCTTCCGGGCGTTCATCCCGTACACCTACCAGCCGCAGAACAACCACCTGAAGGGCTCGACCCAGGCCACCGTCTTCGAGTACCTGCGGATGATCGCGATCGCCCGCCTGTTCCTCGACAACGTCGCCCACATCCAGGGCTCCTGGCTCACCACCGGCAAGGAGGCCGGCCAGCTGTCGCTGCACTACGGTGCGGACGACCTCGGGTCCGTGATGCTGGAGGAGAACGTCGTCTCGGCGGCGGGTGCCAAGCACCGCTCCAACCTCACCGAGCTGATCCACCTCATCCGGGCCGCCGACCGCGTCCCGGCGCAGCGCTCGACCACCTACGAGCACCTGCGCGTGCTGGACGACCCGGCCAACGACCCGGTCGACCCGCGGGTCGCCTCGCACATCGCCTCCACGGCGATCGAGGGCGGCACCGCGCACCCCGAGCTGAAGATCCTGGACAACTGACCCCTCTCCCCACGGTGCCCTGACCCCGTCATGCTGACCCCGTCATGCTGACCCTGCACCGGGCGGCGTTCCTGCTGCCCGACCCGGCCGATCCCACCGCCCCGTCCATCGCCGACGGGGCGGTGGTGGTGCGTGGCGAGCTGGTGGAGGCGGTCGGGCCGTACGAGGAACTGGCGGCCGCGCACCCGGGCGCGCGGGTGCGGGACTGGGGAGCGGCCGTGCTCGCCCCCGGGCTGCGCAATCCGTACGGACACTGGCTGCTGGAACGGGCGTACCACCCGGATCCACGGGAGGAGATCGGCCTCGAACCCGTCGCGGACGGGCTGGCCGGGTCCGCGGACGAGACGCGCTGCGGGGCCAGCGCGCGGCGGGGGCTGCAGCGGATGCTCGGGTACGGGGTGACGGCGGTGGCCGGGCCCTTCGAGCGGGCCTCGGTGCGGACGGCGGTGGCGCGGTCGGGGGTGGTGGGGCTGCCTGGCTCCGGCTCTTCCGGTTCCTCGGGTGGGGGCGTGGGGCCGCTGGATCCGCTGGCGGTGCTGCCGTTGGCGCAGGCCGTGTACGGGCGGGTGGCGGCCGGGGGGCGGGCGGACTTCGCGGTGTTCGCGGTCGCGGGTGCCGGGAGTGCCGGGGGTGCCGGTGGTGCCGTCGGCGTCGCGGGTGCCGCGGACGTCGAACCGGCGGCGGGCGGGTGCCTGGCCACGGTTCTGGGCGGGCGGTTGGTGTACCGCCGACGGTGAGACGACCGTCACGGCGGGCGCGACGTACCCGCCAGTAGCCGGAATCCCTCGTGGCGTACGGGACTTCCTTCGTGTGCACTCGAACTCCGGTGCCGGTTCCGGAGAGTGATTGCCCTTTCATCGTGACCTGAGGGGCCGCCAGCGGATACGATCCCGGACAGCTCACTCCGTACCCTCACCACACCACCGCCCGCGCCCGCGGGCGGCGGGGCCGTGTCCCCGGCCCCGAAGGCAAGCCAGGACAGGAACCATGCGAACCGCGACCGTTCCCCCGCCGCGCATCCCGCGGTTGGGCCGTGGTTGGTACCTCGCCGCCGTGCTCAGCGCCGTGCTGGCCGTCGGCATGTGCCTGCTGGGTTGGCGTCAGGCCGACCAGGCCGACCGGATCGAGGCGCACCCGGTGAGAGTCGAGGGGGTCGTCACCCAGCTCCCGACCGGCGGCGGCACCTACAGCGCCGTCAGCTACCGGGCCGGCGGCGAACCGCACACCGCGGCCGCGCTTCCGCTCTCGGACGGCGCCAGGCTCGGCGACAAGGTCTGCCTGGAACACGCCGCCGACGACCCGGGCGCGGTCCGGATCTGCGGCGACACCTACCCGCAGCCGGTGGGCGTGGGCCTGGCCCGGTTCAGCGTGCCGGTGGGCGTCGTGCTCTTCCTGATCTGCGTGCTGCGCATCCGGCGGCACCACAAGGCCCTCGCGGTCCGCAGCGGGAAGGGGAAGCTGGCCGCCAACCTCGCCCTGGCGACCGGGGCGCTGGCGGACGGGATGCCCGCGATAACGCACGGCAAGCGGTCCCGCCGGCGGCGCCGCGCGGGCGGGCGGCGCGCTCAGCACTGACGGGCGGCGGGCTCGGTGCTGACGGGCGCGGGCGTGGGCGTGGGCTCGGCGCTGGCGGGCGGCGGGCTCGGCACTGACGGGCCCGTGGGTGTGGCCCGGCGGGTGGGGCTCCAGGTGCGCCCCGAGGGTCGGCGTGCCCCCTTGGTCGGGGTGTCCGTGCGAGGGTGAACAATGGGGGGCGTGACCCGAGCCTCTCTGGACAAGCAGCCGCACGAAGTCGCCGCCATGTTCGACGACGTCGCGGCCAAGTACGACCGCACCAACGACGTGCTCTCCCTGGGCCAGGCCCGCGCCTGGCGCCGGGCGGTGGCCGAGGCGGTGGACGCCGGACCGGGCGACATCGTGCTCGACCTCGGGGCCGGCACCGGCACCTCCTCGCTGCCCTTCGTCGAGGCCGGTGCGAAGGTCGTCCCGTGCGACTTCTCGGTCGGCATGCTCGCCGAAGGCAAGCGCCGCCACCCCGAGCTGGCGCTCACCGCCGGCGACGCCACCCGGCTGCCGTTCGCGGACGACACCTTCGACTCGGTGACGATCTCCTTCGCGCTGCGCAACGTCCAGGACACCGACGCGGGGCTGCGCGAGATGCTGCGGGTCACCAAGCCCGGCGGCAAGCTGGTGATCTGCGAGTTCTCCACCCCGACCTGGACGCCGTTCCGGACGGTCTACACCGAGTACCTGATGCGCGCGCTGCCGCCGGTGGCCACCGCCGTCAGCAGCAACCCGGACGCGTACGTCTACCTCGCCGAGTCCATCCGGGCCTGGCCGGACCAGCCGGGCCTGGCCGCCAGGCTCCAGGACAACGGCTGGTCGAAGGTCGCCTGGCGGAACCTGACCGGCGGGATCGTCGCGCTGCACCGGGCGTACAAGATCGCGTAGCCGGGCGGTGGATTCGCGGCGGACGTGATGGACGTGATGGACGCGGCGGCCGCCTTGCTCGGAGGGGCGGGGCCGGTTCGCGGCCGGTGGCCGGGGGCGGTTCGCGGCCGGTGGTCGGGGCGGGGGCGCAGCCGGTGGTGTGAGCGGAACTAGACTGCCGGAGACAAAGCCGCCGTCCCCCAGCCGCAGTTCCAGGAGTGTGTCCACGTGTCCGAGACCGCAGCCGATCTGACGAAGCCGGACAGCCCCGTGGAGAGCACGGCCGACGTCATCGTGGTCGGCGCGGGCCCGGCCGGCTCCACCACCGCCTACTACCTGGCCCAGGCCGGGCTGGACGTGCTGCTGCTGGAGAAGACCGCCTTCCCGCGCGAGAAGGTGTGCGGCGACGGCCTGACCCCGCGTGCCACCAAGCAGCTGGTGGACATGGGCATCGACGTCTCCACCGAGAACGGCTGGCTGCACAACAAGGGCCTGCGCATCATCGGCGGCGGCGTCCGGTTGGAGCTGGACTGGCCCGAGCTGTCCTCCTTCCCCGACTACGGCCTGGTCCGCAAGCGCGCCGACTTCGACGAGTTGCTGGCCCGTCAGGCCGAGAAGGCCGGTGCGCGGCTCTACGAGCGCTGCAACGTCAGCGGCCCGGTCCTGGACGAGCGCACCGGCCGGATCGTCGGCGTCACCGCCAAGCTCGGCGACGAGAAGCGGCCGGTCACCTTCCGGGCCCCGCTGGTGGTCGCCGCCGACGGCAACTCCACCCGGCTCTCGCTCGCCATGGGCCTGCACCGGCGCGAGGACCGCCCGATGGGCGTCGCCTACCGCACCTACTTCACCTCGCCGCGCCACGACGACGACTACCTGGAGTCCTGGCTGGAGCTGTGGGACACCCGCGACGGTGACCGCAAGCTGCTGCCCGGGTACGGCTGGGTCTTCGGCATGGGCGACGGCACCTCCAACGTCGGCCTCGGCATCCTCAACTCATCGCCGGCGTTCGGCGAGCTGGACTGGCGCGAGGTGCTCAAGGCCTGGTGCGCCGGCATGCCGGAGGAGTGGGGCTACACCCCCGAGAACATGACCGAGCCGATCCGCGGCGCCGCGCTGCCGATGGCTTTCAACCGGCAGCCGCACTACACCCGCGGCCTGCTGCTCGTCGGCGACGCGGGCGGCATGGTCAACCCGTTCAACGGCGAGGGCATCGCCTACGCGATGGAATCCGGCCAGATCGCCGCCGGGGTCATCGTGCAGGCCCTCGCCCGGGTCACCGACGGCGGCCGCGAGCGCGCCCTCCAGGCCTACCCGCGCATCCTCAAGGACGTGTACGGCGGCTACTACACGCTGGGCCGGGCCTTCGTGAAGCTCATTGGCAACCCCAAGGTGATGCAGATCGCCACCCAGCGCGGCCTCACCCACCCGATGCTGATGCGCTTCACCCTCAAGCTGCTCGCCAACCTCACCGACCCGCAGGGCGGCGACGCGATGGACCGCGTGATCAACGGCCTCGCCAGGGTCGCGCCGAACGCCTGACCCGGGGCCCGGGGCGTTCGCCCCGGGCGTTCGGCTCGGACGTTCGCCCCGGGCGTTCGCCCCGGGCGTTCGGCTCGGGACCGGCATCCCGTGGACCGCGGCGCCGTAGCCCACCGCGGCAGCCTCCTCACCGCGCTCCGAGCGGATGGCTGACTCCTGCCGCGGAGGTGCCCAGCCCCGGACGGAGCGGTCGGCTACGCCTCTTCGGGCGTTTCTGTCGGGGCTGGGGCGGCGTCCGGCGTTCGGCGGGAGGCGGCGGAGCGCTGTTCGACGTAGGCGAGGCGTTCGGCGAAGACCCGGGACGCGTCGGGGGTGAGGGTCCTGAGGGCGACGAGGGCTGAGAAGACGACGTCGCAGAGTTCGTGCTGGACGTCCTCCCAGGTGTGAGTGACGCCCTTGCGCGGGTTCTGACCGGTGGCGCCGATCACTGCCGCGCCGACCTCGCCGACCTCCTCGGAGAGCTTGAGGATCCGCAGCAGCCGTTCCTCCTTGGGCGACTGCGTGCCCTGCTCGTCCAGCCATGCGACCAGGTGGTCGACGCTCTCCCAGATCCGGCTGTCCATGCGGCGCTGCTCCTGCTCCCATGCGGTGTCGTTGGTGCTGCCACCGTACGGGAGCGGGGGCGCGCGGACAGGGGCGGGCGGACAGGGGCGGGCGGGGGACGGGTGGCGGGCGCTGATCAGTGGGTGCTGATCTTCACGTTGCGGATGTTCACGGGGAGGTTGGGGAAGCCGTCGCCCGGGTTGTTCTGGTCGTCCTCGCCTCCGGCGGCAATCTTCTGGAGGACGTCCAGGCCGGCGGTGATCCGGCCGAACGGGGTGTAGGCGGGGGAGAGCTTGGTGTCCTTCCAGACGAAGAAGAACTGGCTGCCGTTGGTGTTCGGGCCGGCGTTGGCCATGGCCACGGTGCCGGCCGGGTAGGTGGCGCCGGTCAGGTTCTCGTCCGGGAACGAGTAGCCAGGACCGCCGCTGCCGGTGCCGGTCGGGTCGCCGCACTGGAGGACGTAGATCCGCTGGGTGGTGAGGCGGTGGCAGTGGCTGCGGTCGAAGTAGTCGTGCTCGGCGAGGAACCGGAACGAGAAGGTGGTGCAGGGCGCCTTGTCAGTCAGGGCCTCGAAGGTGATCTGGCCCTGGGTGGTCCGCAGTGTCGCGCGGTAGGGCTTCGCCGCCTTCTTGGCGTCGAACACCGGGATGCCCTTGAAGTTGTCCGCCGGGACGGCCGGTGTGTAGGTGCAGCCCGAGGCGGGGGTGGCGGCCACGGGGGCGTCCGCGATGGCGGTGCCGGTGCTCGCCACGAGCGGGAGGACGGTGGCGGCGACCAGCGCCCAGCGCTTGCGGTTCACGTGACGGGCCTTCCGGGGGGTGGTGGGCGGCGGGGTTGTCATGGGTGCATCATCCACGGCCGGGCGGGGATGCGGTAGGGGGTGGGGCGGCTGTGGTTCCCCGGGCAGCAGGAGCGTGAGGGTTCGTCAGTTGGACTCCAGGGCAGTCGGGGTGGGTGCGAAGAGTCCGGCGCGGGCGGCCAGGGCCGCGGCGTCGGCGGCCCGCTCGGCGGTGCGGGCTTCGAGCGGCTCGCCGGAGACGAACAGCCGGTAGTAGAGCGGTGCGGTGGCGGCCCGGACCACCTCGGCGCCGTCCGTGCCGGCGGGCAGTTCGCCCCGGGCGACGGCCCGTTCGGCCACCTCGGCGGCCTGGCGGTGGCGGGCCGCGAAGAAGGCGCGCAGGGCGGCCGCGCCGACGTCCGAGCGCTGGGCCGCGGAGATCAGCGCGGTGGGCGTGAGGCCGAGTTCCGGGTCGGTGAAGACGCTGAACACCTCCTGGGTGATCCGCCGGAGGTCCTCCTGGAGGTCTCCGGTGTCGGGCAGGGGCCAGGGCTGATCGGCGGAGGCGGTCAGGGCGTCGGCAACCAGGCCGTCGACCCCGCCCCAGCGCCGGTAGAGGGTCGCCTTGTGGACGCCGGAGCGGGTGGCGACCGCCTCGACGGTGAGGCCGTCGTACCCCTTGGTCGTCACCTCGGCGAGCGTGGCGGCGACCACTTCCGCCCGGACCCGGGCGCTGCGGCCGCCGGGGCGCGGTGTGGGGGTGCGGGGCTCCGGCTCAGGGCAGGCTGATTCAGTCAAAGTCGACTCCAGTCGCGTTAACGCTTGCTGTGGGGTGGCGGTCGTGCGATGCTCATCGTAATGCGACTCAAGTCGCATTACGAGAGGAGCCTGCGTGTCCGCCACCGCCATTCCCGACCCCGCCGCCCTCCACCCGCTCGCCGGTCACGACCGGGTCGTCCTGCTGCGCCCGCTCGTCACCGACCCGCGGATCGAGGTCGGCGAGTACACCTACTTCGACGACCCCGATGGAGCCACCCGCTTCGAGGAGCGCAACGTCCTCTACGCGTACGGCCCCGAGCGGCTGCTGATCGGCAAGTACTGCGCGATCGCCACCGGCACCCGGTTCCTGATGGCCGGCGCCGCTCACCCGACCATCGGAGTCTCCACCTTCCCGTTCACCATGTTCGGCGGCAGCTGGACGGAGCAGACCCTCGACATCGTCGCGGGCCTGCCCAGCCGGGGCGACACCGTGATCGGCAACGACGTCTGGTTCGGCCACGGGGCCACCGTCCTGCCCGGCGTCCGGATCGGCGACGGCGCGATCATCGCGGCCGGAGCGATGGTCACCTCCGACGTCGAGCCGTACACCGTCGTCGGCGGCAATCCGGCCCGCCCGATCCGCTGCCGCTTCGACGAGGCCGACACCGCGCGCCTTCTCCGTGCGGCCTGGTGGGACTGGCCGACCGAGCTGGTCACCGAACACGTCCGCGCGATCATGTCCGGCACCCCGGCCGACATCGAGGCGATCGCCGCGGCGAACGGTCTGCTCGCCGTCTGATCCACTCGCGCCCCCGCAGGGCATTGATCACCGGCGGCCCGGTGCGCGAAGATGGCGCACCCTTGCTCTGTGCTCCACCCCGTCCACCGCCGGGCCTTTCTCCCGGCTCCTGGGTCCGTCCGACGCCGTACGGTACTCGCGCCTGCCGGTTCCGTCCGTTCGGAGGGGTCTTTCGCATGTCAGCCTCCTTGCCCGACCTGTCCAAGAGGTCGCCCTCGTCGGTCCTTCGTGATCTTCCGGTCCTGCTCGTGGCCGTGGTGTGGGGGTCGAGCTTCCTCGCCGTCCAGCGGGTGGCCGAGCCGCGGACGGTCGTGGCGATGCTCGTGCTGCGGTTCGGGCTGGTGCTGCCGCTGCTCGGGGCCGTCGCCTGGCGCGCCCTGCGGAGGCTGAGCCGCGCCGAGTGGCTCGGCGGCGCCGCGCTGGGGCTGGTGCTCAGCGGGATCTTCCTGCTGGAGACCTACGGAGCCGTGCACACCTCCGCGACCAACGCCGGGCTGATCATCAGCCTCGCGATGGTGCTGACCCCGCTCGGCGAGAGCGCCCTCGGCCGGACCGCGCCACCGAAGGCCTTCCTCACGGCCGCCGGACTGGCCGTCCTCGGCGTCGCCCTGCTCACCGGCGACGGCGGGCTGCGCCCTCCCGCGCTCGGTGACCTGCTGGTGCTGGGCGCCGCCCTCGTCCGGACCGCATACGTCCTCGCCATGGCCCGCACCCGGGCCGTCCGCGACACCGACATGCTCGCCGTCACCTTGGTCCAACTCGCCGTGTCCACCGGGGTGTTCGCCGTCGTCGCGCTCCTGGCGGGGCCCGCGCCCTGGACGGTCGCGCGCTCGTACGGGGCCGGCCAGTGGGCCTGGCTGCTGCATCTGTCCTTGTTCTGCACCCTGTTCGCCTTCTTCGTCCAGATGTGGGCCGTGCGGGCCACCTCGCCCTCCCGCGTCAGCCTGCTGCTCGGCACCGAGCCGCTGTGGGCCGCCGTCTTCGGCATCACCGTGGCCGGGAACCGGATGGGCCCGCTCGCCCTGCTCGGCGGGGCCCTGGTGCTGGTCGCGACCGAGTGGGGCCGACGCACCGCACCGGTGCCCACGCCCGAACCCGTGCCCGGCCCGGCCGGGGACGGGGGCCCGAACGAGACCGATGCGACGGGGCCGAGCCCAGAGCCGACTCCGGTGTGACCGGCCGCCCTCGTCACCGGCGCCGCCGCAGCGTCCGGCGGGCGTAGTCGAGCGCGACCGCGCCGAGCAGCGGGCCCCAGGCGACCAGGGGCAGGTAGGCGAGCGTCATCACGACGGCGGCGAAGCCCTGCGGCGAGTCGGGGTCGGCCAGGTTGTGGGCCCAGCCGCCGAACAGCCCCTCCATGCCGAGGAACGTGAGCACCACCGAGCCCAGCAGCGCCGGGACGATCGCGGCGAGCGGCCGGACCCGGCGGCCGCCTATCAGCGGGATCCACCGGGGCGCCACCAGCCCCCAGGGCCGGACCAGGCCCAGCGTCAGGAAGGCCAGCGACTCGGCCAGGGCGCTCAGGGCCACGCAGTAGACCGTGCCCCAGCCCGGTTGGTGTTCGGCGTAGGCCGCGGCCGTCGCGCCGGTGAAGCCGAGCGGGGCGCCGAACCCGAAGGCGATCCGCCACAGCCCCGAGGGGACGGTGGTGAGGACGGCGGCCTTGGCGGCGAGCCGGGCCCAGCGCGGCGCGGGCGGGACGTCCGGGGCGGTGGCGCCGGCCCGGTGGGTGGTGGCGCGGGCATTGATCACGAGCTTCGACACGGTGGTGGCCTCCTCTCGGCTCCGGCCTCCGTGGCCGGTGCGATGACTCAAGACTGGAGGCCCGGCGGGGGTTCGCGGCAGATGCCGATCGGGCTGTCCCTCCTGCTCAACCGGCCTCTGAAATGTGCCGATCGGCACAGGCGCACCGCCTGGGGGCGTCGTAGTGTGACGGCAGTCGAAGAGTCGAGGAGAGGTGGTGACGATGACTCAGATCCTGTCCGGGGTCGTCCTGGTCCTGGTGCCGCCGGCCTGGTCGGCGCGGCGGCGGTACGGGCCGGTGGCCGTGACGCTGGCGCTCGGGGCGGTGTCGGTCGTGGTCACGGTCGCCGTCTGGCTCCTCGGCCGCTGGGCGGAGGGGCAGCGCTGGGCCGGGCTGGCGGGCCTGGCCGAGCTGGCCGTCCTGCTGCTGGCCGTGGTCGTCAGCCTGCGCGCCGAGGACGGTCCGCGGTGTGCGGCGGCGGCCTGGACGGCCTGCGGAGCGGTCGCCCTCTGGCCGTCCCGGTTCGCGTTCGTCGAGGGGCCCGCGGACACGCTCACGCTCTTCGGGTTCGGGTCGATGCTCTCCCTGCCGGCCGTGCTGGTCGGGCTCTACCTCCGGGGCCTGGACGAGGGGCGCAGGAAGGCGGTGGCCGAGGCCCGGCGGGCACAGCGACTCGAACTGGCCCATGACCTGCACGACTTCGTGGCGCACGACGTCAGCGGCATGGTCGCCCAGGCCCAGGCGGGGGCCTATCTGGTGGGGATCGATCCGGCCCGGGCGGCCGAGATGTTCCAGCGAATAGAGCAGGCCGGGCAGCGGGCGCTGGCCTCGCTGGACCGGACCGTGCAACTGCTGCGCAGCGAGGAGGGCGCCGGCCGCGGCCCGCAGCCCGGGCTCGCCGAACTCCTCGGGGTGGCCGAGCGGTTCAGCGCGACCGGCGGCGCCGAAGTCCGGTTGGAGCTGCCGGAGGAGTCGGTTCCACGCGAGGTGGAGGGCACCGTCCACCGGATCGTGGTCGAGTCCCTGACGAATGTCCGGCGGCACGCTCCGGCCGCGCGCGTGGTCGAGATCAGGGTCCGTCGCTGCGGCGGCCGGCTGGAGCTGACGGTGACCAACGACGGTCGGGCACCGGGCCCGCCGGGGCGGTCTCGCCGGGGCGGCGGCAGCGGACTGCCGGGGCTGGCGGCCCGGGTGGAGGCCCTCGGTGGTTCGCTGGAGGCCGGCCCGCACGAGCGGGAGGCCTGGCGGGTGAGGGCGGTGCTGCCGCTGGAGGAGGCCGGCGCGGGGCCGGCGGAATCGTAGCGGCCGTCGGCGGATCGCCGGCGGATCGGTGACGGGGAGGTACGGGGATGGGTGGCGGCAAAGGGCCGGTTCGGGTCCTGATCGCGGACGACCAGGCGGACGTTCGCAGTGCGTTCCGGATGATCCTGGACGTCCAGCCGGACATGGTGGTGGTGGCGGAGGCGGCGGACGGTGCCGCAGCCGTGCAGGAGGCAAGGCGGCTGCGGCCGGATGTGGTGCTCGCGGACATCCGGATGCCGAAGCTCGACGGGCTGGAGGTCACGCGCCAGTTGGCCGACCAGTGCAAGGTGATCGTGGTGACCACCTTCGACCTGGACGAGTACGTGCACACGGCACTGCGGCACGGAGCGGCGGGGTTCCTGCTGAAGCGCTCGGGGCCGGTGCTGCTGATCGAGGCGGTCCGGGCGGCGATGGCCGGGGACGCGTTGATCAGCCCGCAGATCACCGTACGGCTCCTGCGCCACATGGCCATCCCCGGCATGGAGCCGAAGCCCGGGCCGGGCGTCAGGTCGGCTGCCGCTGCGACGCAACCGACAGCCGGGCCGACGGAGGAACTGACCGCGAGAGAAAGGGAGATCGCCGAGCTGGTGGCAGACGGCGCGACCAACGCCGAGATCGGTGCCGGGCTGTTCATCTCACCGGGAACGGTGAAGAACCACCTCGCCAACGTCCAGCGCAAGATCGGAGCCCGTAACCGGGTGGGCATCGCTGCCTGGATCTGGGAGCAGGCGGCCGGCCACCAGTAACCGACCGGCCCCCGGCCCGGAGCGCGATCCCGGGCCCCCGGCCCCCGGCCCGGAGCGCGATCCCGGGCCCCCGGCCCCCGGCCCGGAGCGCGGGCGCGGGCACGGGCACGGGCACCCGGAGCCTGGTCCGCTGCGACCAGTACCGGTGCAGCGCCGAAGGCCGCCTGGAGCGCTTGTGAACGAAGGGTCAAGCGAGCGTTCGGCCCCCCGCCACCCCTCCGAGTGAGCCGCTATAACACGTCAACATGACGCCCGGAAATTTGCTCCAAGCGGCGCATAGTTGATATAGGAACGCGCCCCTGACCAGCCGCTTCACGAGCAAATGCGACGGCTTGTGATCATTCGACTGCTTTGCGTCGACAAATTTGGGCATGTTCGCATTCGACCCCATTCACATGGTGTCGTAGATCACAAAGAAGACGGTGAACTGCGTGTCGCAGATCACAAGCCGACGGGCATAGGATGCGCTCGTTCCAGGCTTTGTGAACTGCCTCACATGAGGTGGATCTCGGGAACTGGAACGCGGGTTCACCTCAGTGTGACCCGCCGGTTCCGATCTGCAGTCAAGGACGACTGGACGGAGGGAGCGGGGGCTATGAATGCCTACGCGCCGATCCTCGTACTCGGTGCCATCGCGGCGGCGTTCGCGGTCGGCTCCGTCGTGATGGCCTCACTCACCGGCCCCAAGCGCTACAACCGGGCCAAGTTGGAGGCGTACGAGTGCGGCATCGAGCCGACCCCGCAGCCCGTGGGCGGCGGTCGGTTCCCGATCAAGTACTACCTGACGGCGATGCTCTTCATCGTCTTCGACATCGAGATCGTCTTCCTCTACCCCTGGGCGGTGACCTTCGACGCCCTGGGGATCTTCGGGCTGGTCGAGATGCTCCTGTTCATCGCCACCGTCTTCGTCGCGTACGCCTACGTGTGGCGGCGCGGCGGCCTGGAGTGGGACTGAGCGCGGGGCGGTCCGAGCGCGGGGTGGCAACTCCACCCGTCCGCCGGCTGCGCGGCCGCTTGTGAACGAGCGGACAAGCCAGAACCGGCCCACGTATCAGAGGACTTGAGGGCATTGAGAGGGATCTGATGGGAATCGAGGAGAAGCTGCCGAGCGGCTTTCTGCTCACGACCGTGGAGACGGCCGCCGGCTGGGTGCGCAAGGCGTCACTCTTCCCGGCCACCTTCGGTCTGGCCTGCTGCGCGATCGAGATGATGACCACCGGGGCGGGCCGCTACGACCTGGCCCGGTTCGGCATGGAGGTCTTCCGGGGCTCCCCCCGGCAGGCCGACCTGATGATCGTGGCGGGCCGGGTGAGCCAGAAGATGGCCCCGGTGCTGCGCCAGGTGTACGACCAGATGCCCAATCCCAAGTGGGTCATCTCGATGGGCGTCTGCGCCTCGTCCGGTGGGATGTTCAACAACTACGCGATCGTCCAGGGCGTCGACCACATCGTCCCGGTGGACATCTACCTGCCCGGCTGTCCGCCCCGTCCGGAGATGCTGATGGACGCGATCCTGAAGCTGCACGACAAGATCCAGCACGAGCCGCTGGGCGTGAACAAGCGCCGGGCCGAGGAGCTCGGCGAGGCGCTCGCCCTGAAGGCCACCCCGATCAGCGAGATGCGGGGGCAGCTGCGATGAACGACCAGGTACCCGAGACCCGCCGCGAGCAGCCGGTCCGCGAGATCCCGGTCGAGGTGGTCGGCCGCCGCCAGGGCATGTTCGGCGCCAAGGACAGCGGCGACACCTCCGGCTTCGGCGGCCTGGCCGCCCCGATCGTGCTGCCCGGTCCGAGCGAACGACCGTACGGAGGCTGGTTCGACGAGGTGGCCGACGAGCTGGAGGGCGCCCTGGAGGAGCAGGGCCTGGACCCGGTCGAGGTGATCGGGAAGACCGTGGTCGACCGCGGCGAGATCACCTTCCACGTCGACCGCGGCCACCTGTTGAGGACGGTCCGGATCCTGCGCGACGACCCGGCGCTGCGCTTCGAACTGTGCCTGGGAGTGAGCGGCGTTCACTACCCCGGCGACAAGGGGCGCGAGCTGCACGCGGTCTACCACCTGCGCTCGATCACCCACGGCCGGCTGATCCGGCTGGAGGTCACCGCGCCGGACGCCGACCCGCGCATCCCCTCCGTGGTGAGCGTCTACCCGACCAACGACTGGCACGAGCGCGAGGCCTACGACTTCTTCGGCCTGGTCTTCGAGGGCCACCCGGCGCTCACCCGGATCATGATGCCGGACGACTGGCTGGGTCACCCGCAGCGCAAGGACTACCCGCTCGGCGGCATCCCCGTCGAGTACAAGGGTGCCCAGATCCCGGCTCCCGACCAGCGGAGGTCGTACAGCTGATGAACACCCAGCACTTTGGAGAGACCGAGGAAGCGGACGCCCGCGAGACCACCGAGGGTCGGGTCTTCACCGTCACCGGCGGCGACTGGGGCGAGGTGGTCGAGGCGGTCGGCCGGGCCGACGACGAGCGCATCATCGTCAACATGGGTCCCCAGCACCCGTCCACCCACGGCGTGCTGCGGCTGATCCTGGAGATCGACGGCGAGACGGTGAAGGAGGCCCGCTGCGGCATCGGCTACCTCCACACCGGCATCGAGAAGAACATGGAGTTCCGCAGCTGGGTCCAGGGCACCACCTTCGTGACCCGCATGGACTATCTGACCCCGCTGTTCAACGAGACCGCCTACTGCCTGGCGGTCGAGAAGCTGCTCGGCATCACCGGCGACGTCCCGGACCGCGCCAGCGTCATCCGGGTGATGATGATGGAGCTCAACCGGATCGCCTCGCACCTGGTCTGCCTGGCCACCGGCGGCATGGAGATCGGCTCCACCACGCTGATGATCTACGGCTTCCGGGACCGCGAGCTGATCCTGGACGTCTTCGAGCTGGTCACCGGCCTGCGCATGAACCACGCGTACGTGCGCCCCGGCGGCCTCGCCCAGGACCTGCCGCCCGGCGCCGTCGACCAGATCCGCGAGGCGGTCAAGGTCTTCCGCTCCCGGATGCACGAGTACGACAAGCTCGCCACCGGCAACCCGGTGTTCAAGGCCCGCCTGGTCGACGTCGGCTTCCTGGACCTGCCGGGCTGCCTGGCCCTCGGCGCCACCGGCCCGATCCTGCGCGCCACCGGCCTGCCGCACGACCTGCGCAAGACCGACCCGTACTGCGGTTACGAGGACTACGACTTCGAGGTCGCGATCGCGGACAGCGCCGACTCCTACGGTCGCTTCCTGATCCGCCTGGAGGAGATGAAGCAGTCGCTGCGGATCGTCGAGCAGTGCCTGGACCGGCTGCGGCCGGGCCCGGTGATGGTGGCCGACAAGAAGATCGCCTGGCCGGCCCAACTGGCCGTCGGTCCGGACGGGATGGGCAACTCCCTCGACCACATCCGCAAGATCATGGGCACCTCGATGGAGGCCCTGATCCACCACTTCAAGCTGGTCACCGAGGGCTTCCGGGTCCCGGTCGGCCAGGCGTACGCGGCGGTCGAGTCGCCCAAGGGCGAGCTGGGCGTGCACGTGGTCAGCGACGGCGGGACGCGCCCGTACCGGGTCCACTTCCGGGATCCGTCGTTCACCAATCTGCAGACGATGGCGGCGATGTGCGAGGGCGGCCAGGTGGCCGACGTCATCGTCGCGGTGGCCGGGATCGACCCGGTGATGGGAGGCGTGGACCGGTGACCAACGTCGAACTGGGACTGCCGGCGCTGCCGGCCGCACCGTACCCCGAGGAGGTGCACGCCCGGCTGGCCGCCGACGCCGCCGAGCTGATCGCCCGCTACCCGCAGCCCCGTTCGGCGCTGCTGCCGCTGCTTCACCTGGTGCAGGCCGAGGAGGGCTTCGTCAGCCCGACCGGGATCCGCTTCTGCGCCGAGCAGCTGGACCTCACCACCGCCGAGGTCACCGCGGTCGCGACCTTCTACACCATGTACCGGCGCCGCCCGGCCGGGAAGTACCACGTGGGGGTCTGCACCAACACCCTGTGCGCGGTGCTCGGCGGCGACCAGATCTTCGCCGAGCTCCAGGAGCACCTGGGCATCCGCAACAACGAGACCACCGAGGACGGCGAGCTCTCGATCGAGCACATCGAGTGCAACGCGGCCTGCGACTACGCGCCCGTGGTGATGGTCAACTGGGAGTTCTTCGACAACCAGACGCCGGAGAGCGCCCGGCAGCTGGTCGACGACCTGCGCGCCGGCCGCGAGGTCAGGCCCACCCGCGGCGCCCGGCTGTGCGGCTTCAAGGAGACCGCCCGGATCCTGGCCGGCTTCCCCGACGAGCGCCCGGGCGCCAACGACGAGTCCGGCGCCGGCGGCGCGCCCTCCCTGGCCGGCCTGCGGCTGGCCCGCGGCGAGGCCCTGCCCGGCACCCCCGGCACCAAGGTGGTCTCCCCCCGCCCCGAGTCCCCCCGCCGGGCAGCCAACGGTCAGCCCGCCAATGGTCAACCGGGCAACGGCCAGCCCGCCGACAGCCAGCCCGTCAACGGCCAACCGGGCAACGGCCAGCCGACCAACGGCCAGGAAGGGAGCGAGGCGTGATGACCGCCGCCGAGCCGGCCGAGAAGCTGCTCACCCCGGTCCTGTCCGACTCCTGGGACGACAGCCGCCCCTGGACGCTCGACACCTACCGCCGCCACCACGGCTACGAGGGCCTCAAGGCGGCCCTCGCCATGCCGCCGGACGACGTGATCGCCCTGGTCAAGGACGCCGGCCTGCGCGGCCGCGGCGGCGCC
This sequence comes from Kitasatospora sp. NPDC001132, assembly GCF_053598415.1. Lineage (NCBI taxonomy): Bacteria > Bacillati > Actinomycetota > Actinomycetes > Kitasatosporales > Streptomycetaceae > Kitasatospora > Kitasatospora sp. NPDC001132. The sequence continues at coordinate 15,914 of NZ_JBSFKF010000040.1, read as the reverse complement.
GGCTTCCCCACCGGCATGAAGTGGCAGTTCATCCCGCAGAACGACGGCAAGCCGCACTACCTGGTGGTCAACGCCGACGAGTCCGAGCCGGGCACCTGCAAGGACATCCCGCTGCTGTTCGCCAACCCGCACGCGCTGATCGAGGGCATGATCATCGCCTCCTACGCGATCCGCTGCGACCACGCCTTCATCTACCTGCGCGGCGAGGTCGTCCCGGTGCTGCGCCGGCTGCACGCGGCCGTCGCCGAGGCGTACGGGGCGGGGCTGCTGGGCCGGAACATCCTCGGCTCCGGCACCGACCTCGACATCACCGTGCACGCCGGCGCCGGCGCCTACATCTGCGGCGAGGAGACGGCGCTGCTGGACTCCCTGGAGGGCCGCCGCGGCCAGCCCAGGCTGCGGCCCCCGTTCCCGGCGATCGCCGGCCTGTACGCCTGCCCGACGGTGGTCAACAACGTCGAGTCGATCGCCTCGGTGCCGCCGATCCTGTCCCGCGGCAAGGAGTGGTTCAAGGCGCTGGGCACCGAGAAGTCCCCCGGCTTCACGCTCTACTCGCTCTCCGGCCACGTCACCAACCCCGGCCAGTACGAGGCCCCGCTCGGCATCACGCTGCGCCAGCTGCTCGACCTCAGCGGCGGCATCCGCCCCGGGCACCGGCTGAAGTTCTGGACCCCGGGCGGCTCCTCCACCCCGATGTTCACCGACGAGCACCTCGACGTCCCGCTGGACTACGAGGGCGTCGGGGCGGCCGGCTCGATGCTCGGCACCAAGGCGCTCCAGGTCTTCGACGAGACCACCTGCGTGGTGCGGGCGGTCACCCGCTGGACGGAGTTCTACGCCCACGAGTCCTGCGGCAAGTGCACCCCCTGCCGCGAGGGCACCTACTGGCTGGTCCAGCTGCTCAAGCGGATCGAGGCGGGCGAGGGCGTCGACGGGGACCTGGAGAAGCTCCTCGACATCGCCGACAACATCAACGGCAAGTCCTTCTGCGCACTGGGCGACGGCGCGGCCAGCCCGATCGTCTCCTCGCTCCAGCACTTCCGGGCCGAGTACGAGCAGCACCTGGCCGAGCGCCGCTGCCCGTTCGACCCGGCCGCCTCCACCGTCTGGGCCGACGGCCCCCGCCCCGGCCACCAGTCCGCCACCGAAAGGGAGGTGCACGCGTGACGATCACAGAGCCAACCGCCTCCGAGAGCGCGGTCGAACTGGTCACGCTCACCATCGACGGCGTCGAAGTGCGGGTCCCCAAGGGAACGTTGGTGATCCGGGCCGCCGAGACCATCGGCACCCAGATCCCGCGCTTCTGCGACCACCCGCTGCTCGACCCGGCCGGTGCCTGCCGCCAGTGCATCGTCGAGATCGAGGGCCAGCGCAAGCCGGTCGCCTCCTGCACCGTCCCGGTGGCCGAGGGCATGGTGGTGCGCACCCAGCTCAGCTCGCCGGTGGCCGAGAAGGCCCAGCGCGGCGTGATGGAGCTGCTGCTGATCAACCACCCCCTGGACTGCCCGGTCTGCGACAAGGGCGGCGAGTGCCCGCTGCAGAACCAGGCGATGACCAGCGGCGCCGCCGACTCCCGCTTCGAGGGGATGAAGCGCACCTACGAGAAGCCGGTGCCGATCAGCAGCCAGGTGCTGCTGGACCGCGAGCGCTGCGTGCTGTGCGCGCGCTGCACCCGCTTCTCGCAGCAGATCGCCGGGGACCCGTTCATCGACCTGGTGGAGCGCGGGGCGCTGCAGCAGGTCGGCACCGGCGAGGGCGACGACTTCGAGTCGTACTTCTCCGGGAACACCATCCAGATCTGCCCGGTGGGCGCGCTGACCTCGGCGGCGTACCGGTTCCGCTCGCGCCCCTTCGACCTGGTCTCCTCGCCGAGCGTGTGCGAGCACTGCGCCTCGGGCTGCGCGCAGCGCACCGACCACCGGCGCGGCAAGGTGCTGCGCCGGCTGGCGGGCGAGGACCCGGCGGTGAACGAGGAGTGGAACTGCGACAAGGGCCGCTTCGCCTTCCGCTACGCCCAGCAGCGCGACCGGCTGACCACCCCGCTGGTGCGGGTGGACGGCGAACTGGTGCCGGCCTCCTGGCCGGAGGCGCTGGCCCGGGCGGCCGAGGGGCTGCGCGGGGTCCGGGCCGGGGTGCTGGCCGGCGGCCGGGTGACGGTCGAGGACGCCTACGCGTACGGGAAGTTCGCGCGGGTGGCCCTGGGCACCAACGACGTGGACTTCCGGGCCCGCCCGCACAGCGGTGAGGAGGCGGAGTTCCTGGCCGCCGCGGTGGCCGGGCGGGGCGTCGACCTGGACGGCACCGGGCCGGCCTACGAGGACCTCGACCGGGCGCCGGCGGTGCTGCTGGCGGGCTTCGAACCGGAGGAGGAGTCGCCGATCGTCTTCCTGCGGCTGCGCAAGGCGACCCGGGCGACGGGCCTGAAGGTGTTCTCGGTGGCCGCGTTCGGCTCCCGGGGTCTGGCCAAGCTGCGCGGCGCGCTGCTGCCGGCGGCTCCCGGCACCGAGCCGGAGTGGTTCGCGGCGCTGGCGGCGGACGAGCCGCTGAACGACGAGGCGGGCCGGGCGGCCGAACTGCTGCGCACCCCGGGTGCGGTGATCCTGGCGGGCGAGCGGCTGGCCGCCGTCCCGGGCGCACTGACCGCGGTGCTGAGGCTGGCGCACGCGACCGGCGCGAAGCTCGCCTGGGTGCCGCGCCGGGCCGGTGAGCGCGGGGCCGTCGAGGCGGGTGTGCTGCCGGGCCTGCTGCCCGGCGGCCGTCCGGTGGCGGACGCGGCGGCCCGGGCGGAGGCGGCCGCGGTGTGGGGCGGGGCCGAGCCGCCGTCCCGGCCGGGCCGGGACACCAACGGGATCCTGGCGGCGGCCGTGGCCGGCGAGTTGGAGGCGCTGGTGGTCGGCGGGGTGGACCCGGACGACCTGCCGGATACGGCGCTGGCCGACGAGGCGTTGGCGGCGGTGCCGTTCCTGGTGTCGCTGGAGCTGCGGCCCTCGGCGGTGACGGCGCGCGCCGACGTGGTGCTGCCGGTGGCGGCAGTGGCGGAGAAGGCCGGCACCTTCCTGGACTGGGAGGGCCGGGTGCGGATGTTCGAGTCCGCACTCAAGCCGGACCAGCAGATGGGCCGGCACCTCCAGTCGGATCTGCGGGTGCTGAACATGCTGGCCGACGCCCTGGGCCACCGGCTGGGCCTGCCGGACGTCCGGGCGGCCCGGCTGGAGCTGGACCGTTTCACCCCCTGGGAGGGCAGCCGCGCGGCCGGCCCGGCGGCGCACCCGGGCGTGCTGCCCCGGCCGGCCGCAGGCCAGGCGGTGCTGGCGGGTTGGCGCCTGCTGCTGGACAACGGCGTGCTGCAGCAGGGGGACCCGCACCTGGCGGGCACCCGGCACCGGGCGGTGGTCCGGATCTCGGCGGAGACGGCCAAGGAGGTCGGCGCCGAGGCGGCCGCCGCGCTGCGGCTGACCGGTCCGGCCGGATCGCTGACCCTGCCGCTGGAGGTCACCGACTCGATCCCGGACCGCACGGTCTGGATCCCGCTCGACTCCACCCCGGGCGGCGCCCACCGCGCGCTCGGCACCACCGTCGGCCACCTGGTCACGATCACCGCGGCCGAACTCGACTCCGAACCCGAACCGGAGACCGAACCCGCCGAACCCGCGGCCGAGACCGAACCCGCGGCCGTACCCGCGGCCGGACCCGAACCCCGGCCGACGGCACAGGCCAGGGCGGCGAAGGCCCAGGAGACCGCGGACCACACCGCCGGCGAAGGGGAGGACCGATGACTTCGCAGCCGTACGAGACGCTCCACTTCTTCGGGCAGGACCCGTGGTGGCTGGTGCTGCTGAAGGCCGTGTTCTGCTTCGCCTTCCTGGTCCTGACGGTGCTGATCGCGATCGTCTGGGAGCGCAAGGTGGTGGCCTGGATGCAGCTGCGCATCGGGCCCAACCGGCACGGCCCGTGGGGCCTGCTGCAGTCGCTGGCGGACGGCGTGAAGCTGGCCCTGAAGGAAGACCTGGTGGTCAAGGGCTCGGACAAGGTGGTCTACATCCTGGCCCCGATCGTCTGCGCCATCCCCGCGTTCATGGCCTTCGCGGTGATCCCGTTCGGCCCGGCCGGCAACGAGGTGTCGATCTTCGGCACCCGCACGCCGCTCCAGCTGACGGACTTCCCGGTGGCGCTGCTGTACATCCTGGCGACTGCCTCGGTGGGCATCTACGGCATCGTGCTGGCCGGCTGGTCCTCGGGTTCGACGTACCCGCTGCTGGGCGGGCTGCGCTCGTCCGCGCAGATGATCAGCTACGAGATCGCGATGGGCCTGTCCTTCGCGGCGGTCTTCATCTACTCCGGCTCGATGTCGACCTCGGAGATCGTGGCGCACCAGCAACCGACCTGGTTCGCGGTGCTGCTGCCGGTCTCGTTCATCGTCTACGTCATCGCGATGGTCGGCGAGACCAACCGGGCGCCGTTCGACCTTCCGGAGGCCGAGGGCGAGCTGGTCGGCGGCTTCAACACCGAGTACTCCTCGCTGAAGTTCGCGATGTTCATGCTGGCCGAGTACGTGAACATGGTGACGGTCTCGGCGGTGGCCTCGACCCTCTTCCTGGGCGGCTGGCGGGCCCCGTGGCCGGTGTCGACCTTCTGGGAGGGCGCCAACCACGGCTGGTGGCCGATGCTGTGGATCACGCTGAAGATCCAGCTGCTGCTGTTCTTCTTCATCTGGCTGCGCGGCACGCTGCCCCGGTTCCGCTACGACCAGTTCATGAAGCTGGGCTGGAAGGTGCTGATCCCGGTCTCGCTGGTGTGGCTGGTGCTGATCGCGAGCGTGCGGGCGCTGCGCAACGAGGGTTACGGCTTCGGCCAGGTGGTGCTGTACGTGGGCGCCCCGGTCGGGGTGGTGCTGCTGCTGGCGCTGCTGCGGGACTTCGTGAGGAAGCAGCCGGAGGTCGAGGAGGCGCCTCCCGAGGGCGAGTTCGATCCGATGGCGGGCGGCTACCCGGTCCCGCCGATGCCCGGTCAGGTGCTCCCGCCGGTGCCGCGCCGGCCCAGTCGTGCCCCGAAGCAACTCCAGGACGCCCTCAACGGGGCCGACCATTCCGAAGGGAGCTGAACCGAGATGTCCGACCAGTCCGATCGTGCGGGCCGCCCCGAGCGGGCCGACCGTCCGTCGATCCTCGGCCCGGCCGCCGGCTTCGGCGTGACCTTCAAGGCCATGTTCAAGAAGCGGCTCACCGAGCAGTACCCGGAGCAGAAGAAGCCCACCGCTCCGCGCTTCCACGGCCGCCACCAGCTGAACCGGCACCCGGACGGCCTGGAGAAGTGCGTCGGCTGCGAGCTGTGCGCGTGGGCCTGCCCGGCCGACGCGATCTACGTGGAGGGCGCGGACAACCGGGACGAGGAGCGCTACTCCCCGGGCGAGCGCTACGGCGCGGTGTACCAGATCAACTACGCCCGCTGCATCCTGTGCGGGCTGTGCATCGAGGCCTGCCCGACCAGGGCGCTGACCATGACCAACGAGTACGAGCTGGCCGACTCCTCCCGGCGGGACCTCATCTTCACCAAGGAGCAGCTGCTGGTGGGCCTGTCCGAGGGCATGGTCGACACCCCGCACGCGATCTTCCCGGGCACCGACGAGGGCGCGTACTACCGGGGAGAGGTCACCGCGGCGGCGCCGGGGACGGTCCAGCAGGAGCGCACCGACCGGGAGAAGGAGGTGCGGCAGTGATCGCGCGGCTGGCGGAGGCGACCGGGGCGACCTCGACGGGTGAGGCCTTCCAGTTCTGGGTGCTCGCGGTGATCGCGGTCGGCGGTGCGCTCGGCATGGTGCTGATGCGCAAGGCCGTGCACAGCGCGCTCTGCCTGGCGGCCACCATGCTGGCGCTGGCGGTCTGTTACATGGCCCAGGGTGCGGTGTTCCTGGGCGTGGTGCAGATCGTGGTCTACACCGGCGCGATCATGATGCTGTTCCTGTTCGTGGTGATGCTGGTCGGCGTCACCAGCGAGGACTCCCTGAAGGAGCAGCTGAAGGGCCAGCGGTTCGCCGCGGCCCTGTGCGGCCTGGGCTTCGGCGTGCTGCTGATCGCCGGGATCGCCAACGCGAAGCTGAACCACTTCACCGGGCTGTCCGAGGCGAACGCCGAGGGCAACGTGCCGGGCCTGGCCCGGCTGATCTTCACCCGGTACGTGTGGGCCTTCGAGGTCACCGGTGCGCTGCTGATCACCGCGGCGATCGGCGCGATGGTGCTGACCCACCGGGAGCACGTGAAGGCGCCGAAGACGCAGCGCGAGCTGGCGGCGCAGCGGATCAGGGACAACATCCAGGTGCCGCCGCTGCCGGCGCCGGGCGTGTACGCGCGGCACAACGCGGTGGACGTCCCGGCGCTGCTGCCGGACGGCACGGTCGCCGAGGACTCGGTGATGGCGACGCTGCGCGAGCGCGGCCAGGTCCGGGACGTCAGCCAGGCGATGCTGCAGCGGATGGCGGAGCTGGAGAACAGCACGGCGGACTGGCTGGGCCGTCCGTCCTCGGAGCGGCCGGCGGTGGCGTCCCCGCGCAAGTCGCTGGGGCCGGTGCCCGCGAACGGTGGTCCCGCGAACGGTGGTCCCGCGAACGGTGGTCCGGCGAACGGTGGTCCGGCGAACGGCGAGCCTGTGGCGGCGAACAACGTGAAGCACCCGGCCGGCGAGGAGGGCACGGAGTGAACCCGGTCAACTACCTCTACCTGTCAGCCCTGTTGTTCACCATCGGCGCGGCCGGGGTGCTGATCCGGCGCAACGCGATCGTGCTGTTCATGTGCGTGGAGCTGATGCTGAACGCCTCGAACCTCGCCCTGGTGACGTTCTCCCGGCTGCACGGGACCTTGGACGGTCAGATCATCGCGTTCTTCACGATGGTGGTCGCGGCGGCCGAGGTCGTGGTGGGCCTCGCCATCATCGTCTCCATCTTCCGGACCAGGCACTCCGCTTCGGTCGACGACAGCAACCTGATGAAGCTGTAGGCGGAGGGCCTTCGGTGAACTCTCTCATTCCGCTGCTGGTGGCGGCTCCACTGGCCGGCGCCGCCCTGCTGCTGCTCGGCGGCCGGGCACTGGACCGGTACGGCCACTGGCTGGCCACCGCGCTCGCGGCGCTCTCGTTCGGTTTCGGCCTGGCCCTGTTCTCGGACATGCTCGGCCGTGACGCCGAGCACCGGGCGGTCGGCGTGCACCTGTTCAGCTGGATCCCGGTGAACGGCTTCCAGGCCGACGCCTCCTTCCTGCTCGACCAGCTGTCGATGACCTTCGTCCTGCTGATCACCGGCGTCGGCACGCTCATCCACCTCTACTCGGTCGGCTACATGGCGCACGACGAGCGCCGGCGCCGCTTCTTCGCCTACCTGAACCTGTTCCTGGCCGCCATGCTGCTGCTGGTGGTGGCGGACAACTACCTGCTGCTGTACTTCGGTTGGGAGGGTGTGGGCCTGGCCTCGTACCTCCTGATCGGCTTCTGGCAGCACAAGCCGAGTGCGGCGACGGCGGCGAAGAAGGCCTTCATCGTCAACCGGGTCGGTGACGTCGGCCTGTCCGTCGCGATCATGCTGATGTTCGCCGAGTTCGGCTCCTTCGCCTTCGGTCCGGTCTTCGGCGGTGCGCACGAGGCGAGCGAGGGCAAGCTGACGGCGATCGGCCTGATGCTGCTGCTGGCGGCCTGCGGCAAGTCGGCGCAGGTGCCGCTGCAGTCCTGGCTGGGGGACGCGATGGAGGGCCCGACCCCGGTGTCGGCGCTGATCCACGCGGCCACCATGGTGACCGCCGGCGTCTACCTGATCACCCGCTCCTCGGCGATCTTCGACCTTGCGCCGGATGCGCAGACCGCCGTGGTGGTGGTCGGCGCGGTGACGCTGCTGTTCGGTGCGATCGTCGGTTGCGCCAAGGACGACATCAAGAAGGCGCTGGCCGGCTCGACCATGTCGCAGATCGGCTACATGGTGCTGGCGGCCGGGCTCGGCCCGATCGGCTACGCCTTCGCGATCATGCACCTGGTGACCCACGGCTTCTTCAAGGCCGGGCTGTTCCTCGGTGCCGGGTCGGTCATGCACGGCATGAACGACGAGGTGAACATGCGCCACTACGGCGGCCTGCGCAAGTACATGCCGGTCACCTTCGTCACCTTCGGCCTCGGCTACCTGGCGATCATCGGCTTCCCGGGCCTGTCCGGCTTCTTCTCCAAGGACAAGATCATCGAGGCGGCCTTCGCCAAGGGCGGCACCGAGGGCTGGGTCCTCGGGCTGTGCGCGCTGGTCGGCGCGGCCGTCACCGCGTTCTACATGACCAGGGTGATGGTGCTGACCTTCTTCGGGGAGAAGCGCTGGCAGCCCGACGCCGAGGGCAACGCCCCGCACCCGCACGAGTCGCCCCGGACGATGACCGTCCCGATGGTCCTGCTGGCCTTCGGCTCGGTCTTCGCGGGCGGGCTGTTCGCCTTCCACGACTCCTTCCTGAGGTGGCTGGAGCCGGTCACCGGGCACGAGGAGGGCAACTCCCCGCTCGCCCCGCTGACCGTCACCCTGCTGACCACGGCCTGCATGCTGGCCGGCGTCGGCCTCGCGTACCTGATGTACGGGCGCTCGCCGGTCCCGGTGGTGCCGCCGGTCGGCTCCCCGCTCACCCGGGCCGCCCGCCGCGACCTGCTGCAGGACGACTTCAACCACGCGGTGCTGGTGCGGCCGGGCTCGGCGCTCGCCGCGGCGCTGGTGTTCTTCGACAGCCGCGGCCTGGACGGCGTGGTCAACGGCCTGGCCGCCGCGATCGGCGGGCTCTCCGGCCGACTGCGGCGGATCCAGAACGGTTTCGTCCGCTCGTACGCGCTCTCCATGTTCGGCGGCACGCTGGTGCTGGTCGCCACGACTCTCCTGATGAGGTCCACGTGATGACTCGTCCTGATATCCGTTGGGGGGAGCGGGCATGAGCGTCCTTCTGACCGCCACCTGCGCCGTCCCGGCGGCCGGCGCGGTGCTGACGGCCGCGCTGCCCGCCGGGTCCTCCGAGAGCCGGCGCAGGACCACCAAGGCCGTCGCGCTGGGCGTCTCGGTCGTCACCCTGGCGCTGGCCGCCGTGGTGGCGACCCGGTTCGACCCGCACGGCACCCGCTTCCAGCTGAACGAGTCGTACAGCTGGATCCGCTCCTTCGGCATCAACTTCTCGCTCGGCGTGGACGGCATCGGAGCCGTGCTCGCCCTGCTCACCGCCGTGCTCGTGCCGCTGGTGATCCTCGCCTCCTGGCACGACGCCGACCCGGGGCCGGCCGGGCCCGACGGCAGCTTCGAGAACAGGCGCCGCACCCAGGGCTTCTTCGCCCTGATCCTCGCGGTGGAGGCGATGGTGGTCGTCTCCTTCTACGCCACCGACGTCTTCGTGTTCTACGTGTTCTTCGAAGCCATGCTGATCCCGATGTACTTCCTGATCGGCGGCTTCGGGGACCGCGCGGGCGGTCCCGAGTCGGCGCGCCAGCGCTCCTACGCGGCCGTGAAGTTCCTGCTCTACAACCTGCTCGGCGGCCTGGTGATGCTGGCCGCGGTGATCGGCCTGTACGTGATCGCGCAGGACCAGGGCTTCGGCACCTTCGACCTGCCGACGCTGACCTCGGCGATCGCCGACGGCCGGCTCCAGCTGACCGGCACCGCCGAGAAGGCGCTGTTCCTGGGCTTCTTCTTCGCCTTCGCGGTGAAGGCCCCGCTGTGGCCGCTGCACACCTGGCTGCCGAACGCGATGGGCGAGTCCACCGCCGGCACCGCGGTGCTGATCACCGCCGTGGTGGACAAGGTCGGCACCTTCGCGATGCTGCGCTTCTGCCTCGGGCTGTTCCCGGACGCCTCGAAGACCTTCGGCCCGGCGATCCTGGTCCTCGCGCTGGTCGGGATCGTCTACGGCGCGCTGCTGGCGGTCGGCCAGAAGGACATCAAGCGCCTGGTGGCGTACGCCTCGATCTCGCACTTCGGCTTCATCATCATGGGTGTCTTCGCCCTGACCAGCCAGGGCCAGAGCGGCGCCACCCTGTACATGGTCAACCACGGCCTCTCCACGGCGGCGTGGATGCTGGTGGCCGGGTTCCTGATCTCCCGTCGCGGCTCGCGGCTGATCGCCGACTACGGCGGCGTGCAGAAGGTCGCCCCGGTGCTCGCCGGGACGTTCCTGATCGGCAGCCTGGCGACGCTGTCGCTGCCCGGGCTCGCCCCGTTCGTCAGCGAGTTCCTGGTGCTGGTGGGCACCTTCACCCGCTACCCGGCGATCGGCGTCGTGGCCACCTTCGGCATCGTGCTGGCCGCGCTGTACGCCCTGCTGCTGTACCAGCGCACCATGACCGGCCCGGTGAAGGAGGGCGTGCGCACCATGCCCGACCTCAAGCTCCGCGAACTCGCCGTGGTAGGCCCGTTGGTGGCGCTGACCATCCTGCTGGGCGTCTACCCCAAGCCGCTCACCGACCTGGTCAACCCCTCGGTGAACGCGACGCTCTCGCAGATCCACCGGACCGACCCGACGCCGGCCCATCCGGTCGCCGCCACCTCAGGAGGTGAGCAGAAGTGAGCGCCACCGCAGTGCTCGCCGCCGCCGGCGGCAACACCGCCAGCATCCCGGCGCCGCACATCGAGTACGGGCAGCTGTCCCCGATGCTCGTGGTGTTCGCCGCAGCCGTGACCGGCGTCCTGGTGGAGGCCTTCGTACCCCGCCGGTACCGGCACTGGACCCAGGTGACGCTCGCCCTGGCCGGACTGGGCGGCGCCTTCGTCGCCGTGGTGGTGCTGGCCGTGCAGAGCCACGGCTTCACCCGGATCGACCTGCTGGCCATGGAGACGGTCGCGATGGACGGCCCGGCGCTGTTCCTCCAGGGCGTGATCCTGCTGGCCTCGGTGGTCGCGGTGCTCACCTACGCCGAACGGAGGCTGGAGCCCAAGGCCGGCGGCCTGCCCGCCGACGCCTTCGCCGCCCAGGCCGCCGCCACCCCCGGGGGCGAGCAGGAGCGGGCCGCGGTCCGGGCCGGCTTCGCCACCAGCGAGGTCTTCCCGCTCACCATGTTCGCGGTCGGCGGCATGCTGCTGTTCCCCGCCGCCAACGACCTGCTGACCATGTTCGTGGCGCTGGAGGTGTTCTCGCTGCCGCTGTACCTGCTGTGCGCGCTGGCCCGGCGCCGCCGGCTGCTCTCCCAGGAGGCGGCGGTCAAGTACTTCCTGCTCGGTGCCTTCGCCTCGGCCTTCTTCCTGTTCGGCACGGCGCTGCTGTACGGCTACGCGGGCAGCGTGAAGCTCGGCGACATCGGGGACGTCATCTCCGGCAAGGCGATGACCACCCCCGCGCAGCTGAGCACCACCCAGAGCGACGCGCTGGTGCTGACCGGACTGGCGATGCTGGCGGTCGGCCTGCTGTTCAAGGTCGCCGCGGTGCCCTTCCACTCCTGGACCCCGGACGTCTACCAGGGCGCGCCGACCCCGGTGACCGGCTTCATGGCGGCGGCCACCAAGGTCGCGGCCTTCGGGGCCTTCCTGCGGCTGTTCTACGTGGCCTTCCCGGGCCTGCGGCTGGACTGGCGGCCGGTCATGTGGGGCGTGGCGATCCTCACCATGGTGGTGGGCGCGGTGCTCGCGGTCACCCAGCAGGACGTCAAGCGCCTGCTGGCGTACTCCTCGATCGCGCACGCCGGGTTCATCCTGACCGGCGTGATCGCCGTCAACAAGCAGGGCATCTCCTCGGTGCTGTTCTACCTGCTGGCGTACGCCTTCGTGACGCTCGGGGCGTTCGCGGTGGTCACCCTGGTGCGCGATTCCAAGGGCGAGGCGACCCACCTGTCCAGCTGGGCCGGGCTGGGGCGGCGTTCGCCGCTGGTGGCGGGGGTGTTCGCGCTGTTCCTGCTGGCCTTCGCCGGAATTCCGCTGACCTCCGGGTTCACCGGGAAGTTCGCGGTCTTCCAGGCCGCGGCCAGCGGGGGGGCGACGCCCCTGGTGGTCGTCGGTGTGCTGAGCTCGGCGGTGGCCGCGTTCTTCTACATCCGGGTCATCGTGCTGATGTTCTTCTCGGACCCGCAGCCCGGCGGCCCCACGGTGGCGATCCCCAGCGCCTTCACGGCGACCGCGATCGGGGTGGGGGTGCTGGTCACGCTGGGTCTCGGACTGCTGCCCCAGTACTTCCTCGACCTCGCGTCCAAGGCCTCGCTGTTCGTGCGCTGACCTTTACGTCCCCCGCTCTCGACCAGGGCCCCGTCCGGGCCGCGCCCAGTTCGCGCGGCCCGGACGGGTCTTTGTCGGGTGCAGGGGCCGGGGGAGTTCCGAGAGCTCTCCCGCCTTTATTTCCAGCCGAATTCGCCCCCACCGCCGTCCGGCCCGCACAGCCGCGCTGACCAGGGCATCAGGCCCGATCATGACAGGATCCGCACGCCCGTGCAGTGATCCACTGACGACCGGATACCCTGCCTGTATGGCCAGCGGCGGCACTCAGGGACCAGGCCGCTAGATCGACCAGGGACAGAGGAGTGGTCTTCGTGACCGTCGTGGAACCCTTCGGGCTCAGCGTGCAGGACCGCGACCTGACCCGGGACGTCCAGGCCGGACTGGACGCGGTGGAGGCGGCGCTCGGTGAGGCCGTCAAGAGCGACGTCCCCTTCATCACCGTCACCGCCAGTCACCTCCTCGAGGCCGGCGGCAAGCGCTTCCGTCCGCTGCTCCTGCTGCTGGCGGCCCAGTTCGGCGACCCGGGGGCGCCCGGCGTGGTGCCCGCCGCCGTGGTGGTCGAACTGACCCACCTGGCCACGCTCTACCACGACGACGTCATGGACGAGGCGCCGGTGCGCCGGGGCGCCCCGAGCGCCAACTCCCGCTGGGACAACTCGGTCGCGATCCTCACCGGCGACTTCCTGTTCTCCCGCGCCTCCCAGGTGCTCTCCGACCTCGGCCCGGAGGCCGTGCGGATGCAGGCCGAGGCCTTCGAGCGGCTGGTCACCGGCCAGATCCTGGAGACCCGCGGCCCCGGCCAGGACATGGACCCGCTGCTGCACTACCTGGACGTCCTGGAGGGCAAGACCGGCTCGCTGATCGCCGTCTCCTGCCGGATAGGAGCGCTGATGGCCGGTGCCGAGCGCGAGCTGGTGGACACCCTCGGCGAGTTCGGCGAGCGGATCGGCATCGCCTTCCAGCTGGCCGACGACGTGCTCGACATCGCCAGCGACGGCCACGAGTCCGGCAAGACCCCCGGCACCGACCTGCGCGAGGGCGTGCCGACCCTGCCGACCCTGCTGCTGCAGCAGATGCCCGCCGACCCGGCCGACCCGGACGACGCCCGGCTGCGCGAACTGCTCGACCAGGACCTCTCCGACGACGAGCTGCACGCCGAGGCGCTGCGGCTGCTGCGCGCCCACCCCGCGCTGCAGCGTGCCCGCGCCGAGACCCTGCGCCGGGCCGAGGAGGCCCGGGCGCTGCTGGCCCCGCTGCCGGACTGCGCGGCGAAGGCCGCCCTGGAGGGCCTCTGCGACGCGGTGGCGATCCGCACCATGTGAGCCCCGACCGGGGCCGTGAGGGCCCGGCCGCGATGTGGCCGGGCCCGCCCCCTCGGCGCGTCAGGGCATGGGGGAGACTGACTCCCGTCAGCCCACGCCTGCCCGGAAGGTCGTTATGCGCCGTGTCGTCATCGCCGAGGACTCCGTTCTGCTACGGGAGGGACTGACCCGGCTGCTCACCGATCGCGGCCTGGAGGTCGTGGCCGGGGTCGGGGACGGCGACGCCCTGGTGAAGACCATCCACGACCTGGCCGCGGCCGACGCCCTGCCGGACGTGGTGGTCTCCGACGTGCGGATGCCCCCGAGCCACACCGACGAGGGCCTGCGCGCCTGCGTGGAGCTGCGCGGCCGCTACCCGCAGCTGGGCGTGCTGGTGCTGTCGCAGTTCGTGGAGGAGCGCTACGCCTCCGAGTTGCTGGCCGGCTCCACCCGGGGCGTCGGCTACCTGCTCAAGGACCGGGTCGCCGAGGTGCGCGAGTTCGCCGACGCGGTGGTCCGGGTCGCCGAGGGCGGCACCGCGCTGGACCCCGAGGTGGTGCAGCAGCTCCTCAGCCGCAGCCGCAAGGGCGACGTTCTGGCCAATCTCACGCCGCGCGAGCGCGAGGTGCTCGGGCTGATGGCGGAGGGCCGCACCAACGCCGCGGTGGCCAGGCAACTGGTGGTCTCGGACGGCGCGGTGGAGAAGCACGTCAGCAACATCTTCCTCAAGCTGGGTCTGGCTCAGAGCTCCGAGGACCACCGCCGGGTGCTGGCCGTGCTCACCTACCTCAACTCCTGACAGCCGCCTCGTTGAGCGCATCTCGGCCAAGGTTCGCCAGGTGTCTCGCGCCCGCCCGCCCGAGCCGGAATGATCTCCGGCAGGCGGGTGTTGACGTTTGTGTGCTGTGTTGCCGCGGGCCGGTGAATTAACTGCCGTGGCTCCGGCCGCCGTCGAGTCGACCCGCATAGGATGCGAGAGGTGCACCAGGCGGACGGGGCACGGGGCCGCGCCCGCGGTGGTGCGCCCACGAGGAGGTCCGCGGCAGTGACCAGTCAGGTCGATCAGTCAGAGGCAGTGGACGGCCCGGACGGCGACGAGGCCCGCGCCGGGAGCGGCGGTGTCCGCTCGGGTTCGGCTGCTCCCGCGGGACCCCCGGCCACGGGCGGCCCTCCGGTGAAGCCGGGCAAGCCGATCCGCAGACTCGATCGGGTGATCATTCGTTTCGCCGGTGATTCCGGTGACGGTATGCAGCTGACCGGTGACCGTTTCACGTCGGAGACGGCGTCGTTCGGTAACGATCTGTCGACGTTGCCGAACTTCCCGGCGGAGATCCGGGCGCCTGCCGGGACTCTTCCGGGTGTGTCGTCGTTCCAGTTGCACTTCGCGGACCATGACATCCTGACGCCGGGTGACGCGCCGAACGTGCTGGTCGCGATGAACCCGGCGGCGTTGAAGGCGAACCTGCCGGACCTGCCGCGCGGCGCGGAGATCATCGTCAACACCGACGAGTTCACCAAGCGAGCGTTGGCGAAGGTCGGTTACGCGGCGGATCCGTTGGGCGACGGTTCGCTGGAGGGTTTCCACCTGCACAAGGTGCCATTGACGACGCTGACGCTGGAGGCGCTGAAGGACAGCGGTCTGGCGCGCAAGGACGCGGAGCGGGCGAAGAACATGTTCGCCCTGGGCCTGCTGTCCTGGATGTACCACCGGCCCACCCACGGGACGGAGTCGTTCCTGCGGGCGAAGTTCGCGAAGAAGCCGCAGATCGCCGAGGCGAACATCAGCGCTTTCCGGGCGGGCTGGAACTTCGGCGAGACGACCGAGTCGTTCGCGGTGTCCTACGAGGTGCCGCCGGCGAGGCTGCCGGCCGGACGCTACCGCAACATCTCCGGCAACCTCGCCCTGTCCTACGGGCTGGTCGCCGCCGCGCGGCGCTCGGGACTGCCGCTGTACCTGGGCTCGTACCCGATCACTCCGGCGTCGGACATCCTGCACGAGCTGAGCCGGCACAAGAACTTCGGGGTGCGCACGTTCCAGGCGGAGGACGAGATCGCCGGCATCGGCGCCGCGCTCGGGGCCGCGTTCGGCGGCGCACTCGGCGTGACGACGACGTCGGGGCCGGGTGTGGCGCTGAAGTCGGAGACGATCGGCCTGGCGGTGTCGCTGGAACTGCCGCTGCTGGTGGTGGACATCCAGCGCGGCGGCCCGTCCACCGGGTTGCCGACGAAGACGGAGCAGGCGGACCTGCTGCAGGCGATGTTCGGACGCAACGGTGAGGCACCGGTGCCGATCGTCGCCCCGGCCACACCCGCGGAATGCTTCGACGCCGTGCTGGAGGCGGCCCGGATCGCGGTCACCTACCGCACCCCCGTATTCCTCCTCTCGGACGGCTACCTCGCCAACGGCTCCGAGCCCTGGCGCATCC
>NZ_JBSFKF010000039.1:0-73938 GCF_053598415.1 Kitasatospora sp. NPDC001132 | reverse complement strand
ACGGCTCTCTGTACAGCACCCGCGCCGACTATGCCGCGGGCCGGTGGGACCCGACCTGGACGAAGGTCAGCAATGACCGGCTGAAGGCCATCAGCGCGCCGTCTGCTCCGCAGACATGACGCGCCGTCACTAGCGTGACGGAGCGTTGCGGCGCCCCTCCGGGGCGCAGTAGCGGAGGGTAGTTGCGGCGCGTCCGCGCCGCTGGTCTGGGTGGGCTCGGTCTGATGGTCGGGCTTCCCTTCGCCGGGGTGCCGGCGCTCCGCACCGGCGGGCCATGGCACCCCGTCCGGGCCCGGCCTGGCCCTTATTTCTGCTGGTCAGTGGGGGTTTTGGCGCACTCCGTGCGCCTGGCTGACCGGGAGGAGGGGGTGGGTCCTCGCCTTCGACGCCGCCCTCCCGCCCCGCGATGGCCAAGACCCACACCCCGACCACCTGACTGCATAGTGTCACGACACCCTCGGGTGACGCAAGGCCACCCACCCCAACCATCACCCAACGCAACAGGTACAGACCACGTTCAGTGGTCTGTACCTGTCTGCCCCGGCGCGGAACCCGAATACCCCAGGAAATGCCCGTGACCCTGTATCAGAATGCCGCCGTCAGCAAACCTTGCCGCAGCCACTACCCCGCCCCGGCTTCACCCAGACAATGCATCACCCCGGAGCCCTGTGTAGACCCAGGAATCCCGCCCCATGCCCCTTCAGAAAGCCTCCGGCCCGGCCCCGTTGGCGATATGACGAGGAATTCTGGTACAACCACAACCCCACTCCGAAATTCCCATGCAAAAACCCCATAAACCCGCCCGGTCAAACAGCTAGCGGCCCGCGAGCAGGGCGCACCGGCCCCGGCCCGGGACCCGAACGACCGCAACCGAGCCAGACGAACGACGAGCCGACCGGCGGGCCCGGGCACCGCGCCGCCCGCCGGGCCGGCGCCGGACAGGCCCCGGGCGACCGCAGCGAGCCGGACGGAGGCGCAGCACAGCACCGCCCACCAGGCTCGGGTGCGGTGGCGGGCCGGGCCCCGTCACCACCGAACAGGACCCCACTCCGGGCGACCGCACCGAGCAGGACCTGGACGCCGGCGAAGCGGCGGCGAGCGGCACGCCGTCGTCCAGGGCTGGGCCCGGACCTGGCGCCGTCCGATGCCGGCGCCCCCGGGCGCGGGTGGCATGTCCCGCCCGATGGCTCGCGTGTGGCATCCGGCGACGCGGGCCAGCAGCGGGTTGGACCCTGCGGCGACTCGCTCCGGGCGTTCTCGACCGCGTCCAAGGAGGCCGCGGACCGACACGGCCGCTGGTCCCCGACGCTCCGTCGGCATCGGGCGGGGCATGCGCGCGTGAAGGGCGTGTCCGGACAACAGCATTGACTCGATCTGCACATGCCATTCATTCTGATGTCACGTCCAGCCCTCCTGCCTGGGCTGGTCCGAGGAACAACGGAGGGACGTCATGTCCGTACGCTCGCACCTCGGCAAAATCGGAGTCACGGCTGCCGCCGCAATCGCGCTCGGCACTGGAGTCATCGCTCCCGCACATGCTGTCTCGGGTCCGTCTGGCCCTTCGGCAATCCTGGAGCGCTGCGGCTGGAGTCCGACCATCTACTTCGACGCACCACGGGTGAAGACCACCAAGAGCCCGACCCACATCTGGTCCGGTCCCGGCTCCGACTGCTACAACCACTCCGACGCGTCATCAGGACTTTCCGTCTTCGCCGGGTGCAGGTACCGCAACACGCAGCACGACACCTGGTGGGTCATGACCGAGTACGGATGGATCTACAGCGGCAACCTGTCCTCGGGGTGGGTCGAAGCTCCCCCCTGCCCCGTCTAAGTCGGTTCCCCACGTCACGCCTGCCCCGCCCGGACACCCATCCTGGGCGGGGCCGCCGCATGTGGAGATCCTGTGTTTTTTGCGACTTTTGCGACCGTGCCAACGCACACGGGCGCGCACGCGTACGGATAGCCGGCACGCACTCACCACTGGATGAGGACGGCCCCCTTGGAGCCGGCGGCGCCCTTTCCGCCGGTGCCGCCCGCGCCGCCCGCGTAGCCGCTGAAGACGGTGGCCGCGCCGCCGGCGCCGGAGAAGCCGCCTCGTCCTCCCTTGCCGCCGGCCGCGCCGAAGGGTGCGCCCTGGATGGGCAACCAGGCCATTCAGGTCTACCCAGACACTCCGAACCGCGAATACCCCGGGCAGGGCCCGGTCGTGCTCCGTACCAGCGAGAAGGCCCCGTCCCAGGTGTACTGCACCAACTCGGTCAGCTTCTTCGGCTTTCCCAACGGTGGCCCGGCGCCACGCTTCGTCATCGGATCGGGCTGCGTCGTGGAAACGAACCCGTTCGTCATCGATTGACCACGCGGGCCGTCCTGGCTGCGGCACCCCACCGGCCCCCGCGCTCTCCTGTACGGAGCGCGGGGGCCTGCACGTGAACCGGAGTCGGAGCGGCCGACGCTCGCAACGACGCCGGTGGCGGCTTGGTGCTCGGTCCAGGTGCCCGGGCGCGGCGGGACCTGGGCGAGGCGGCCTAACAGCCCCGCCCCTGCGAGACGGCCAGAGACGGCCGCGGACGTCGGCGAGCGGGGCCTGGACGGCCGCCAACCCGGCGCAGGCTCCGGACGACCACGGTCGGCCCCCGCCCCACCTACAGCGCCGCAGGCACGAACCACGACCCCGGCGACACCCTTGTGGTTCGTTCACCCTGAACGGACCTTCACCGGCCCGCGTCCGTTGCCGATCGTTCAGGGTGAACGGACTTCCCTGTACGACGGCGGATAGGAGACGGGGGTGAGCACCACTGCGTACGGCTTCGACGCGGCGAAGCTGCGGGCCGCGCGCACGGCCGTCGGTGCGTCGGTGGCGAGGATCGCGCGTGAGGTCGGCGTCACCGAGCGCGCGGTGAGCCTCTACCTCGCCGGGACGCGCGTTCCCCGCCCGGAGCTGCTGGTGCGCCTGGCGAAGGCGGTCGGCGTCGCTCCGGCCGACCTGTGCACCGTGGAGCACGAGCGCCTGGTCCACCTGCGGGTGTTCGCCGGCCGCAGCCGCGCCGAGATGGCCGCGCGGCTCGGCATCGCCGAGGAAACCTACCGGCAGCTGGAGACCACCGGGCGCCGCGGCACCCGCGCCCGCTACGACCGTGCGCGCGACGAGTGGCTCGCCTGGGACGACTGGGCCGCACCGGCCTTCGACACCACCCCGGAGCGGTTGCTGGCCGCCCTTCGCCGCACCGAGGAGTACTGGCCGGTACTGCGCGAGCAGCGGTGGCAGCGCATCCGCGAGACCGACCCGCAGTGGGCCGCCATGGTGGAACAGATCACCAAACGGCCACCCCGCCACCGAAGGCGCTGACGACCACCCAGGGTGTTCGTCCAGGCCCGCACGGCGGCCCCGGCCCGGACCGCCCAACACGTGTAGGTCGCGCGCGGGGCCGTGCGCACCGTCCTTCCCGCGGCACGCGAGCGGGTCCCCTGTGTCCCGGGTTCCCGGGGCGCGGGGGGCCTTTCTGCGCGTGGGGCCGCCGAGCGTCGCCTTTCTCCGGTCACTGGTGGGTGCGGCGGTGGCGTCCGGTGGGGCGGTGAGCGGGGGCAGGTCGAGGGCGGCGGGGACGTCGGCCAGGGCGACGGGCTCGTTCTCCTGGCGGCCGATCGGGGCAGCCGGCCTTCGCCGGGCGTGTACCACCGCCACGGCCCGCTCCCGGCGGACAGCGCCGCCCCGGCCCCGGCGCGGCCGGCACCGCCGGACGCCACCACCAAACCCGGCCCGCCGCAGGCGCCGGGCCCTCGACGACCGCCCCACCCCGTCCACCACCAGGCAGAAAAGGGGCTCAGGAGAGGGTTGTCGGACGTCCCGAACCTTGGTGAGCGGGCTCTGACCTGCGGTAACGCGGCCGGGGCGGCACTGGTGGGGGGCTCACGTCAGGACCCACGTCAGGACCCACGTCAGGACCTACGTCAGGACCCAGGGGAGGAGCCATGTCGGAACTCACGGGAGGCCGGTCGGGGGCCGGTCTCCCCGCCCGTAACCGGCTCGGCCGGCCGGGGCCCCGGCGGCGACGTCGCCGAGCCGGCGGTCTCGGCGCCCTCGGCCTTCGCCGTCGAGCGGGCCGCCTTCGCCGCCCACCACGCCGCCCAGGCACAGCCCGATCCGGGGCGGCGGGCCGAGGACGAGCGGGAGGAGGAGGAGCAGCGTGCCGAACTCGCCGCCGCGCCGGGGACGTCGCGTTCCCGGGCGCGGGACGACGGTGGCCCGCGTCCACCCGCCGCGCCGGTCTCGCGACCGGGATCTCCACGGGCCGTACGGGACACCCGAGGTGCTGCTGCTCTCCCGGCCGTCCGGGGCGTGGAGAGGAGTAGTCGGCGTTCCGGGGACGGGTTGTCCCGGACGCTGACCAGCACGGACACGGGACAACCGGGGCTGTCCCGGAGCAACCTCGGGAGCAACTCCCGGGGCAACCTCCGAGGCAACGCCCGGGGCAACCTCCGGGGCAACCACGGCCCGTGGCCGGACGGACCGGCCCGGGGCGGCGGGCACGGGTCCCGGAAGCGGCCCGCACTCCTGCGGCCGGGGTTCGTCCGGGCCCGGACGGCGGTCCCGGCCCGAACTGTCGGCGGCCGGCACTGCCGGGCGCACCACGGAGAGGACAGCCCCGCAGGGTGGGAGCCCCCGCCGTTCAACCGCACACCCCACCCACCATCCACACCCGGGACCAGGAGAAGGGCAGCACAGAGAGGGGTTGTCTGATTTTTCGTGATGTCTGACAGGTGGTCTGACCTGCGCTGATGCCCGATCCTCTGTGAGAGCGACGGGGTACCTGCGGTGGTAGCTACGCACGTGCCTGCGGTGGTGCCTGCGGGTGTGCCTGCGGTGGTACCTACGTGCGTCCGGGACGGGGGCGGCCGACGGCGGCGCCGGCCGCGGCCTGGTGGCCCGGGGCGGGGCCTGGGGCGGGTCTGGGAGGATGGTGGCGGCGCGCGCTGCTCTCCATTGCCCGCGGCGACGCGCCGTCCACGTCGAAGGCCCCCACGCCCGGTAAGGGCGTGGGGGCCTGTTGTGTGCCCGGGGGCGGGTGCTACTGGCCGGTGGGCGGGGCGGTGGCGGCCGGTCAGGTCAGAGCGTGCGCGGGTGCCGGGCCGGGGGCGGCGGGGCGGGGGTGAGGGACTGGTCGAGGGTGCGGGTGATCTGGTGGTCGCGGACGGCGCATTCGGGGCCGCGGTCGAAGGCGACGACGTACGGCCACGGGGTCGGGTGGCGGCGGACTCGGGTGATGACGCCGAGGGTGCCGGCGGGGACGTCCACGCGGACGCGGGCGTCCTCCTCCCAGTACTCCTCGGCGGCCAGGTCCTCGTCGATCCACGACGCGTGGACCGGTTCCAGCAGCTCGACCCGGTCGCCCTCCTCCAGGCGCAGGTGGGCGGTGCGGACCCGGGCCTGGTAGCGGAGCAGCTGCACCAGGGCCCGCTCGCGGTCGGCCGGGTCGGTGAGCGCTCCGGGGTCCAGGAGCAGCACCGGCGCGCCCGGCGGCGGGCTCAACGGCACCGGCGTGCTCGGCGGCGGGGTGGTCGGGTGCGGGGTGGTCGGGTGCGGCAGGGACACGGTGGTCGCGGTGGTCGCGGCCGGCCGGGCGCTCGCGGCGGCGTCGTCGAGCTGGCTCTGGTCGCCGTCGTCGGTGCGGTCGGCGTTCACCGGGAGGCGGACCGGCAGGGTGTGGTCGGCGGCGTGCATCAGGCGCCGAGGCCGATGTGGGAGACGTAGGTGTAGGCGCCCCAGTCGGAGTCGAGGTCGGCGATGATGTCGTCCCAGATCTCCTCCATCTTGCCGACGTCACCGGTGGTGAGGGCGTCGACGGCGTCGTCCCAGACGTAGCGGACCTGGAAGGAGCGCACGCGCAGGTTGTCGCGGCGGCGGGGCTCGTCCACCACCTGCTGGTTGATGGGGTGGATCTCGACCTTGGTGCCGCGGCCGCCGTTGTTGAGGTGGGCCTTGAGGATGGCGGGGTTGTTCAGGACGTTGGCGGCGCGCAGGTTCCAGTAGGCGGTGTCGATCGCCTCCTGGTTGGCGGGGCGGGGGCGCTGGCTGCCCTTGGTCCAGGCCCGCATGGTGGCCGGGGTGGCGGTGACGCCGGCGTCGGCGAGGGCCTCGCGGCCGCCCTTGTGGGTCATCAGGTAGCGCATGCGGGCGGTCAGGCCGCGGCGGGTGCTGGGCGGGGACTTGATGCCGCCTTCGATGATCATGCGCTCCAGTGCGTCCTCCAGGGCCCGGCCGAGGGCGATCTTCCCGTGCACGTTTCCGGGGTCGCGGTCGGCGCCGTAGCGGCCGAAGTTCTTCCATCCGTCGGTCGACACTTAGGCGCTCCGGTTCCGGGTGCGGGGCAGGGTGTATTGGTCCTTGAGTTTCAGCTGCGTGGTCAGGCGGCCCTCCTCGAAAACACCGCCCGCGCTCTTTCGCCATTCGCCGCCGGTGACGTGCAGTTCGTCGGTGCCGCGCAGCGCGACGATCGTCAATCCGGCTTTGTGGGCACGCTGGGATTTGTACCAGAGATTCGCGAAGGCCTGCGAGCGGATGATGTGCATCCAGTCGGGGCGGCGGATGTCGCGGTTGTAGGTGGATTCGCCGATGGTGGACGCGAATTTCGCGTACATGGCCTTGACGTATTTTTCGGTGACCGTGTCGCCGTCGGCGATGGCGTTTTCGCGTGCGGCGGTGAGGACGCGGCGGAACTTCTCCAGCAGACCCTCGGACGAGCCGCTCGTCCAGGCCTCGGTGATGTGCGGGGCGTCGGTGAGGCCGAGCTTGTGGCAGCGGATCAGCAGTCGCACCGTGGCCTCGTCCAGCAGCACGGGCCCGGTTTCGTGGCGGTTGCCGATCGGGTCTGGC
The DNA here is from genome assembly GCF_053598415.1 of Kitasatospora sp. NPDC001132. NCBI lineage: Bacteria > Bacillati > Actinomycetota > Actinomycetes > Kitasatosporales > Streptomycetaceae > Kitasatospora > Kitasatospora sp. NPDC001132. The sequence continues at coordinate 67,067 of NZ_JBSFKF010000039.1, read as the reverse complement.
AGGTGCGGGTGTTCCCACGTCGGGCGCTGGGGCAGCAGGTAGACGCCGGAGCGCTTCGGGTCCCAGCCGCCGTCCGGCCGGTGCTGCAGGGCACCGATCGGCAGGTGGGTCTTCAACGCGCTGCAGTAGGCGGCGTTGGTGTCCAGGACGTCCACCGTCACCGGGTCGGCACCGGCCTTGAGGGCGGCCATCAGCGGGGCGTTCTCCCACTTGTGGCGCCCCTCCCAGATCTCGTCCGCGCCATTCCGGGACTTCTTCGAGAGAAATTCTAGCCTTTCCGGATAAGCGGTGTGCTCGTACGCGGCGCCGACCCGGGTCGCGTCGAACAAGGCCATTCCGTTCGGAATCGCCTTCTTCTCCAGCGCCTTTTCCGCCGCCTCGGTGTCGCCGCCGTGCTCCTCCAGCGCCTCCTCGACCGCCGAGGTGATCATGTCGAGGTAGTAGCCCAGCTCGCGGCCCGTGCCGGCGTACTCCCGGCTGCGGGCGGTCGGGCCCGAGCGGGGAGCAGCGGACGACGCCGAGGCCGGTGCCGGTGCCGGTGCCGGGGCCGCGGGCACCGCGCCGGGCGCAGCGGGCACCGGGGCGGTGGCCGGCACGGCGACGGCCTGGTCCCCGCCGACGGCGGGCTGCTGCCGCTCGGCGGCCTGGACGAGCTCTGCCACCGGGGGGGTGGGGGTGCACCAGCCGCCGATGTGGAGCGGGCGGCCGCCGATCCGGTGGCGCATCGGCCGGCCGCACCGCTCGCACGGCGCTGTGGGATGGAGGGCGGGGGCGCCGTCCGGGCCCCGGTCGTACTCCGTCGCGGCCCCGGCCGGGACGGAGGCGGGGGCAGCGACCGGAGCGACCGAGGTGGCCGGCACAGCGGTGGGGGGCACCTGGGTGGGCGGGGTGGGCACGCCCGGAACAGCGGCCGCGGGGAGCACCTGGGGGGCCGGGACGGCGGGCAGCACCCGCTGCTCGGTACCCGGGTCGGCCGGGGCCGGGGCGGGCCCGCCAGCGGCCGGGGCGGGCGGGGCCTGGGCGGCGAAGGTCGGCGGAACCGGGGCGGGTGCGGCGGTGCCGGGGGGCCAGGTGAGGGACTGGGCGGCGTGGGTCGGCCCGGAGAGCAGGTCCAACGGCCCCATCCCCCAGTGGCCGGCCAGGACGTCGACCTCGTCCAGGGACCAGGGCTGCGCACCGGACTGACGGCGGGACACCTTGTCCTGGGTCAGCCCGACCGCGGCGGCGAGGTCACGCTGGCTCTCCCCGGTGCGCTGCCTAATCGCGGCGATCGTGAGCCGCAGCGTTTCCAACGTACTGAGCGTCATGCAAGCATCCTATCCATCGTCGATGGAAATATTCCATGAATAACGCGCCATATCACTCTAATGAGTGACGAGGCGCGGCGGGCACATGCGGCCCGGGGTGCAGGAGGGGCGCTACGGCGGCCCTGAGGGCTTGCCACCGCTCGGCCGGACCAGGAGACCGACCGAGCGGTGATCGCCCGTCACAAGGGCGGCGGGACGGCTTCCCGGCCCGCCTCGGTCGCCGACACGGCGTCCAGTTGATCGAGGTAGTACAACGCCGAGATCAGATGGGTCCGGGCCTGCGGCAAGGTCCGGCTGTGTGGGTCCTGGACCCGGAGTGCGAGCAGATCCACAGCAGCGTCGGCTGCGGCTTGCGCGGCCCAGACCGTGCCGTCCACGAACATGTTCGGGTCGTGCTGGAAGGGCACCTGGTCTTGCGGGTCGGTGCCGTCATCCTCGGCGCAGGTGAGCCCGGTCAGTCGGCTGGCTGCGAAGCGGATCTCGTAGTAGGCCCGGCCGACCTGGTCCTCGCCGAGGCTCGTTCGGCCCGGCCATGTACTCGCCGTCCTGTTGGCCGGCCCGTGCGATCTCGGCGTCCCGGGTCTGGCCGACCCTGCGCCACAGCAAGCCGAGCAGGAACGCGAGGCGCAGCTCGGGGTTCCAGCGGCTCAGCTCCTTCACTCTCTCGGGCACTTCGATGCCCAGGGCGTGCAGGGCCGCGCGCACTTGCTGCTCCGTCACCCGGAGGCCTCTCCTTCGTGCTGGTCCGTCAGGGTCAGAGGTTCAGGTCCGAGGCGTGGGCACCGGGGGCCAGGCGCCGTCCACCCGCGTGCCGTCCGAGGTCGTCGGCCGGTTGACCTGGGGCCAGGAAGGCCCGGTCACCCGGTCAGCTCTTCCATGCCACGCGGTGGACGGTCCGGTCTTGCTTGGACATGTGACGCTCCACGCGGACGAGAACTTCGGCGGGGCTGTGACGCTTGAGCACAAGCAGTGGGTTGCAAAACTCAACCATGATCGCTGCGGGGGAGTCCGGGTCGATCCAGCGTAGGAGGGGGTGCTGGACATCAACGTCGCCGATGACCGAGGTGGTGACTACGCAGGGAGTCTCGTGGTCCAGGATGGTGCGCTTCAGGTCGAGTCCAACGCTTTCGAGCACGTCGGCGCGGGATCCGCCGATCGGCCGGTCGGCGTGCATCCGTTCCCAGCGTTCGATGACGACCAGGTCGGGTTGCACGCCCCGCATCGCCCGGCTGACCGTGTCGGGGGTGGGGTTGTGCGTCTCGTTGACGACCAAGGTGGGGCGGGTCAGCTCGGGCGGGTAGCTGGTGAACAACAGGACCCGCTTGCCGGCGGCAGCCGAATGGACGGCGACGGCCGTACCGGCCGGGGCCTCTCGGCTGCCCCGCTTGGCGATGAGGCCGGCCAGGTGTTTGTGGTTCAGGTCGATCAGGTCGGTGAACTCGGGCCAGGGCGTCTCCAGCGGCGACGCGTGGCGAGACCAGTCTCCGGGCCATCGTTGGGCCACCGAGCCGGGAGTCGCCCTGGCCCACTCGCTGAGCAACGCCGTGGTCTCGGGATCGTCTGCCTTCGCACGGAAGCCAGCGGCCACGTGGATGCCGTCGCCGAGCAATCGGTCGTACATGGTGCGGATGTCCAGCCGACAGGGCTCGTGCACCGGGTAGGGACCCCACAACCATTGCTTTTCGTGCTTGACAATACCCTCGATACGGATTTTGCCGTCCGGTTCCGCCTCGATCGGCCTCAGGCATACGACGCAGTCGTACAGGCTGCTCAACACATTCCCTCCTGTCATGGCGGTGTACGGCGGGTCCGCCACCATGTTGTTGTTGCCGTGGTGCCCCGGCGCTGCCGGTCGAACGCCTGGATCGTCTCCTACGGGTCGATCTCGGCCCCGCCCGGGCCAGGGGGCGCGAGCGGGGCCGCCAGGCGTTCTGAGGGGCGCTCAGAGGCGTCCTCGGGCCTGTTCAACGATCGAGCCGGTCCTCGCGCAACATGTCCACGAAGCGGCTGTAGTGCCCCTGGAAGCCGACCGTGATGGTGGAGGTCGGGCCGCCCCGGTGCTTGGCGACGATCAGGTCGGCCTCGCCGGCCCTGGGGGATTCCTTCTCGTAGGCGTCCTCGCGGTGCAGCAGGATGACGATGTCGGCGTCCTGCTCCAGGGAGCCGGACTCGCGCAGGTCGGACACCATCGGGCGCTTGTCGGTGCGCTGTTCGGGGCCGCGGTTGAGCTGCGAGAGTCCGACGACGGGAACCTTGAGCTGCTTGGCGAGGAGCTTGAGGTTGCGGGAGATGTCGGAGACCTCCTGCTGGCGGTTCTCGGGGCTGCGGGTGCCGGACTTCATCAGCTGGATGTAGTCGATGACGATCAAGCCGATGCCGTGCTGCTGCTTGAGCCGACGGGCCTTGGCCGCGACGTCCATGACGGTCAGGTGCTCGCTGTCGTCGATGAACAGCGGGGCGCTGGCGTAGTCGTCGTAGTACCGGGCGAAGCGGGCCCAGTCGTCGTCGGTCATGTCGCCGGTCTTCATGTGGTGGTGCGCGATGCGGGCATGGGCGGACATGATCCGCTCCTCGATCTCCTCGCGGCCCATTTCCAGCGAGAACAGCGCGGAGGGGATCTTGTTGTCGATCGAGCAGGCGCGGGCGAAGTCCACGGCGAGGGTGGACTTCCCGATCGCGGGGCGGGCCGCGATGATGACGAACTGTCCTGGCCGCAGGCCGCCGGTGAGGGCGTCCAGGTCCCGGAAGCCGGTGGAGACGCCCTGCAGCCCGCCCTTGGCGTTCTTGCGGGCCTCGATGCGGTCGGCGAGGGAGTCGGCGGTGGCGCCGAGCGGACGGATCTCGGTCGAGGTGTCGCGCCCGAGGACGCCGAACAGCTCGGACTGGGCGGCGTCGACGACCTCGTGCACGTCGCCCTCGCCGGTGAAGCCGAGGTTGGCAATGCGGGTGCCGGACTCGCTGAGACGGCGGAAGACCGCTCGCTCGTGGACGATGTTGGCGTAGTACTCGGCGCTGGCGCCCACCGCCCCGTTCGCGCAGTCGTGCAGGTATCCGGGGCCGCCAGCCCTGACGAGGTCACCGCGGCGGGTGAGCTCGCCGGCGACGGTGATGGCGTCGGCCGGCTCGCCCTTGGCGAACAGCGCCAGGATCGCGTCGTGGATCAGCTGGTGGGCCGGCCGGTAGTAGTCGCCGGGCTGGAGCACGCCGACCACGTCGCCGATGGCGTCCTTGGACAGCAGCATCCCGCCAAGGGTGGCCCTCTCCGCCGCCAGGTCGTGCGGGGGCACCCGCTCGATGCCGCCCAGGCCCTCGGCCCCGTCGTCGGCGGCCTTCCTCGCCCGGCTCCGGGCCGGCCGCTTCCGCCGGCCGGAGTCCTGCTCCTCGTACGGGTCCTCGGGAACGTCGAAGTCGTCGGGCTCGGGGAGGTCGTTGAGATCGGCGTGCTGCTGGGGGATAGTCATGGTCAGGCTCCTAGCTGGGGTCTTCGGCGGCCGGGCCTTTCCAGGGGCTCCCGGCCGCCGTTCCACGTTCTGGGCGCTCAGCGAGCGAACCGCACCCGCGACGGGTGGCAATCCGGGCAGGGAACGACCCTGTCGCTCTCCAGGTCCGGATCGGCGATGGTGCGCATCATCAGGCTCATCGGCTGCTCGCCGTCGTTGCACTTCCCGCACCAGTCCGGCGTGCGGGGCTTGGCCTGCGGCCGCACCTGAGCAGGCAGGGCGAGCCCCTCCTCGGAGGCGGTGTCCTCGGTCGCGAACACGGCCTCCCGCAGCTCCAGGTTCTTGATCCGGAACTCCAACACCGTGCCGTGCACGCGCGGCGCCGCTTTGCCCTCCTCCGATCGGGTCAGCCACATCCGCAGGGAGGCGTCGAGCTTCCACCCGGTGTCCTCGACGGCGCGCGCCAGCTCGCCAGCCAGGTTGCGGGCCTTCAGCCGGCCGACCGCCCACTTTCCGGGCAGCCGCATCAGGAAGTCGACGGAGGCCTGGAGCAGCTCGGGGTCCACGGGAGCGAGTTCGGCAGCGACCTCGGCCGTCTGGCCGGCCTCGGGCCGGTCCCTCCTCGGCGCAGCCGCCGCGTCCCGTGAGGGACGCCCGTGAGGGGAGGGGGAGGAGGTAGTTCCTACCTCCCCCGGGGGGTGTGGGGGGTTTCCGGCATTGCCGGAAGCAGAGCTGACCTGCGGAAACGTCGATTCCCCGCCTCTGCTTCCGGCAATGCCGTTTCCGGCAATGCCGGAAGCAGACTTGACCTGCGAAGATCGCTTTTTTGTCCTGATTTGATCTCTGCTTCCGGCAATGCCGTTTCCGGCAATGCCGGAAGCAGAGCTGACCTGCGGAGATTCGATGTCGGCCGGATCAGGGGCGGGTCGGTAGTCGGGGTTGTAGGCGGGCCACTCGTAGTACTCGTACGCCACGCCCGCGGAGCGCCGGCCGTCCTTGGAGCGCATGTTGATGAGCCGGATGTAGCCCTTGCCGCGCAGCCGCTTGAAGGACTCGTAGACCGAGTCCCGTGAGACCAGCCGGGAGCCGTTCGCGCTGACGACGCCCTGGCTCTGCAGCCGCTCGATCAGCGTGATCGGGGTGACGACGAGCGGCGGGGCGTCCTTCGGCCGACGGGCCTGTTCGCCGAGCATGAAACCAAGTTCGACCAGGACCAAGAGGTCCAACGGGTACTCGACCCGGGTCGGCCCGCTGCGCATGTGGGCGTGCACCGGCACCGAACTGACCGGGCCGCGCTGGCTGATGGCCGCGTGGTCGCGGGGCTCCTGGGCGGCGGTCTGGGCGCTCACTTCTTCGCCCCCAAGGCGGCGTGCACCTGGGCCAGCCCGGCCGGGCCGACCGGAGGGGCGCAGCGCGCGGTGCGCCCTGCGGGGGTGTGGGTGGTGGTGGGGGTGGTGCGGGACAACGGGGCTTGCCTCTCCGCCGTCGCCGAACCGACGGTGCCAGGCGACGCCACACGGCCCGGGCGATGAGACGAGTGTCTCTCGCCGCGGGCCGGGTACGCCTGGTACCGTCGGTCCAGCAACAGCTGAATAGCTACGTGAAGCGCAGCGGCCCAAATCTTGGCGGATGAGGGGCCGCTTCGCTGTTTTCTGGGGTGCCTCAGGGGCACTAGCCGAGCCTAGCCCCCTGCGGGGACGGCTCTCGCGGCTTCCAAGTGCGTGTCCCGGCCTACCGCCGAAGCGCCTCGGCGTGCTTGCGGATGGCTCCCATCCGGGCCTCCCACTCGGGTCCGCTGGTGTGATCGGAGTGGGCGGTGGTCTGACCGGGGTGCTTCCGGTAGTGCAGACCGGTCTGCTCGATGAACCACCCATCAGCGAGGACGTCGAGCGCCATCAGGAGAGCGGTGTCCTCAGACGCTGGCAGCGCCATCCATCCGCCGGCCAGCGCCAGGAGTTCCTGGCGGACGCACAGGGTCGCGGGGTGCACCTGTGGCCGGTGAGATGTCGACCAGTAATCGAACAGGGCTCCACGAGGCATTCGGCCGGCCTCGGGGTCGCCGAGCGTGTAGTGAACGAGGGTGCCATCCGGCATCAGGTCCAGTACCCGCGAGACCGTCCACCCGACGTCGGTTTGCTGCTCAAGAACCTGGATGTCGCGGGCGAGCGCCCCCGGAGGCAGAACGTCGTCTGCGTCGAGAACCTTCACCAAGCTGCCGCTGCTGCGGCCCCAGGCCATGGTCCGGCTGACTCCCGGACCTCCCTTCCGGTTGCCGCTGACCTTCACCCGGAGATCGGTGACGATACCGGCGGGAACCTCGGAACCGTCGCCGCCATCGACCTGGATCAGCCACTCCCAGTCCCAGCCATCCGGCAGGATCTGGGCGGCCAACGACTCGTAGGCGCTCGCGAGGTATGGGATCGCGGCGTCGTGTACGGGAGTGACGATCGAGAGGAGCTCGCTCACGCGGTGGCCCACCTTTCCAGAGGGACGGTGTACTGGAGCTCAGTGCGTTCCCCCGGCAGGACGACGTGGGAGTACTCCACGATGTCGCCGTCGGTGGAGACGCTCGTCTTGTCCAAGAGCAGAACGGCAGCGCTGGGTGGAATTCCCAGCTTCTTGGCCTCGGCCGCCGTTGCGATACGCACGCGAATTGCGTCGTCGATGCGGTCGATTTCGATGCCAACAGTGCTCAGTTGGTGGTGAGTACCGCCCGGCCACGGCTCGCGCTCGCTGTCCAGCAGGTCGGGATTCTGTGCGGCGACGGAGTGGACCATGTAGGAGTCGATCAGCGACAGGGCAACCGGATCACCCGGAGTGCTGTGCCAGTAGTTTCGGTGGAGCATCAGGGTGCCGGCCTCGACGCCGAATCGTGCCGCCATCTCGGCAGTCGCAGGCTCGGCGTTATACACCGCATGGCATTCGACCTGGTCATGGTCGAGGCCGGTGTCCCGTTCGACTACACCGTTATTGCTGCGCTCGCCGACAGGCAACCGAGCGAGTTTTTTCTCCCAGTTGTAGCGCTCCTGGTGGCGCCTGATGTTCTGAGGCGGCCGGCGTCGGACGGTCGTGCCGTGTCCGCGTGAGGTAGTGACCAGCCCCTCCGTTTCCAGCGCGGAGTACGCGGCACCCACGGTGGTTTTGGACCCGTACCCCTCGGCCACCAGAGTCCGGATGTGGGGCAGCGGATCTCCAGGCTGATAGGCGCCCGACGAGATCTCTGCCGCAAGGCGATCTGCGAGCTCACGCCATTTCGGCGTCTTCGGTGACATGGGATCTACCTCCTTTCGTGACGCCAGTGAACCACAGTCCCGGGACTGCGACAAGGATTGCAGTCCCGGGACACACTGTCCCGGGACTGTTGACAGTCCCGGGACAGTGGTGTCATTGTTTCATCACGCACCGCAGTCCTGGGACTACGGACCAGGCTGTGGTGTGCACAAGCAGCCCTGCTCCGCTTCGGCGGGGACTGAGTCGAGCCCATCCGCTCCTCGGGACCCGCAGTCGCGGGGGCTGTCACATATCAGCACTACCCCACAGCGCTGCTGCGCTGTCTGTGCGCCAGGACCGCCGGCCGATCGGGCCGCAGGCCCTGGCGGGCGGAGAGAGCAGCAAGTCCCGCTCCCCGGTTTCTCCCCCGCGCTTCTCCGCCTGCCTGGAGGCCCCGATGCCCGCTCGCACCCGCACCAAGCGCCGCTCCGCTCTCCCCGCCATCCGGATCAGCCGGCTGCGCCCCAGCACCTACAACCTCCGCACCGGCGAGGTCCGCACGATCGTCTGCCCGGACTGCCAGACCTGGCAACGCATCATGGGCGACACCACCCTGACGATCCGCGACCACCACGCGACCGACCTCAGCGGCGCCGACCTCGCCGCCGGCCTGAGGGACCGCCGCTGCCCCTCCGCCCGCCGGATCGTCCTCGTCGACCTCTCCGCCGACAAGCTCGCGAAGTGGCAGAAGGCGCAGGACCGCCGGATCTCCCCGGACGCGATGCCCGCCGAGAGCCGCCGCCCGACCGCCGTCCTGAAGAAGATCAAAGCCCCGGCCGCCCCGGCCCTGCACCAGCTCGTCCCGGCCCCGGCCACCGCCGACTCCGCCCGCCGCGCGTACGAGAAGCACCGCAGCCACTGCTCCTACGGCTGCACCACCAAGACGGAGCACGGCACGCTCCACGTGACGCACTGCACCGACGGCGAACGCCTGGGCGCCACCTACCTGCGCCTGCTGCGCCGTGAGCCCCAGCAGCGCCGCAACCGCGTGCTGTACGAAGAGATCCACGCCGCCGCAGAGCGCGCTCGCGCCCGCCAGTTCCCGACCCGCCGAGCCACGGAATGGGCCGTCGTCAAGCAGGCCGTCGCCAACGCCGACGCCCAGCGGGCCAAGCCGCTGGTCGGCGCCCTCGGCCCGATCCGCGGCATCGAGGCCCCCCGCCAGACGCTGCGCCCCACCGCCTGACACACCGCCAGGACGAACGACCACGGCCGCCGCCCACCCCAACGATCACGACGGGGTGGGCGGCGGCCGTGGCTGCTCGTACAGCCAGCAAAACCAACACGGCCCCCGGGGATTGCGCCCCCGGGGGCCGGCTTCCGAATCCGCCCACGCTTCCTGGGAGTGATCCGCTTGTCCAGCATGCCCCACCCGTTCGCCGAACAGTCCACCGCCCCCGCGGTGGTGGCGACCCGCACCGCGATCGGCTCCCTCGACACCCTCTACACCCGGTACTCCACCGCCGTGGAGGCCCTGGTCCTCGGCCTCCTCGCCCGGGCCAGCCGCCCCACCGCCTCGGACACCGCCGACGACCTGACCGCCCAGGTCTGGGCGGACGTCACCGAGTACGTCGCGCTCGGCGCCGAGGTCTCCTGGACCGACCTGGAGACCACCGCCGCCCTCGCCGTCGACGCCTGGACCCGCGAGGCCACCTGGACCGACACCGAGATCCCGACCAACGACATGGCCCGCTTCGCCGACCCGGTCGACGTCGCCGCCCTCGCCGCGGACCACGTCGACGCCGCCGGCTACCTGCCCGTCCCCCGCCCCCTGCGCCCCGCCAACACGTCGATCGCGTTCGCGCAGCTGCGCCGGCTGCCGCTGGCCGGGTGATCCCGATGGCCGACCACAACCTCAACGGCGGCTACGGCAACAAGCCGATCCCCACCCCGCCCCCGCAGCCCACCGGCGGTGGCCAGTGACCGCCACCCACCTCTGCCGCGCCTTCGCCAACGGCACCGGCAAGCCGCCCACCCCGTCGACCCCGCCCGCGCCCACCCCCCACCGGCGGTGGCCAGTGACCGCCACCGACACCACGGTCCACATGGACCTGCTGCTGCGCATCGCCCGCGAGAAGCAGGCCCGCACCGTGCACCGCCGGCCCGAGGAAGCGGCCCCGGCCCGCCCCTCGGCCCCGACCCCGAAATAGAGCGCCGCCTACCTGCCAGGCGGCGTCAACCCCGAGAGGACAACCCGTTGGACAACCACCCCGGACACCAGCCGATCCGCCGGCCCGGCGTGCTGCGCCGAGCCCTCGACGCGATCGGCGGCTACGACACCTACCTCTGTCCTGACCCGACCTGCGACGTGCGGGTCCGCGTGCGCGGCATGAGCCCCGGTGAGCAGCGCCGCTACCAGGAGCTCGCCGCCGACCACGGCCGCCACAGCAGTCAGAACTGACCGCTTCGGACGACGCCGTTCGCCGCCGCGCCCCGCCCCCAGATCAAGGGGGTCGGTGCGCGGCGGTGTTCGTCGGTGCCCGACGCACCGTCCCTCCGACCCCCGGGAGTAGCCATGTCCCAGACCACCACCGCCCAGCCGCAGGCCCCCGCCGCGCAGGGCTCGTACCACTTCATCCTCACCCTGCAGGCGTCCCTCGGGAGCGGCTTCCAGGTCTTCACGACCGAGGGCACGCACACCCCGGCCGTCGGTTGGACCCGCGCCGACTTCTACAAGGCGATCCGCGACGCCGTCGTCCAGCAGCAGCCCGAGCTGGCGCGCGCGAACACGATCTTCTTCGACCTCCAGCCCAACCGGATCTGACCCCTGGTCGCTGTCGTGCGCCTTCGCCCCGGTCCGCCGGAGGCGAGGGCGCACGGCCGGCCTGGTCGATGCGGCGTGCCCGGAGGCTGCCTCCCGCCACCCCGTCGCCGTCGCGGCCGGGTGGCGGAAGGGAGCAGCTGGTCCCGCTCCACCACGCCCCTTCCCTTGGAGGTCTTCGTGACCATCTCCCTGCTGGTGCTGTTCCTCGTGCTCAGCGTCGTGCTGCTGCGCGGTCAGGAGCACGGCGGTGTCGGCCGGGCTCTCGTCTTCGGCCTGACCGGGTTTCTGCTCGCCTCCACGTCGGCGGGCCCGGCCATCAGCGACGTGCTCGGCAAGCTCGCCGGGGCCGTCACCCAGATCGGTGGCTGACGGCGGCGGTCTCCTCTGGTCCCCGGACCCGGCCCCGTGGCCGGCGGCCGGTGGCCGGTGAAGACGCCCCGGCGTCCCGCTCCACCTCGCGCTCCCTGTCCCACTCACCGAGAGGTACTCGGCATGAGCATCCCGCCCCAGCCCAGCGACAACGGCAGCGGCAAGTTTGAGAAGCCGTCCGCGCCCGTCCCGCCGGCGGCCCCCCGCCGCCAGACCAACATCAGCAAGAACAACACCCGCTCGCTGTTCCCGGTGAACGTCACCATCAACGCCCCCTCGACCTCGACGGCCGCGAGCTCCTCGGCCGCGGGCTCGTCGGCGGCGAGTTCCTCGGCCGCCGCCGCGAGCAGCAGCGGCTCCTCGTCCGGCGGAGGCTCGAACCTGGTCCGGCTGGTCCACCAGCTGGAGCGCATCGAGTTCACCACCGACCGCGACCTCTTCCTCTACGCGAAGACCCTGCGGGCGATCGGCCTGGAGCTGCACATGCGCATCGGCATGGACGCCGACGTCGTCGCCGCCGTCCTGTCCCAGTACAAGGGCAAGTGGTACACGTTCGGCCTCGAATCGAAGGTCCGCGGCAAGCTCGTCGGCGCGCACCTGCGGGCCGGGTCCGAGGCCGCCAAGATCGTCGGCCTCGCCGGCGTGAAGATGTACGCCGCCTTCGTCCGGCACTTCGTCAAGCCGGAGACCGAGGCGGCGGAGCGGGCCCGGCGCAACCAGGGCCGCGGCGGACGCGGCGGATTCTCCATCGGCGACAACGCCAGCACGCGTGGCCCCGGCCACCCCGGTGAGGCAGGAGGACGGTACTGATGGCACGCAACACCGACAGCGGCCCCGTCGAGGGCCGCTGGTCGCGGCTCAACGCCGCGCGCACCGCCGCGAAGGAGCGCGTCGAGCAGAACGGGCCGTGGCTGACCTACGGGGTGCCGTGGGCGGCCCCGGTCGTGGGCGGCCTGCTCGTTGAGATCGGCCACCTGACGTGGGGCGGCGACCCGGTCACCACTCCGGTCGCCACCCTCGTCACCGCCACCCTCGGCGTCGGCCTCTCCCGCTGGATGTCCTTCCTGGACCGCCGGTCCAAGAAGGACAAGGCCACCGAGATCGTCCACCAGGCCAACGTCGGCCTGGGGACGGTCGCCGCGACGGCCGGCCTGATCGCCGGACTCGACAACGCGCTGCTCGCGCAGGCCTGGCTCGCCCTGGGCGTCGCCCAGGCCGCCGCGAACAACATGTGGAGCAAGTTCGGCGGGAAGGCGGGCAAGGAGGCGAAGGAGGGCGGCAAGCTGGCCCGGCTCGAGTCCGAGATCGGCCTCGCCAAGATGGAGATCCACGAGGCCAAGTCGAACGGCAAGGGCACCGTCCACGTCCAGATGGAGGCGAAGGACGGCGCCACCGCCGAGGACTTCGCCCGCAAGGTGCCCGCGATGGCCTCCGCCATGAAGCTCGGCGCCGGCCGCATCACCCACACCGTCGACGACGACGACTCCTCCCGGATCAGCGTCCGCATCCAGGTCGCCGACCTCCTCAAGGCCGGCTTCCCCTGGACCGGCCCCAGCGCGTTCGGCAGCAGCTTCGGCGACCTGCCGATCCCGCTCGGCCGCTACGAGGACGGCGAGGACCTCCTCATCAACATCCCCGGCCAGCTCCGCGACCCCGGCCCGCTGAAGAACGGCAACGTGGAGCACTGCATCGCCATGGGCGTCAACGGCGCCGGCAAGACCCAGGCCAACAAGATCCTCATCACCGAGGCGTGCACCCGCACCGAGGTCACGGTCATCGTCATCGACTGCAGCAAGTTCGCCCAGGACTTCGGCCCCGTGCAGCACGGCGTGTGGCCGATCGAAGACGAGTCGGCCGCCAGGATCTTCTTCAAAAAGCTCGGCCCGGTCATCAAGGCCCGCTCCGCCGCCCTCGCGGCCAAGGGCCTGACGGTTTGGAAGCCCGGCTGCGGCATCAACTTCCTCGTCATCATCGGCGAGGAAGCCGCCGACTTCGCCGACGGCGAGGCCTACAAGAAGGTCCTGCGCACCGCCCGCGCCGCCGGCATCTGGTTCGAGTCGTCCCTCCAGCGCGCCACCCACGACAACATGGACACCGACGCCCGCGCCAACAGCCCCGCCGGCCTGTGCTTCGGCCTGCGCGACGGCGCCGACGCCCAGTACTGCCTGCCGGACGAGGCGATCGACGCCGGCGCCTGGCCGCAGTGGGGCAACCGCAAGCCCGGCTACCTGTACGCGGCCGGGCTGGGCATCCCCGAGGACCGGTGGGCCATCACCGCCCGCACCTCCTACGCCAACAATGCCGACCTGGCCGCCGCCGTCACCGCCGGCGCCGCGATCCGCACCCCGCTCGACACGGTCACCGCCGAGGCGTTCGGCGAGCTGTGGACCAGCCGCACCGTCTACCCCGAGCCGCTGCTGGGCGAGGACGACGTCCCCACCCTCGGCCTCGGCCCCACCACCCCCACCCAGCCCCAGCAGGTCGCGGACCCGGCCGACTGGCTGCCCAAGCCGGTCCGCCACACCAACACCCCGCCGGCCATCCAGGCCCCTGTGATCGAGGACATCGACGACGTGGACGAGGACACCGTGGCCAAGGAGATCGCCGAGCTCACCGAGATGCTCCAGCAGGTCGCCGACGACGACCCCGAGCCCGGCCAGTACACCGACACCATCGAGCAGGACATCGAGCCGCCCGCCCAGGACGCCCCCACGCTCGACCTCACCGCCGACGCGACCGAGCGCCTCACCACCGACCAGGCCCGCCAGATGCTCTACGAGCGCCTCGACCAGTGGATCCGCGCCGGCCGTTTCAGCTTCGCCCCGCGCGACGTCGCGGACATCATGCTCCGCGTCGACCTCAAGGACTCCCGCCGCTGGTTCTACCGCGAACGCGACCGCCTGATCGCCGACGGCGTGATCAGCGAGGACGAGTCCGAGGCCGGATTCGGCAGCTACGACCTCCTCCGCTCCCCCCTCGACCCCGGCCCCGACAGCAACGGACAGTGACCGGACCGGGGTGCGCACTGTGCGGGACCCCCGCACAGTGCGCACCCCCCGGGGTCCCTTAGAACCACAGGCGCCTATCGGCCGCACACTGCCGCGCACAGCCCGAAAAACACCTATTCGTCCCCGGCGCACTGTGCGCCCGCCGCCCCCTGCGCACATTACGGAAGGTAACCAGTGAGCCCGACCAAGACGCCCACCCGGCGTCCCACCACCACCCGCCGCAAGCCCGCCGCCAAGACCCCGGCGCCCCGCCCGACCGCCCCGGCCGACGTCCAGTCGGACACCCCGACCGAGCTCCCCGCGACCTTCACCGTCCGGCCCGCTGCCGACCCGGTCCTGGCCGACGCCGCCGACCGCGCCGCCGACGTCCTGGCCCTCGCCGAGGACCAGGCGCTCGCCCTCCTCGCCCGGGCCGCCGTCACCGCCGGCCGCGACCTGACGACCGCCGAGCAGTGGGCAGTCGAGGCCGAGCAGCTGCGCGCGGACGCCGCCGCCGAGGCCGAGGCGGCCACGCAGCGCGCCGAACTGGCGGCCCGGCGGATCCTCGACCTGGCCAACGACCAGGCCGACCTGATCCGCCAGGCCGCGGCCGAGGACGCCCAGAAGCGGCGCGAGGAGACCGACGCCGACGCCCACGCGGCGGCCGACCGGCTGCTGGAGGAGGCCACCCAGCGGGCCGGGACACTGCTGGCCGAGGCCGAGCAGCGCGCCACCGCCGTCCGCGCCCAAGCCGAGCAGAACGCCGAGCGGATCGTCGCCGACGCCGAAGAGCAGGCCCGCCAGCTGGCGGCCGGCATCACCGCCACCGCCGAGGAACAGGCCGCCAAGCTGCTCGGGGAAGCCGAGCGCGGCGCCGAAACGACGCTGCGCCGGGCCGCCGACGACCTCGCCGACCTCCACGAGCAGCTGGACGACGCCCGCCACCAACTGGAGCGCACCCGGGAGAAGGCCGAGCAGGACCTGACCGGTGCACGGGAACTCGCCGCCGCCGTCCAGCGGAACGCCACCGGTTCTGCCGATCGGACCCTGACCGAGGCCGCCACCGAGGCCGAGGCGATCCGCACCCGCGCCGCCGCCACCGCCCGACAGATCCTCAAGGCCGCCGAGGAACAGGCCGAGGAGACCCGCACGGAAGCCGAGGCAACCGCCGGCCGCGTCACCGAAGCCGCCCGCGCCGAAGCCGACTCGGTCCGCGAGGACGCCGAATCCGAAGCCCGCCGGCTGCGGGAGGAGGCCGCAACCGACGCACAGGAGCTCCGCGAAGAGGGCGCCCGCGAGGCCGCCGACCTGCGCGAGCGCGGAGAACAGGCCGTGCAGCGCCTGCGCCGGGACGCCCAGGCCGCCATCGACGAGGCCCGGGAAGCCACCAGCGACGAGCTGCGCCGGGCCAGCTCGAAGCGGGGCAAGGCCGAGGCCGACGCCGAGCGGATCCGCAACACCGCCCGCCGCGACGCCGACAAGGTCGTCGCCGAGGCACTGGCGCAGGTCGCGGAGGCCGAGGCACGGGTCACCGAGCTGACCGAGGAGCAGCAGCGTCTGGAAGCCGCCGCGGCCGCCCGCTACGACAGCTGGTACCGGAGGTCCCACCGCTGGTACCTGGGCCGCATCCCGTGGCTGCTCACCCGCGGCGTCCTGTGGGCGGGCCTCGTGTTCACCAGCACGCGCGAGCACCAGCTCGCGGTGGTGGCCGGCATGCACGACACGCTGGCGTGGTTCCTCGCCGTCTGCCTGGACGGCTGGGTGATCGCCGCGACTCGCAGCAAGATGATCAAGGAGACCCGCATCGCGCTCGCCGTGATGATGCTGTGCCAGATCGCCGCGATCCTCACCGACCTCCACCTGCTCGGCGTCACCCAGGACGCTCACGGAGAGTGGAAGATCCAATGGGGCCTGGCGATCCCGCTCGCCATGGTCGTGCCCACCGCGATCTGGCGCGTCCACGAGCTCATCGACCACGGCAAGGACGCTCACCGCGAGCAGGCCGTGCCCGGGACGGCTGCGGCCGCGCCCACCACTGCCCCCGGCGGCGCTCACGGGGTCCCTGCCCCGCGCCCGCCGCACGGCGGCCAGCCGCTGCCCGCCGCTCACGGCACAGCCGTCTTCGGACCGGGCTCTCACGGCGAGCGCTCACGTGAGCGTGAGATCGCCGCAGGTGGCGGGACTAGTGACGAGCAGCGCGCACTCCCGCCCGGTGCCCCGCCGGGCCCCGTCGCTCACCAGGAAACGCCGCTGAGCGACGCCGCGCTCATGTATGCCCGCAAGGCGACCACCCGCACCCTGTACGACGCGCTCGGCCGCCGGCCGTTGGCCGCCGAGATCCACGCCGCGCTCACCGAGCGCGGTCTGCTGACCGGCACGCCCGAGCAGACGCGCAGCACCTGCCAGCGCGTGCGCGACGCGGTCGAACGCGACGAGCCCGCGCTCAAGCCCCCCGCTCGCACTCCGTAACCAGACCCGACAACGACAGTTCACGCCCCGACTCCTCCGGTGGCCCCCGCGCGGACGACCGCCCGGGGGCCGCCGAAGACGCCGAAGCGTCCACGGCCGACGACCGGCCGCACCCTCCCGACCCAGCCGGAAGGACACCCGCCATGACGTACCCCCAGCCGACGGGGCAGCAGCCCGCGCACCCGCCGGTGCCACTGACGTACTACCCCGAGCAGCCGCGCCCCCTGTACGGCCCCGACGCCACCGCCTACGTGGTGCTGCCCACCGGCGCCGCCCCCCTGCACCAGGGCGTCGTCCAGGCCATCGGCCCCGACGGCCAGCCCCTCCTCCTCGCCCAGGCGCCGGTCCCCGCCTACGGCATGCCCGCCTACCAGCCGATGCCCCACCCGGTGGCCTTCCAGCCGCCCGTCCAGCAGCAGGCCACCCCCGCCACCATCCAGGACTACCTGACCCCGGGCATGGTCAAGCTGCTGCTCGGCACCCTCGCCGTCGGCGGCGCATCCGTCGCCCTGGTCTTCGTCTTCCAGGCCATCGTCGCCGCGGCCGCCGCCCTCCAGACCGTGGCGATCGTCGCCGCCATCGTCTTCGGCGGCATCTTCCTCAGCCGCCTCGCCGGCGGCGGTGGCGGCGCCAAGGTCAACAACAAGATCAGCATCGACGTCGACGCCATCGCCGGACGCCGCATCAAGATGCGCACCCCCCGCCGCTGGCTCTAACCCCGCGGGCCGACCGGCCCCGCCCTATCAGGTAGCGCCCGCCGCGAGCCGCTCGGCGCGCTGACCGTCCGCGACCTCGCCACCCTCCTGGCCGGCCTGCCCGATCACGCCCCCGTGATGGTCCTCGTCCCCGGCTGGAACGGCACCGCCGAACTCGTCGCGGACCGCGTCGACGACTACGACGACTGCCTGCTGCTCGACACCGACTACCCCACCTGCGACCCGTTCAGCCAGTCCCGGGAACGGCGCGCCGCCTGACCCGCCTCACCTCGCGGCCCGCACACCGCCCACCCGGCCCGCCCCAGCGCGGCCGGCACCCCGCTCGATCCCCTGCCCACTGCCCGAACCAATCCCCCCCGATCTGAGAGGCCCTGCTCGATGAAGCTCCGCGCCGATGCCGACAAGCTCGCCGACGCCGTCTCCTACACCGCCAAGGCCCTGCCCGGCCGAGCCGCGTTCCCCGTCCTGCTCGGCATGATGCTGACCACCACGACCACCGGCCTGCACCTGGCCGCCAGCGACACCGAGGTCTACGCGACCGCCGCCGTCACCGCCGAGATCGCCGACGACGGCCGGGCGCTCGTCTCCGGCCGGCTGCTCGCCGACATCTGCGCCCGCCTGCCCAAGACCG
This sequence comes from Kitasatospora sp. NPDC001132, assembly GCF_053598415.1. Classification (NCBI taxonomy): domain Bacteria; kingdom Bacillati; phylum Actinomycetota; class Actinomycetes; order Kitasatosporales; family Streptomycetaceae; genus Kitasatospora; species Kitasatospora sp. NPDC001132. Next base: position 49,114 of record NZ_JBSFKF010000039.1, on the reverse strand, counting down.
CCCAGGTCGACATCGAGCTGGACGACTCCAACGGCCGCCTGATCCTCGCCTGCGGCACCGCCCGGTTCAACCTGCCGACCCTGCCCGCAGACGAGTACCCGGCCCTGCCCGCCCTGCCGGACGCCGTCGCCACCACCGGCGCCGAGGACTTCGCCGCGGCCGTCGCCCAGGTCGCCGTCGCCGTCGGCACCGAGGACGCGCTGCCCGCCATGACCGGCATCGAGATGAGCCTGGACGGCACCGACCTGATCCTCGCCGCCACCGACCGGTACCGGATCGGCCGCCGCGCCCTGACCGTCCGCCCCACCGGCACCCTGCCCACCGTCCCGGCGAAGAAGCGCCGCCGCAAGGCCGACGACGAGACCGGCACCGCGCCGGAGACCGAGGGCGCCCGGATCCTGATCCCCGGCAAGACCCTCGCGGACGCCGCCCGCGCCCTGTCCGGCGACCACACCCTCACCCTGCACTGGTCCGAGGGCCTGTTCGCCCTCTCCCTGCCCGGCGGGCGCAGCTACATGACCCGCCTCCTGACCGGCTACGCCTTCCCGGTCTTCGACAAGATGTTCGCCGCCGACCGGCCCCTGGCCGTCACCGTCCAGGCCGCCGACGCGGCCGCCGCCGTCCAGCGCGTCGCCCTGGTCGTGGGGCGCAACACCGCGATCCGGCTCCACATCACCGACGGCGAAGTGGCCGTCGACGCCGGGTCCGGCGACGACGCCCACGCGAGCGACCGCATCCCCGCCAACGTGACCGGCGACCTCGGCCTGCCGCTGACCATCGCCTTCAACCCGGGCTACCTGCTCGACGCGCTCAAGGCGCCCGGCACCCCCGAGGCCCGGATCGAGATCGCCCACCCCCACCAGCCCGTGCGCCTCGTCGGCCGCACCGACGAGATCGACGAGGCCTACCAGCACCTGCTGATGCCGATCCGGGTCACCGAGACCAGCTGACCACCACCAGCCGCCCGAGAACCGAAGGAGTTCCGTGATGACCGACAACCTCGCCCGCCTCGCCGCCGCCCCCGCCCGCTCCCTGATCAGCGTCGACGGCATCGTCACCGACAGGACCCACCCCGACAACCACACCACCCGGATCGTCCTCACCGACACCTCCGGCTCCCTGACCGTCACCATCCCCTACAACGCGACCGGCGGCACCGCCGCCTACAACACCCTGGACCTCGGCATGTTCGCCCTGATCGCCGGACGGATCGAGAACCAGGGCGACGGTGAGCCGCACCTGGCCGCCGCAGTCGTGGAGTTCACCGACCGGCAGACCACCCGGGACCTGCTGGCCCTGCCCGACCTGGTCGCCGAGGTCCTCGGCCGGTCCCGCAAGGCCATCGGCTCCTGACGAGCGGTCGGCCGACGCCGGCCCCGGCCCCTCACCCCCACCGGCACCGGCGGGGAATGGGGTGCCGGGACCGGCGCGGCTGCCCGGTCACCAGGACCGCAGCCCCGCAGAAGGGACACCCAATGGCCCTGCTCGACACCGTCCTCGCCCGGCTCGGCGCACTCACCGGCCGCACCCGCGCGTACACCACCCGCGCCGGGATCGACCAGCACAACGCCCGCACCGACCAGGACATCCGCACCGAGCGCACTCGCGCCGACCGGCGCGCCCCGAAGGTCCTCACCGACCCGCTCTCCTACCAGCCCGGCCTGCTCGACGCCCGCGCCGCCGTCCTCGACCTCGCCGTCTACCTCGAACACCTCGGCGCCGCCGCCGGCTGGCAGGAACAGCCGCCCGCCCTCGTCGCCGCGCTGTACGGCGCCGCGGACGACGCCGCCGCGCTCGCCGACGAGCTGACCGCCGCCGCCTACACCACCCTCCCCGCCGCGGGCCCCGTCCCGGCCTGGCTCCAGGCCCAGCTCGACGCCCGCAACCCGGCAACGCCCGACGCCGCCTGATCCCCGAAAGGCCCCGCGTGCCCCCCACCCCCCGACTTCTCCAGGCCCTGCTGGACAAGCTGCCCGCCCGCCGCCCCGCCCCGCGGCCCCTCGTCGACCGCGACCACCTGCCCAGCGTCTACCTGCCCGCACCGCCGGCCCCCCGCGAGCCCGCGATCCCCGAACCGACCTGGGAACCGTGGCTCATCGACCAGCAGAGCGACGACCCCGCCACCGACCCGGCCACCGGAGACCGCCCGGACGACCGCTCGGCCGACGCCACGAACGCGTGCTTCCTGGACGGCGCCCCGTACGACGGCGACGGCATCCTCGGCCGCTACTGCTCCTGGGCCTGCGCCGACGCCGACGAGCCGATCAGCCTCCTCGGCGACACCCCCACCCGCTGACACAACACCACACCCGCACCCCGCCCGGGCCCGGCCGCACGCACCGCGCGGCCGGGCCCCGGCACATCCGGAAGGACCCGCCCGCGATGACCACCACCTCCGCCCCGGCCACCGACCGGCCCCGCTGGCACCACGACGCCCGCCGCAACCTCGCCGACATCGACACCTTCTTCCGCCTGGAGTGGCACACCCTCGACACCCCGGCCAAGACCGTCGCCGCCGGTGTCGCCCTCACCGCCACCGTCACCGCCGCGGCCCTGATCCTCGGCGCCGGCTGGACCATCGCCACGCTGCTCGGCATCCTGCTCGGCCTCACCGGCCGCACCGGCCTCGACGCCTGGCACTGGCTCCAGACCACCCGGCCCTGGGACGCCGCCGACCGCCTGGTCCACATCGTCAGCGACCCTGTCCACCGCTACCTCGCCGCCCACAGCGAGACGATCCCGTTCACCGCCGGCACCCTCTTCACCGCCTGGTGGGTGACCGGCCTGCTCCTGTTCATCGCCGTCCACCGCCGCCCCGGACTCACCGGCCGCACCGTCGCCTGGACCCTCTGGGCTGCCGGCACCACCGCCGCCGTCTGGGCCGGAACCGAGCCCGCCAGCCGCTGGACCACCGCCGGGATCACCGCGTTCCTCCTCACCCTCGCCTCCCTGTCCGCCTACACCCCCACCCGCACCGGCAGCTGACAACCGGACACCGACACACCCCGACCCGGGAGACCACCCATGACGACCACCGCGCCGATCACCGACCTGATCACCCCCGGCCGCTTCCCCACCAGCCCGCTCGCCCTGCGCACCGCCGACCCCGGCCGGCAGGCCCAGGTCCGTGCCTTCGCCTCGGAGCAGACCGCCGCGGCCTGCACCGCCGCGATCCGGATCGTCGACCTCTGGGCGCAGGCCGGCACCCACGCGGACCGCATCACCGCCCTCGACCAGGTCCACGCCGAGCTGATCGAGTGGCGCTACCGCCTTGCCCTCGCGGCGGCCAGCCGCCTCGGCCAGGGCCTCGCCCACAACCCCGAGCGCTTCCGCACCCCGATCACCGAGGACACCCCCAACATCGACCGGATCGGCCAGGTCGGGCGGCTGCGGGAAGGCTCGGTGTGGAACGCGACCACCCGCACCTACACCGGTGGCGTGTCCACCCCGGCCTGGGAGGCGATGGCCCGCTACGGCCGCGCCGCCCGGGCCCGGTTCGCCATGGAGGCCCCCGACGACGACGAACTGCAGAACTGGATCACCCTGCCCAACGGCATCCGCCTGGCCGGCAACCGAATTGTCCGCGGGGCCGCCGCCCGCGACGTCGCCAAGCACCTGACCGCCCGCGTCGCCGCGCGAGGCCTGGACGCCTCCCGGATGGAGACCGGAGGAGACCCGATCTACACCGTCACCCCCGACTCCGAGCACAGCGTCCTCCTGCACCAGTGGGCGCTGATCCTGCTGTCCACCCCGGCTCCGACGCTCCAGGACTACCTGACCGCCCGCTACCTGATGTTCCAGGCCCCGCGGACGAAGAAGGGCTCCGACGCCGTCACCCGTGTCTTCGCCGTCGCCGTCGGCGCCGTCCTCCTGGGCACCCAGGCGCCCGCCCTGCCCGACGACATCGACCTGCGCTGCTACGTCCTCGGCCAGGCCGCCGCCTGCCGGTCGTAACCCGACGGCACACCCCACCCGGCGTCCGGTCACCGACGCCGCGCACCAGCCCCGCCCCTCTCTGCCGGGGCGGGGCTGGTGCGCGGCGCGGCCGCCCGGCCGACCCCATCGATCGGAAGGACACCACCGTGCGCGACTGGAACACCCCCGACCACCGCATCGCCGACACCGAGCACGGCACCCTGCACTTCGCCGACGGCATCCGTCTGGTGATCGCCGACTGGCAGGTCACCGAGAACGCGCCCGACCGCGACGGCCACGTCACCACCGAGATCCGCGGCTGGCTCGCCAACGGCGGCGGCACCGGCACCCTCGACGACCCCTACACCAAGCCGATCGCCTCCGGCCCCGCCCGCCTCGTCACCACCGACCTGCGCGGCCGCCGCCCCGTCGCGGACCGCGGCGTGAGCATCCGCTACTACCAGCCCAGCCGGCCGTACCCGAACACCTGGGACCACCGCGGCTGGCTCGTCACCGTCTCCTGGAGCGACCACCGCGCCGACCAGGACGACGAGGCCGGCACGGCCGCCCGCGCCTGAAACCCTCCCGCACCCACCACGGCCCGCCGCCCCGCCCGCCCCGGATCCACAGGCAGGCGGGGCGGTGGGCCGCACACCACCACACCCACCAACCCGACCCGACCCGGCCGCCGGCCGAAAGGCACCCCGTGACCCCCAGCGCGCACCCCGTACTCGACCTCGTCCAGCCCGGCGACCTCGTCGTCATGATCGGAGCCAGCGGCAGCGGCAAGTCGACCCTGCTTCACGCCACCCCGCCCCACCAGATCGTCAGCCTCGACCGGCTGCGCGCGGCAGTCAGCCACCCCGGCGACCAGGGCGCCACCCCCGACGCGCTCCTGATCCACGACCAGATCATCGCCATGCGCCTGAACCGCGGGAAGACGACCTACGCGGACAACACCTCCGTCGTCGCCGCCCACCGCCTGCGCCTGCTCCGCCTCGCCCGCCACTACGGACGGCGCGCCATCGCCATCACCGTCGACACACCGCTGGACACCTGCCTGCACCGCAACGCGCAGCGCCCGGACGAGCAGCGCGTGCCCGACGACGTCGTGCGCCTGCAGCACCGCCTCGCCGCCGCGGTCCGCACCCGGCTGTCCGAGGAAGGCTTCGCCGCCGTCCATCACGTCCGCGGGCACTGACACCCCCCCCGCCACCGCCCGCAGGCGGCCGCCTGATCCTCCCCCGGTGGCCGGGCGGCCGCTTGCCCCGAACCCCGAACGAGAAAGGAGAGGCCGCCATGTCCTTCGACGTCAAGGTGATCAACACCGACGACTACCCGCTGATCGTCACCGTCGACAAGAACAGCGTCGCCGAGGTCCACGGCAGCATCCCGGCCGCGACCGTGGCGGGCATCCTGCGCCACCTCGCCGAGCACTTCGAGCAACAGGCGCCCGCCGAGTACTGACCGGGCGGCCACGCTGCCCACCACCACGCCCCGCACCCAGGCCCGCCCGGCCTGGCGGGCGGGGCGTGCTGGTGCGCGGCGTGGCCGCCCGGCCTGCCCCCCCGCGGAAGGAGAGAACCGGTGACCCCCGCCGACCTCGTCTACGCCCACACCCTCAACCTGCTCGGCTCCGACCCCGGCCTGCCGCCCGAGCTGGAGGCCTCCGTCGCCGCCCTGCGCGAGCGCGCCGACGCCTCCCACACCCCGGCCCGCCCGCCGCTCACCACCCGGATCCGGGCGCGGATCCGCGCCCACTTTCTCACCCGGCGCTCGCCGCGCCTGCGCCTGGGCCGCATCGAGATCACCCTCGACACCTACGCCGTGACGATCGAGCAGCTGCCCAAGCCCGGCTGCGACAGCTGCGGCGACCGCCGCGGCTGGTGGTGCGGCGAGGGCGAGTGGGAGTTCTGCGACTGCGCGCTCGGCCTCTTCTGGCGGCGCCTGCCCTGGCGTCCCGGCCCGGCCCGCTCCTACAGCGCCGAGCCCCCCTTCTAGCCGCCCAGCGGGCGGCCGCACAACCCAACCGCGGCCGCCCCACCCCGCCCCACCATCACCGCCCCGCCCCCGCGACGAAGGGAACGCCCCGTCATGGCGCACACCCGTACCCGATTCCGCCCCCGCCCCGGCTCGCCGACCCGCCCCACCCGGCCGGGCCTGCCCCGCCGCTTCGCCGCCCACCACTACACCTGCGCCGCCTGCGAGGTCACCTGGTCCGGCCCCGAGGCCGACTGCTGGACCTGCGGCCGCCCCGCCACCCGCGAGCACCCCTCCCCCACCAGCGCCCTCCAGCAGCTCCTCGCCCCGATCACCGCCACCGACACCCACCCCGGCCGCGACCACTACCGCGCCCACCAGCCCCAGGACCGGCCGTGACCGCCACCGCCCGCCGCCACAGCGGGCCCATCACCGCCACCGCCCCCGGCCGCGCGCCGCGCACCACCACCGGCGCCGGCGGCCCGAAGGGCTGGGAAGCCCTGGACGGCATCGCCTACCCGGACCTCAGCGGCGACGAGCCCTGCCGCCGGCCCGACACCGACCCCGAGGTCTTCTTCCCCGACGGCGCCCCCGACGCCGACCAGCGCACCACCACCGCCAAGGCCCTGTGCGGCGAGTGCGCGCTGCACACCCGTCAGCAGTGCCTCGCCTGGGCGCTCGCCAACCCGGCCAAGGCCGGCGAGGCCATCTGGGCCGGCCTCACCCACCAGGAGCGCCGCGCCGCTCTGCGCCGGGTCAAGGCCGCCGCCCGCACCGACCGCCAGGAGCCGGAGGCCACCACCGCGTGAACAGCACCCCCGCCCACGCCACGGCCCAGGCCGGAGCCGCGACCGCGACGGCCGTCGGCATGTTCCGCGCCGGCACCCCGGTCGACGGCATCACCGCGACCACCGGCCTGACCGAGCACGAGATCGCCGCCGCCGTCACCCTCGCCGACCAGCCGCCCACCCACCCCGGCAACGGCGCCCCGATCGAGGACCTCCTCGCCTGGGCCGAGAAGCACGACGCCAAGAGCGTGCGCGCCACCGCCCGGCGCGCCCGCGACGCCCTCACCGCCCTGCGCACCCGACGCGACGCCGACCAGGCCGTCACCGCCGCCGAGTCCAAGATCCGCGCCTTGGAGAAGCAGCTCGCCGCCGCCCGCGCCGAACTGCGCATCGCCCGCACCGGCACCATCCCCGTGCCGGGCGCCGGACCGTGGCCCGCCGACCCCACCTCCGCCCAGATCCGTGCCTGGGCCGCACACACCGGCCTGCCCTGCAACCCCCACGGTCGCGTCCCCGACGCCGTCCGCGACGCCTACCAGGCCGCCCGGCGGAGCTGACCACCCGACACAGGGCCGCCGTCCCGGCCCCGGGACGGCGGCGCCCACCCGGACCGAAAGGAACCCCGATGCGCGACCTCGCCCCCACCACCGTCACCGGCTACCTCCACGAGGCCCCCCGGCTGACCGCCCCCCACGGCCCCGCCCTCCTGCGCTGGCGCCTGCTGCTGCCCACCACTGAGGCCGGCGACTACAGCCTCCTCACCTGCATGCTCCCCGACCCCCACCACGACCTGGACGAGACCACCGTCCGCGACGCCTACCCCGCCGGCACCTACGTCGAGGTCACCGGATACCTCCTCACCCCCACCCCCGACCAGCCCCTGCTCCTCCTGGTCGCCCACGACCTCGCCCCCGTCGACGACCCCCAGGACGAACCCATGCCCACCACCGCCGTCGTCCGGGACCTCGCCCCGTACGGGCCCTACCAGAGCGCCGCCGTCACCACCCCCGACGGCGCCACCTGGTGGCACCTGTGGGACGCCACCGGCCACTGGATCGGCCACACCACCGACCCCGCCCTCCTCGACCACGTCATCACCCTGGCCACCCGCGACTGACCACCCGCCCCACCCACCGTCCACAGGCCGGCCGGGCCTCGACCCCGCCCATCACCACGCCCCGCCCCCGGTGCCCGCCAGGCCCAGCGGACGGGGCGCAGTGGCGCGTGGAGCCGACGCCCGGCCGGACCCCGACAGGAAGGGAAGACCACGATGGACACCACCACGCCCATGTCCGCGCTCGACCAGGCCCTCGACCGCGAACTGGCCGCCGTCAGCGCCGACATCGCGCGAACGGACAGCAAGGCCTCCATGCTGCTCGGCCTCATCGGCGTCCTCATCGCCGGCGTGGCCGCCCTCGGCCAGGCGCCCACGTCCGCGCTCGCCCTGGCCGCCGCCGCCATCGCCGCCGCCGTCGCCTCCGCGCTGCTCTCGCTCCTGGTCGTCATGCCCCGCCTCAACCGCACCCGCAGCGATGGTTTCTCCCGCTGGGCCCGCTGCCCCGACCCGGCCGCGATCCGCGAGGCCCTGGCCCACGACGTCCGCCCCGCGCGACTGCACGTTCTCAGCGTGCTGTGCGAGCGCAAGATGCGCCTCCTCCAGTGGGCGGCCCGCCTCGCGCTCGTCGCCGTCCTCGCCGTCTCCGCCGCAGCGCTCCTGTCCGCCGCCGCCTGACCACCCACCACCTCCCCGGCCCCGGCCCGAACCCAGCGGGCCGGAGCCGACCCGTCGAAGGAAGGCCACATGCACCGACCCGTCATCGCTCCTCACCCCGACAGCCCCGCCTCCCAGGCCCTCGGCCTGGACCTGGACGGCACACTCACCCTGGAGAACGGCTGGCAAGGCGGCCGCATCGGCCTGCCCCAGCCCGGCGCGATGGAAGCGCTGCGCCTGCTCGCGAGCAGGCGTGCCGTCTTCGTCTACACCGCGCGCCCGGAGCGGTGGCTGCCGGAGGTCGCGGACTGGGTCAGCTGGTACAGCGGCCTGGACGCCTTCTTCGACCCGGACCCCGAGCGCGCCTACTGGCAGGTCGTGGGCGGACCGATCCTGGTCACCCGCACCAAGTTGGGCGCCGCCGCCTACGTCGACAACCGTGCCGTCCACCACGCCGGCGACTGGACCGCCACCCTCACCACCCTCAGCCACGCGATCGGTCTGCGCGGTACCGGCGGCCCCGCCGCGGCGCGGTCCTGACCGGCCAGGCCGTCCGCAGTCAGCGGGACGAACATTGCCGAACGCCCTCCAGCCGAGCCCCTGGGCCCGTACGGTGCGAACCAAGCCACCACGGAGGGGGACCCATTGAGCACGGACCGTACTGACCTGGACCACCTGCTCGACCTGCTCTCGCTGCTGCCCGGCCCGGACGCCGAGGACTGGTGGATCGACCTCGACGTCGCCGGCACCACCGGCGAGAACGAGCCGCCGGAGACCAAGCGCGAGCGCATCACCTACGTCCTGGGCAACACCGGTCCCTACATCCAGCAGTGCCTGGGCAACCGCACCGACTGGAAGCCGTCCGCCGGATTGCTCGCCCAGTACGTGCTGATGTTCTTCGGCGGCCAAGAGCAAGCCGTCGCCGACGTCGTCAACCGCGGCCTCGGCTACGACACGGAGAGCGCGGCCGGGCTGGAGTGCCTGCGCGACATCCGTACCACCTCCTGGCGCTTGTACCTGGCCCACAACGGACGGCGCCCCTTCCACGAGCGCCTGGCCGACAAGTGGGGCACCGAGACCTTCCAGAACTGACCGACCGCCAGCCCCGGTGGCCCGCCCGAACCGAGCGGGCCACCCCCTTGCCACCCCCGCCCGCCAACCCCCTCGACGACACCGCCAGCCCCATCCCCCCGGAAGGAACCCTCGTGGCGCTCGCCTCCATGTCCGTGCACCCCAGCATCAAGGCCAAGCTCGGCGACCAGGTCCTCGCCGACGTCGCCCGCAACGTCTGGCCCCAGGACTGCCAGAGCTGCAACAGGCCGCTCGGCACCGAACCGCCCTCGCTGTGCGTCGACGTCGACGAGCTCACCAACGTCACCATGGCCACCCTCCATCACACCGCCTGCCAGGCCTCCAGCTGGAACGACAGCCCGATCCTCCGCCTCTCCAACAACCTGTCCTGGCGCTCACACCTGATCAACTGGCCCATCGAGTCCGGTGACGACGGGCCCGTCATCTGGCCCACGCTCCTGGTGAACCCGCACCTCGAAGGCGTCCAGCTGCGCCAGGACACCTTCGGTGCCTGGAAGGTCGCCACCCTCGACCACGCCCACGAAGCCGGACTGCGTGTCGCGGGCCCGGACTTCGTCATCGACCGCCCGCTGCCCGCGCGCGCCGGCCACACCCCCGCCACCCACCTCAACGGCGCCACGGTGACGGTCCGGCTCAGCCCGTTCGAGCAGTGGGGCGGCACCTTCTTCCACCAGGATCAGACCGCCCGCGTCCGCGAACTCGGAGGCGTCATGTTCGGCTACACCACCGCCGTGAACCCCCCGGACATCGCGACCTACGAGGACTTCGTCCAGCCCGTCGTTCAGCGCCAGATCGCCTTCGGCTTCGTCTCCCTGGCCCGCTGACCCAACCCGCAAGGACACCCGTGAACGACGCCTTCGCCACCGACCCCGACCTGCGCCACCTCGCCCGGCTGCTCGCCATGCTCCCCGGCCGGGACGACGTCGCCTTCTGGGCCACCGTCGACAACGGCGCCAGCACCATCGTCGAACCCGGCCGCACCGGCCCGGGCGCCGCCGGCCCGGAGTACATCCTCAGCAAGATGCAGAGCGGCATCGCCAAGCTGAACAAGGCCGAGGACCCCGCCGCCATCGCCTACTTCGGCCACTACCTGCTGATGTTCTTCGATGGCGACCAGCCCGCCCTGTGGAAGTACCTCAACGACCTCTTCTCCGCGCACGGCGGCCGCTCTACCGCCGGCGAGCGCTACACCCGCGACCTGTGCGACACCGCCTGGCGGATCATCGCCCGCTACGACACCCTGGGCGACAACGACCTCGCCGAACGCTGGCCCGGCCACCCCCGGTAGGCAGCCGTCCCAGGCGGGCCGTCCAGTGCAGCTGAGCGTGCCATCCGTGCAGCGCCGCGTAGACGGAAGGGCCTCGTCCCAGGTCAATGACCTGGGACGAGGCCCTTCCGTCGTTTTCGGGGCTATGCGGCCGAGGACTCCTCGGACAGCTCGGCGACCAGCAGTTCCGCGAGCGCAGCGCGGCGTTCGGCCGTCATGTGTTCGCGCAGGAGGGCGAACACGGCTGCCGGGTCCTCCCAGGGGACGGTCGGTGCCTGGGGTTGGGGTTCCTGTCGGGCCTTCGGAAGGCGAGGCGCCTTGGGCTGCCGTTCCTTCTTGAGCTCCCCGACGATCGCAGCCTTCGCGACCTCGGGTTCGAAGTCGCCCGACGGGAGTGCCTGCACGGCCTGCTTGATGACGGCAGCCGTCGGCTCACCGTTGACCTCGACCACCGTGGTGTAGACGTTCTCCGCGGCATCGAGGCCGTGCTGTTCGGCTACCGGCACAAGCTCCCAGGCGCTGGCCTGGTTCAGCTTTTTGGCTCCAATTGGAGCCAAACCACTCGACTGTGCTTCGAACAAGCGCTCCGCGATCTGCCAGGTCCGGATCAGCTTGTTCGCGTAGGCCCGCTTCATGCTCCACCGCGCCAGCAGATACGCCTCGAACGTCTGGTGGCTCTGACGGTAGAGCTTGCCGTCACGGATGATCTGCAAGGCCTTGCCAGCAGCCCAGAAGACCAGCTGGAGGGACTCCACGGCCGCTTCGCACTGCGCCATCGACTCCCGCTCCCGCTCGGTGAGCGTCGGCAGGTCGGAGATCGGGCGGAAGTGGTGCGGCAGCCTGCGCGCGATGTCCACCGCGCTCTGGACCTGCCACTGCTCAGCGGCGGCGTTCGTGCCGCGCTGGCGCCCCATCAGAGGGCCTGCTCGATCGCCAGCGCGAGCTTGTAGAAGTCCTGCCGCGCGCGCAGCGACGTGCCGTTCTCCGCATACTGGATCACCGTCAGGCCGTCTTCGGCAGCGTTGGCGTGGATCTTGTACTTGCGGACGGCGTGGGACACGAGCGGATAACCGCGGTCCTTGGCCCACTGCTGCGCCCTCTTCAGGTCCTCCTGGGTGCGGTCACGTGCCGAGTCCCACTGGTTGACGACCACGAGGAACGGGATCTTCCTCGGCTTGAGGATGTACTCGATGGTGAACTCGGCCGGGTCGCGGGTGAGGAACTCGGTCGTGATCGGCACGATCGCCAGGTCCGCCAGGGCGAGGACTTCCCGCATGGCGTCGGCGGCGCGGCCGTCGCCCAGCGGGTCGGCGTCCGCATCGGCCTCGGGATCGGTGTCCATGAAGCCGGGGGTGTCGACCCAGATCCGGCGTACGGTCGGGTCCTGCAGCAGATCGGGGACCTCTCCCAGCCGCCCCTTGGTGACGACGTAGTCGAATGGGAGTGCATCTTCGGGCACACGGCGTGCCCACTGCTCCATGGACCCCTGGGGGTCGATGCCGACCGCGACGACAGGGGCGTCGAAGCCGGCCTGAGCGGGCTTCGACTCGCCGGATACCGCAGCGAGGTTCACGGTGATGGTGGACTTGCCGGCGCCGCCCTTTCGCTGGATAACGACGATGACCTTTGCGTCACCGACCCGCGTACCGTCAGCGGCTTGATCGGTTTCGCGCCCCGCGGCATCGACATCAGGCGGGGACTGGACAGGGATGACTGTCAAGGGGACCTTCCGTGTGCTTCGCCAGTGCTTGTGCAGCTGGGTACTCGGATCGGGCCGTCCGGCCCGAGTCCGTGTGCTTCCCCGGTGCCCCGGGTACTCGGACACCACCACCTTGCCAGACAGCCGCCCGGCGTCGGGCACGCGGGGCCGGAATATGACAAAACGTCACATCGAGAAGCGGAGAAGGTGGCCCCAGCCGACTGCCGTCGAACCGTACGCGGGAGGTGATCCGGACCGGCTGACAGCTGGTCCGCGGCTCGATTGCTCGAGCCGGGCCGCGCGGCGGCTGCCGGCCTGGCGCGGGCTGCTCGCGGCAGTCAGCGGCTTCGCTGGAGCCTGGGCGCGCCGGACGAGCGCTGAGGGCCCGTCGGCCGAGCGCCGGCAGGGCAGGGACACCGTGCGGAGCGTATGCCGTGGGCACCGGTGAGGTTCTTGGCGATCCGCTCCTCGGGGATGTGGCCGTTGCCGCGGCCGAGGTACTTCAGGACGTGCACCGCGAGGTAGTCCACGTCCTTGGGGTAGGCCCGGCCGTTGAGGACCGCGCGGAGATGGTGGCCGATCTTCGAGGCGATGCTGTAGTCCCCGTCGCCCCAGAAGCCGGTGTTCTGCGGGTCCGGCAGCATGTCGACCAGGTGGGCAAGGTCGGCATCGTCGGCGATGGTGATGACGTCGGGCACGCGAGTTCCCCTCCGAAGTGGCGGCCGTCCCTCGGCCGGCCATGGTGCTGTTCCTTTCCAGTCGGCGGACAGGGAATCCCGCACAACAGTTCTGTAGGGCTCGCTGGCTCAACAGGCGCTTCCCGCCCCGTGGTGGGCGGCTACTTTGGCTGCGGAGTCACGACCGACACCAGGGCGGGAGCGAGCACGCTGGCCAGTGCGACGGCCGGCAGGGCGGCGATGGCCGTGGGCACCCCGAAGCGGGACGCCACCCAGATCCCGGCCCCGGCGAACACCGCCACCACGAGAGCCGCGGCGATGAGACGGGTCATGGACCGGAACGAGAGCAGTGCCTGCGCGAGATGGTCCCGGACGGGCTGGAGCTCCTTGAGCTCCTCTTCCTGGAGCAGGGCGCCGACCCGGCCGGCGACGTAGTTGTCCGCGATCTCGACCAGGAGGACGACGAGCTCCTTCGCGGCGCTCTCGGCGTCGGTGTCGAACCCGGCCTCCGCCACCCTCAGCCGTGCTGCAACGAGCCTGGCGTGTGCCCTCAGCTGCGGCCAACGGTGGGAGCGCCACGGGGTTGTTCTCCGCCGGCGGTACATCTTGAGGATCTGCTGCTCGGCGAAGCGCAGCTCCATCGGAACCCTCGTGAGGTGATTCGGCCGGGTTCTGGGGCCGGCCGCCAGCACGGCCCCGCAGGCGTTCACCACGCCCGCGATGTTGTTGATCGGCACGAATCGGCTCGCGACCCCGAACCACCCCACAGGGCTGCTGCTGATCAACATGCTGCCGAACACCATACAGACGACGATGATGTCGATGATCCGGACTACGACAAGCACCACCGGGACGGCGGGCGAGAAGGCCAGCCGGCCAAGCCCCATCGACCCCTTGGAGACCCCGGCGAGGACGAGCAGCGCGAGCGCGCACCGAAGCAGGTTCCACCCGAACTTGCGCCAGCCGTAGGCGCCCTCCCACAGTGCCCGCCGTATCGCGTTCGGTACCGGCCCCGGACACCCGGCGAGCCGGAGCGACCGCTCCAGCTGCTCGACACGTTCACGCGTCACCTGGTGCGCCGTGTGCCGCATGCGGTAGCTGAGCCTGTAGTTGACCCGCAGCAGCCAGTCGATCACCGGTTTCCCCCTACTCGCCTGACAACCCACCAGAGCGTGCCACGGCGAAGGCCGCGAGATCCGGGACTCCCGGCAACCGGCCGGTCCGGCGGGAGGGCTCTTGCTCACAAACCGCGCAGGCGTTCAGCCCCGTCGGTAGCGGCGGCGCGCGTCTTCCCGGGGACCGCAACGGAGCCCCGGCTCGGTCGGTCCGGCTCCAACCTCGTGCCCGCAGGCCGTGCCGAACCCGCGCGACGGGCCGTTGTGCAACACGGACCCGCTGCCGGGGCCGGACTCCTAGCATGGGAAGCCGGGTGCTGTGGGGGAGTTGGGGGTGGGGATGGACGGCGGCTACAAGGTCGACGTGCGCGCGCTGCTCTCCGGGTCGTGGCAGATGCACCAGGTCTCCGAGGACCTGCTGAACATCGTGACGCTGCTGGCGCGGGAGCTGTCCGCGGCCGGCGGCATGATCGGGGACGACGAGGCAGGGAAGATCTTCGCGTCGGTGTACAAGCCGACGGCGAAGACCACGCTGAACCAGATGGCGAACGCCTGCCACTTCATGGGCCAGGGCTCGCAGACGCTGCTCGCGAACGCGAACAACTACCTGGCGGCCGAGGACGCCGTGGCCAAGCAGCTGCTCGGCGCGAGCGCGGACCCGGCCGGCGATGCCACGGCCGGCCTGGCCCAGCCGTGGATGGCCGCCGGGCAGTGCGCGCCCGACCCGCGGGGGATCGGCGAGAGCCTGCCGGAGGCGCTCGGCAAGACCAGTGGCGTCGACCGGTGGGTGTGGGGGGACCGCTTCCGCGGGGACCCGGACAAGCTCAGGAAGGTCGCCGGGAGCTGGCAGGCCGCCCACCGGCTCACCGTGCAGGTCCTCCAGAGCGCGCAGGACGCCTGGCGTACCGTCGATGCGGTCCACGAGGGCCAGACGGCCACGGCGATCGCGTCGTTCTTCACCGCCTTCGTCGGGCGGCAGGACTACCCGGCGAAGCCCGACAGCACGTCCACGCTGCTGGCCAACCTGGCGTCGGCCTGCCGGCAGCTCGGCGACGCCTGCGACCGGTACGCCAAGCACATCGACGACTCCGCCAGCTTCTTCAACAACTGGTTCGTCGCGCCCTGGGACGACCCCGTCTTCGGCGGCGAAGGCGACGACGGCGGCCTGAAATCCAAGCTCCTCGGCGACACCCAGATCCTCTCGCTCGCCAGCACACCGCACGCCCTCGACGACACCCAGAGCCGGGTCCCCGTCCCCCAGGGCCAGCCCGCCCCGAAGCCGCCCTCGGGCCCGGGCTTCCCCTGGGTCCTGCCCTTCCCCGCGCCGCTTCCCCTGCCCCTTCCGCTCGTCCCCGCGGTCTACACCCCGGTCAACCCGGGCGTCCAGATCCGCACCCCCGTCGCACCCCCGACCCCGCCGATGCCCGGCTACCCGCCGCTGACACCCACCGAACTGGCCACGTTCCGGCAGTGGAAGTCCGGCCTGGTCACCGGCGGCTTCTCCGGCGGTACCGAGGCCGACAAGCGCTACCAGTGGGATGTCGCCGGCTACCCCGAGTACCAGCTCCCCCTCGTACCGCTGCGGCCCAACAAGGAGCCGTACATCATGGCGGACGGCCTCCGAGACACCGACGGCATGATCGTCGAAGCGAAATACGTCCGCGACCCCGCCAAGTGCTACCGCACCCTCGACGAACTCGAGAAGAGCCGAAACAAGGAGAAGGGCGCCAAACCCCCGTTCCTGTTCAAGGACGACGAAGAGGAACTCCAGAAGTACGCGGCCGCCATGAACGACCCCCGCAACCAACAGGTCCGCGGCATGGAGATCGTCACCAACGACCCCAACACCATCCCCTACTGGCGCACCATGATGGCCCTCACCGGCGCCAAGGGCTACGCCCGCTACGTCCCACCCGGCCCCCTCACCGCACCCACCATCTCCTAGGACCAGAAGCCACCATGAACCCCGACCAGCCCATCCCCGACTTCCCCGAAACCAGCACCCTCTTCGTCTTCACCCCCACCCCCGGCACCACCTGGAACCTCACCCTCGACAGCTTCACCCAGGCGCTGCGCCGCAGGGAGGGCGAGGAAGCGTTCGTGCACACCAAGGCGGACGGCGGGGCTTACGGACCCAGCGACGAGCACGACTGGTGGTTCGACATCACCGTGGCCGGCGCGACCTTCGAGGGCATCGGATCCGGCGTCTCGGGGGACGAGGGCTTGTCCCTGCGCAACGCGACCGCCGGCGCGGCCGCGGAGTTCGCCGCCTGGCTGATTCAGGAGCTGGTGCCCGCGAACGGCAGGGTCGACTTCAACACCAGGGCCGGCATGGAGGCCGGACTGCCCGACGAAGTCCTGACCGAGCGCACCATCGCCGGACTCGAAGCCGTCTTCCGGGAGCACCTGGCCGACATGTGACACCGCCCTGCGGCTGCGGTGAGGCGGTCGGATCTACTGCCTGTGAACCCGGGCTCGCCTGACGCCACCGTGGGGTGGCCGGCTTGCAGCCGCCCACCCCACGGTCCTCTCAGCCCATGCTCGGCTGTTCCGGGGTCGGCATTCCAGTCAGGAACAGGTCGAGGAGCTGCGGGGTAATTGCTGACTGGCCGTGCCTCTGGACCTCTTGGGATATCAGGTTCGCGGCCGCGTGGCCGACAAGGGAATTCCGAATTCTCTCGTCGGTCTCACCGAGCTTGTCGAGGACCTGAGCGAACAACAGCGCCTCGCGCGCAAGACGCCGGACCCGCAGCGGATCGCCGCAGCGATCCCACGCCTCCCCCCATGCCACAGCATCCGCAGATGGGATACCGAGTGTCTCGACTAACACGATGACCTCCGCCTTGTCGGGGAGTCGCTCGCCTTTCAGCGTGCGTTCAAGCGTGCTGTGCGGCAGGGCGTTGTAGCCGGCGCGCTTCTCCAGCTCACGAGGCGATGGCGAGCCCGACTCGAACAGCAGCCACTTGATACTCCGGCGCAGCTCAGCGAAGTCGCTGATGAGTTCCGGCTTGATCAGGTTCCGCCGGGGGAGGTATCCCCGGGTTGCCGGGCGCGCGTACCAGTTATCGGGTCTATACCAGTCCGGCCTACGGTCGGACCGGGCCTGGAGCCAACTTAAGTGCAGACCGCGCATGTCGAGTTGGGTTGCGTGGCAAGCTGCAGCGATGGCGTGGAGAACAGGGAAATCAGGGAGCGATTTCGCCGTCATTACGCGGCGGACCGCTCCGATGTTCAGGCCTGTCGCGTCCGCGATGGCCTGGAAGGTCGTGAGGCCGTTCGACGTGCACAGGTCTTCGAGGTAGACGGCGATGCGCTTCTGCCACAAAGGGCTCATCGTCGGAGTCGCCCTCAGACGTCCCATCGGTCACCGCCAGGTGATCTTGGGGATGCGGCGCGCGAGTACGGCCACGACGATGGCGCCCACCCCGGCGAACAGGCCGAGGATGGCCATGATCGGCTTCCCGGCGACCAGCAGGACCGCGCCCACGATGAGGAAGGCGATCACGACGATGGCCTCGGCGGTGCTCATCGGACGGCGGGAAACGAGTTCCGTGCCGTCGTCGCTGTCGTCTGGGGCCTGGCCCGGCCCGGTACCGCAAGGGGGCGCCGACGGCGAGGTCCGCAGGGGGGCGTCGACGGCGGTGAGAGGGGCGTCGGCGCGGCTGTGCGCCGCGCCGTGGTCGAGGTGGTCTGTCACCGTTACCTTTTCTGAGGGCTGACGGCCTGTCCGTGCCTGTCGGACAGGGACGGCTCCGTGCGGCACAGGAGCGGGCCGCTGCGGGTACGACGCGAAGTCGGGCCGACATCTGTGTCGTCCCGACTCGTGCCCGCCCGTAGCTGGCTGCTGCGGGCGGGTGGACTCCAACTACGTGTGCACGTTGACAACCGAGCCGCCTTGCCGGGCGGGCTCGTACATGCGACCTCCAGGATCCCAAGGGCAACTCCTTCGGCCCAACCACATGGATGCCCAATCACGCAAATTTCGCCGCATGTGCCCCAACAACGCCCCATATTCGTGTCGAGGGGAAACCGTTCTATCCCGGATAGAAAGACACGCCTTCCGGTCGACGCCTTGGATTCGATGGCCCGCTGCGGTGCTTTCAGATAAATCTGTAGGTTCGGTCTGACGGGGTTGACCCGATTCGACTTGCCGTCACCGATCCAGCTTGCAAGCCTGATTGCACTCTGAGGCGGTGGACTCCAACCACGGATCAGGCCCCGGCGCATCAGGTGTTGCCGCACCCGCGCCCCAGGCCGGAGCGGGCTCGAAGCCGCTCCGGCCTTTCTCATTCTGGTCCGATGAGGTGACGGAGCAGCTGGCGGGCCAGCCGCCCGGACCATCCGCCGCCATCCTCGCCTGCTGACGCCGACCTCCGCGGCGCGCGGCTCGAAACGACGATGCCCGGCGCCCTTCCGCCCACGAAGAGGGCCCACCGGAACTCTCCGACATCCGGCCGACGCACCAGAGGCCCCGCCAACTCCGGCGCGATCACCACGGCCCCTGACCCCCGATCCGGTGGGCGCCCCGCCCGAGCGGTGACCTGCGGCGTTACTCGGGAGTTCTCCAGGCGACTGTCGTCGTCGAGCTGAACCTGGAGAACACAGTGCGTCTTCGCCCCGCGCTCGCGGCCGTCCTGGCCGCCACCGCCGTCCTGCTAGCCGCCGTCCCGGCCCAGGCCTCCACTGTCCATGCTGCGCCCCGGCTTCTCCGGGTGGGGGAGACGGTGTCGATGCCGTTGGCGGAGGCGATCGTCGCTCTGTCGGTGGCGGAGGAGAGCCGGGACGGGTACGTGCGCGCCGCGTTCCGGCACTGGATCGACGCGGACAAGGACGGCTGCAACACGAGGGCCGAGGTGCTGATCGCGGAGGCCGTCGAGACGCCGGCCGTCGGCCCGAAGTGCGCGCTGCTGGGCGGGAAGTGGGTGTCGCCCTACGACAACCTGGTCGTCGACGATGCCCGGCAGCTGGATGTGGATCACGTCGTACCGCTCGCCGAGGCCTGGGACAGCGGGGCCTCGGCCTGGAGCGCCAGCGAGCGGGAGGCCTACGCGAACGACTTGGGTGACGGCCGGTCGCTGGTGGCGGTGTTGGCGCGGAGCAACCGCGCGAAGGCGGACAAGGACATCTCGGAGTGGCTGCCTCCGCTGGCGTCTTACCGCTGCACCTACCTCACGGACTGGACGGCGGTGAAGACTCGCTGGCGTCTGAGCGTCGACGCCCGAGAGCGCGAGGCGATGCAGCAGCTGGCGTCCGGCTGCCCGAACGAGACGCTGACGGTGACGTTCGCCCGCTGACCACCCCGGTGCCCCCTCCCGCGTCGATGCCGCCGGCCCACCAATGGGCGACACGGCCGGAGTGGCTGGCGGTCGGCGCACACCGGTAGGGCTGGGACAGCGTTCGCTGTCCCAGCCCTGCGCCGTCTCTGGGGTGGTCAGCCGTCGGCGCCGGCGTTGGCGACCAGGCCACCGGGGCCGAGCGGTCGGCGGGCGCCGCGCGGGGCCTGCCGCTGTGCTGGGTCTGCGGTGGGTGCGGGGATCGGGGCGGCTCGCTCGACCGCGGTGAGTCGGGCCTCCGGGGTGGGCTGGTCGGTGGGTGTATCGGCGGGTGTATCGGGGGCGGGGTGCCACAGCGGGCGCCGGTCGGAAGTCATGATCGCCAGTCTGGCAGTCAGGAGGTGTGCCAGGCGCGGCTGCTGCCGATGAAGTAGGCCGTCGGGTCGGTGCTTTCCCCCGCGCTGGGGCCGGCGACGTTCAGGTCGCCGTGCCACACGACGTCGGCGCCGTCCGGCAGCATCACGGGCACGGCCTGCCCGTCATCGTCCACACCGTGGGCGACGGCGACCCGTACGTGCGGGGCGCTCAGCAGGCCCTGCGTAGCGGTGTGTCCGTTGGGGCACACGTAGGTGGCGTCGGGGCCGTCCACCACGACGGTCCCGCCGGGCAGGGTGCCGCACGGGGTACACCCGACCGGGACCGCGCAGGCGCCCATGCCGGCGGTCCAGCGGTACACCCGTCCACCGTCCATCCGGACCGTCAGCGGTCCCACCGGGCGCGGCGCCTGGGGCAGCAGCCGCTCGGCGTCGCCGATGGTCCCCGCCAGCACGTCCAGCAGCGGCTGGACCTGCCGGGCGAGCCGCGAGGGCCGCGGCTCGACCATCATGGTCGGCTCGTCGGGCATCTGGACGTGGATCAGCCGGTGCTGGATGCGCCACAGCGGGCTCTCCTCCCGATCCCGCTCCGACCTGCGCGGGTCCCGGTAGGGGCTGTGTCCCTGCCCATCGAGGACACGCTGGATGTGGCCCTCCAGGTGCCACGCCAGTCCCCGGCCGTCCACGACCAGCGCGGACCGCACGGCATCCAGCGGCACCTCCCC
Organism: Kitasatospora sp. NPDC001132; assembly: GCF_053598415.1. Taxonomy (NCBI): domain Bacteria; kingdom Bacillati; phylum Actinomycetota; class Actinomycetes; order Kitasatosporales; family Streptomycetaceae; genus Kitasatospora; species Kitasatospora sp. NPDC001132. The sequence goes on along the minus strand of NZ_JBSFKF010000039.1, from coordinate 28,498 downwards.
GACCGTCACCGCCCGCTCGTCGGCCTCGACGTAGAAGAGGAGAGCGAGCACACCCAGGCGGTCCCGGTCGGGGGCCTGCTCCCAGCCCGGGCCGAGCAGCCGGGCCGCGCGCGCCACGGCGTCGCGCCAGGCAGCCGGTGCCGTGCTCCAGCACAGCAGGCCCATCGCGGTGGGCAGGTCCGCCAGGACGCGGCGGGCGGTATCGGAGCTGCGCATGGTCCCCTCCTCAGTCGGTAGCGTCACCGTAGCGGTACCGGCGGCGCCGGCGAAGAGAACCAGGGGCCGAGCCATACGGCGTCCACCTGCGCCAGGTGCGGGGGTTGCCCGTTGGCCCGGGCGCAGCGTTGGGCGGGCGGTCGAGGCCTGCTCTGCACGGGGCGGTGCCCCGGCTCTCGCGGCTGTTCCGGCGGGCCGTACGATGTCGATCATGGAAAGCGACGCGCGAGGCATCAAGGATGGCGGCGGGGGTGACGGCGCCGCCCGGTGCGGGTGGTGCGGGAAGCCGGTCCGCGCTACCGGGGCGGGGCAGCGGCCGGGGTACTGCAAGGGCCGCAGCTGTTCGTCCAAGGCCTACCGGGCCCGGCTGAAGCAGCGCCAGGAGGCCTCGCTGGAGGCCGCCCTGGATGACTCGCGCGGGGCATCAAGGGAGCTCGAATCCGCGAGTGCCCGGCAGCTCGCCCGCCTCGGCGAGATCACCGAGCGCACCGCGAGCCGGCTCGCCCAGGCCCTGGATGCGCAGGCGGGGGCGATGGAGCTGAGGGTCAGCCTGTCCAGCCTCACCAACGTCGCCGAGCGCCTGCTTGCCGAGGCGCGCGCCGCCGTGCAACTGGCCCAGGCCGGCCAGGACGGTCGGGGCGGCGGCGGCCTTGATGGCTCGCGTGAGCCACTGACGGCCGAGGCCGATGCCCCGCGGCCGCAGGCGGAGACGTCGGCGTCGCGACCGCGGCCGAGCGCCCCGGAGCAGACCCCGGCGGCGGTGCCACCCACATCCGGACCGTCCCGCCCCGATGGCTCGCGCGAGCCATCGCCCGGTGCCGGCCGCAACGGAGGCCAGGGCACGCGCGAGGCATCACGCGAAATCGAAGAATCCACGCGCGAGGCATCAACTCTCGCCCCCGAAGCGCTCGCCCGCGCCGGCCTGACAGCCCCGCTGTCACCGCTGGCCGTCGGCACCGCCCGCCGCCCCGACCCGGCCGACGACCAAGTGCCACCCCTGACCCTGGGCCCCGCCGCCAACTGGGCCTCGCCCGCCGCCCGGGAACTGGGCACCCCAAGACGCGACTACGCGCTCGGCGACGGCCTCGTCCACCTCACCTGGCCGACCGCCCCCGGCATCCAAGCCCTCGAACGACGCGGCACCCTGGCCGGCTGGATCGAGGTCTACGACTTCACCGGCGCCTGGGTCGCCATCATCGACGGCCGCCCCGTCGCCGACGCCACCGACACCCTCCCCCTGCTCTCCAACGACCCCGCCGACGCCCTCACCCTGCTGCGCCTCGCGCTGCGCCGGGGGTTGGCCTGAGCCGGGTGGACCCGGCGCCCGGCTCAGCGCGGCTCGGACCTCGCGGGAGCCGCCCGACGAGGAGGCGGGGCGCCGGTGCCCCGCCTCCTCGCGCTGCTTACCGGTCTTGGGCGATCGTCTCGATCAGGGACCGCCGTACGACCACGGTCCTGGCGATGCTGTCCGCCCAGGTCTGGTGCCGGGCGTGGACGACCGGGCGCAGGAACCCGGCGCCGGCCGGGAGGGTGTCCAGGACATGCAGCAGCCCACGCAGGATGCTGCGGGCCGCACCGATCGGCGCCCCCGTCTCCTCATCCACCGTCACCACCCCGGCGAGCCGCTGCCCCAGGCTCTCCCCGGTGCGGCCCCGCTCCGCCCACTGAACGACCAGCCAGCCAGCGCCCACCAGCCAGTACCCCTGCGCCAGCCACCCCCGAACGTCCACGTCCGCCAGCAGCGCGAACAGCTGCAGCACGGCGAGCCCGGGCTGCGCCGCGTACAGCGAGGCCAGGTACGCCGTCATCAGACCACCGGCGATCCCGAGGTCGACCCCGGCCGCCGTCGCGCGCGCCGCCCACCCGGCCAGGCCCGGGATCGCCGCCGCCCTCGGGCGGCGGGGCCGCGGCAGGGCCGGCACCACCGGGGGCGGATTCGGCGGAATTGCAGGCGCCCACCAGGGAGCCGGCGGCGGACCGGGCACCATCGGAGGGGATACCGGTCGGCAGCCCGAGGCGGAGGAGTCGTTCATGATCCGGACAACGATGCAGCTGCGGACCGGTGCCGCGCGGGCCCGCCGGACGTGGCGGCCCACACCGGCGCGGCCGCCATTGACCTCGTCGACGTGCTCGAAGTGTTCGCCGACTATGCCGCCCCTGGCTCCGCCACCGGCGACTCGTGTGCACGGCTGCTGAGCGGGGTGGCGGCTGCGAGGGCCGCGGAGAAGGCGTTCGTCGCGGAGACCATGGTGCCGGACGAACCATCAGCGCCCCATTGGACGTTCAACGGGCACCCGCGGACAGGGGCGCCAGGACCGACCCCGACATGTGGTGCAAGTCACATCAAAATCTTCAAGATCTTTGCCGGAACCGCCCGTCGCCGTCCCCAGAGGATGGGGAAACCTCCCCGGAAGACGGAGGAATGAGAAGAGATGACCACCACGAGCCAGTGCTGCGATCTTCCGGCTGGACTCGCTGCGCTCGCCGAGCCCACGGGCTGGACCGGCCGAACCGTGAAGTGCATGAGCCCCGAGATGGGCACCGCGGCCAGGAGCTGGGCTGCCAGCCAGATCGGCATCCCGCTGCTGCTGGGCGGCCCCGGCGGGCTCCTCATCCCGACCGGCCCCGTCGCGATCACCTGGACCTACCGGAAGGTCGAGTTCTCCTTCTATGAGCCGGGGCTACTGGGGTACACCCGCTTCGGGTTCGCCGCGTTCGAGGTGGAGCCGCCGACGAAGGAGATGCTCCTGGCGGCACTCGCGGCCCGGTGGGCGGCGATCGTGGGCGACTACGCGACTGTCGACAACTTCACCCGCAACGTCCTCGGCCACGCCGACGCCCAGCAGTGCCGGGACGCGGTGATCAACGGCCTGCTCGACGACTGGGTCGACTGGCTCGGCAGCTGCCTCACCGACCCCGAACTGCTGAGGATCCTGCGCTCCTACACCGCCGCCGAGCGCCGACGATGGACGGAGATCTGGGAGCACCGGCCCGGCGGCTTCCAGTGGCGGGCACCCGACGGAACCGTCCGTACATGCAAGGGCAAACGGGTGTGGCTGCTGGAGACGCCGAACCGCGACGGCGTAACGGTCTGGGACGTATACCCGGACAAGCCCGCCGCCGGCGCGCTCGCGCTCGACCACGACTTCACCGACCCCCGGGTCGACGCCGTGCTCCGCGGCCTCGACCCGACGGAGGCAGCCGTCGCAAACCTCTGGGCCTCCCGCAAGGCCACCTGGGCCGACGCCGCCCTCGACCTCGGCCTGCCCGCGGCCTACGGCGACCGCGTCCGCCGCAAACTCGGCCACCTCGGCGACCGGCACACCCGGCGCGCCCTCGGCGCCGAGGCGGTGACCCGATGAGCCGCCGCCCGCCCGCTCCGGAGGCGGAGCGCGGTCTGCTGCTGCGCGTGCCGGCCGCGCCGACCTGCACCGCGATGGCCGGCACCGGCTCGGTGGCCGGCGCCCTGCTGTCCGGCACGGTGCCGCCCGACTCCCCGCTGGTGTGGCCGCTGGTCGTCCTCGCTCTCGGCTCCATGGCCTACGACCTAGGCGTCAGAGCCCTCCGGCGGCGAAGCAACTGACGAACGGGACGGGAGGAAAGCCGGCCCGGCCACGGGTCGGCGGCCCCGGCTCGCCGGCCGGGGGCGCCGGCAGTCCACGGTGTGGTCGCCAGGCGGGGGACGCCGTGCCGCGGGGTGCCGGGGATCGAGTCTGACCGCGTCCACGTCGGCGAGTCGTCTCGGTACGCAGCGCCTGACCGGCTCCAGCAAGTGACCTCCATCACATGATGTGACGGACGGTAGTTGACCGTGAGTCAACTGTCAGGACTGGGTGTCGAGGCGCAACCGGCTGGAACGTCCTTCCCGGGGAGGCGCGCTATCCATTCCCGTTGCTCTCCGTGTCCGATGATGATCTTTGGGTGAAATTAGTTCGGCTGAGGTGCGTGAACTGGGGACATCGACCGCTTGACTATCGGCAGGCCACAACGTGGCGCTGACGAAGCAACACCTCGTCAGAATGTGACAAGCAAGGACAACTCCCTATGAGCCGCACCTGCATTCGACCCGCACCCGAGCGCAGAGAGGGACACCCCCCTCCGCCCGCCGGAGCCCGCCCCGGGCGCCCGCGCCCGGCCCGCCAGTGGGGGGCATGGGCCTGATGAACGAGGAATCGCTGTTCGCCATAGGCCCGGAGCCGGCCCGCGACCCGGATGCCGGGCAGCCGGCCACGCCCGCCGTGGACCTGCCGGTGGACCTCCCGATCGACTACGAGGCCTTTAACCTGACCCACCGCCCCTCCTACCTGCGCCTCGCCGAGGAAGTCCTCGGCGACACGGAGGCCGCCGAGAAGGTCGTCCAACAGGTCCTCACCCAGATCGCGGTCCACTGGCCCCAGCTCCTGGCCAGCCCGGACGTCGTGGCCAGCGCCTGGACCATGCTCTGCCACGCCATCCGTTTCGAGGTCCGCCGCCGCGAGCACGACCCCGAACTGCTCGCCCGCCTCAACGACCTGCGCGTCATGCTCGCCCAGATGCGCGCCTCGCTGCCGGACGCCTACGTCGTGGACGACGACGGCCGGATCGAGACCGGCCTGTTCGAGCAGCTCGGCAAGCTCACCCCCCGCCAGTTCGACATCGTCATCCTCCGGGCGGCCAAGAGGTCCACCTACTTCGTCGCCTGGTTCCTCGGAACTCACCCCAGCACCGTGGACCGCCACCTCAAGCGCGCCCTCGACCAACTGGAGGAGGGGCTGCGCCCCCTGCACGTCCTGAAGTCCGCCCGCCCGACCCGCAGAGGAGTACGCCGGTGAACAAGCCCATCGCCGGTCCCCCGGAAACCGCCGTCCCCGGACCGTTCGGCAAGCACGAGCAGGACGTGGAGATCCTCACCGACGTCGGCGCCGGGCCGCGCGCCTGGCCGGCCGACTACCTCACCGGCGGAGGCCAAGCCGACGTTCACCTCGACCGGCTCCTCGCGGAGCGCGAGAGGGAGGTCCCGGCGGACGAGACACCGGGCGGCCCCGGCTTCGCGCAGGCCCTGCGCCAGATCGCCGCCGACGTCGCCCGCCACCGGGCCGGTACCTACCAGGAACCCGAGTGGTGGCACGACTACAACGGCGCGCGCCTCGGTTTGGACTCCCTGGCCCGCGACGCGATCTGCGGTCCCAAGGCCGCCACCCTGCTCTCCCGCTTCGCCCACGAGGAAAGCCGTACCTGCACCGTCTTCGCCAGTGGGGCCGACACGGCGGACATCGAAATCGAGATCGAGGGCGCGCGGGTCTTCGGCTGCTTGCTCCACCTTGCCGGACATCCCGTCAGCGCGGCGTTCTGGTGGCGGATCGCCGCCGGTGCGGGCGACCAGCGCGCTGCCTTCGCCCTCTACCTCCAGCACCTCGGCGTCGGCGAACTCGACCAGGCCCAGTGGTGGCTGGCCCAGGCCTGCCAGGCCGCCGACGGCCACGGGACAGCGATGGAGTCCGGCCTGCCGCCGATGCCCGACTACTACCGAACCCTGCCCACCGTGATGGGGCCCTGGCGCACCAGTGAGAACTCCAGGCCCACCGCCTCGCTCGCCCGTGAGGTCGGCCGTCTGGTCGAGCACACCGACGTGGTCGGGACCGACATCGCGGGCATCGCCCGCCGACCCGGGCCCGGCCTGGCCAGCCGCCTCGGAGAGCTCGCCGGTCACCGCTGACACGTACGGCCCCGAACCGCAGCGCCGCGGCCCGGGGCCGGCTCCGCCCTTCCGTCAGCCGCCGCCCCGGCCCGGCCCGCGAAAACGAAGCCAGCGGACTCCACGAACTCTGACCCCGCCCCACACGGAGACACGATGCCCCTCACCCGCGACCCCGCCACCCTCGCCCTGGCCACCTCGGCCGCCGGCTACCTGCTCACCCTCACCGCGCTCGCCCTCACCGCCATCACCGCCCCCAGCCCCGCCCGCCGCCGCGAAGCCCGCACCCTCCTCGCCCTGCTGCTCCACCGCCGGCGCTGACCGCCGGGCCCGGCCCCCGCGCTTGATGGGAACATTTGTTCGATTTAGGGTGGGGGTGTGACCAGCGCAGTTCCGTTCTCCCGCCCCCACCCCGGCCACCCGGAGTACCAGCCCGGCGACGCCGAACGGGCACCGCGCGAACTGATGTCCGGCCCCGGACGCTGCTGGACCACCGAGCCCCGTTGGCGCTGGGCCGAGATCCGCCTCGGCGGCCGGTGGCGGCCATGCCGGATCGAGAACTGGCGCCTGCACCAGGGCTCCACCACCTGGGTCGCCCTGGTCCGCTGGGGCCCCGGCATCGACGACTGGGGCTGGTACCTCCACCACCCCGACACCATCCGCCAGGCCCCGCAGCCCATGTCGGCGGCGGTTGAACCGTGACCCACTTTGGACGGTTGAGTTCTGACTCTCGCGTCGTCGGTGGTTTTGTTCAGTCGTTGTCGGTGGTGGCGGGGACGCGGCCGAGTTCGCGGCCTCGCATGCGGTAGGACTCGCCCTTGAGCGAGTGGACCTCGGCGTGGTGGACGAGCCGGTCGATCATCGCGGCGGCGACGGTCTCGTCGCCGAAGGTCTCTCCCCAGCGTCCGAAGGGCTTGTTCGAGGTGACGATCACGCTCGCGCGTTCGTATCTGTTTGAGATCAGCTGGAAGAACAGGTTCGCGGCCTCGGCCTCAAACGGGATATACCCCACCTCATCGATCACGATCAGCGGGTAGCGGCCGAGCTTGACCAGTTCGTCCTGGAGCCGGCCGGCGTGGTGGGCGGCGGCCAGGCGGTCGACCCACTGGGCGGCGGTGGCGAACGCGACCCGGTGGCCGGCCTGACAGGCCCGGATCGCCAGCCCGGTCGCGATATGTGTCTTGCCCGTGCCCGGCGGCCCCAGGAAAATCGCGTTCTCCTTCGCGGCGATGAAGTCCAGTGTTCCCAGGTGGGCGAGTTGCTGGCGCGTCATTCCGCGCAGATGGGCGAGGTCGAGTTCCTCGATGGTCTTGATCGCGGGGAAGCGGGCGGCGCGGATGCGGCCCTCGCCGCCGTGACTGTCGCGGGCGGCGACTTCGCGTTGCAGGCAGGCGACGAGGTATTCGAGGTGGCTCCAGGACTCGGCCTGCGCGCGTTCGGCGAGCCGCTCGGCGGCGTCCAGCAGCGCGGGGGCTTTCATCGTGCGGGCGAGGAAGGCCAGGTCGGCGGTGGTCTGTCGGGTGGTGCGGGCGGCGGGATCGCCTGTTTTCGCCGTGTCGGTGACAGTGTTCTGGGACTGGGCAGCGGTGCGGGGCATCATGTGTCCTCCTTTCCGGCGCCGCCCTCGATGAGGGTGAACATGCGGTCGTAGGTGCCCAGTTCGCGTTGCTCGACCTCGATGCCGAGGCTGTCCGGGGCCAGCACCGCGGCTCGGGCGGTGGCCGCGCGGGCGGCCTGCTGATGGATCACCTCGCCGCGCATGAGGTCGGCCGCGGTGGCGTGGTCGGGATCGGTCAGGCTCTGGTGCCTGGCCCAGCAGCGCGGATGGCGGGCCACGGTCTCGTCGCCGCAGGTGACGGTGATCTCCTCGTTGTCGGCGTGGACCATCACCGTCCGGCCGATCGCGCGAGGGTGGACGGAGTAGTCGTTGGTGTCGACGCGGATGTAGTGGTCGCGGCCGATACGGATGCGAAGCGGCCACCAGTGGGGCGGGGCGACCGGCGGGATGGTGAGCATCGCGGTGCGGTCCACCTCCCACCGGTCCGTGGGGCGGGCGTCGATCGAGCGGTGATGCCGCCGGTTGGCGATCTGCAGCCAGGCCGTGAGCTGGCGGTTGAAGTCGTCCGGGCCGGTGAAGGTGCGGCCGGGCACGAAGCTGGTTTCCAGGTAGCCGTTGGCCCGCTCGACCAGGCCCTTCGCTTCCGGGTCACGGGGCCGGCAGAGGTGCACCCGGGTGGCGAGCAGGCCGGCGAACGCGGCGAACTCGCTGGTCAGCCTGCCCTTGCCGACACCGGTTTCGTTGTCCCAGACCAGCGTCTTGGGGACGGCTCCCCAATTGGAGAGCAGGCGCCAGTGTCCGTCGATGAGATCACCGGTGGTCCGCGAGGGCAGCATCCGGGCGGTGATCACGCGCGAGTAGCCGGAGACGATCACGAGCACCGGTGGGCGGCCCGACTGGCCGTAGCCGAGCGGGATGTCGACCGGCGGGAACCACAGGTCGCACTGGGCAAGCTCACCGGGCTGGTAGACGGTCCGCGAGACCGGGTCGACCGGCAGGTAGGCGGGACGCAGTTCGCGCACGCGCTCCTTGAGGATGGTCATCCCGCGCTCCCAGCCGATGCGCTCGGCGATCACGGTGGCGGGCATCGTCGGGGTCTGCTTGAGCAGCTCGCGGATCGCGGGTTCCACGGCGTCCACCGCCGAGCCCTTCAGCGGCCGCTGGTAGACCGGCGGCCGGTCGGTCGACAGGGCCCGTTTCACCGTGTTCTTCGAGATACCCAGATGCCGGGCGATCCCCCGGATCGGCATGTGCTCGGCCCGGTGCAGCCGACGGATCTCGGCCCAGTCCTCCACGGAAATCACCCTCTCCTCCTGACCCTCAATGAAGATCAGGATGATCAGACGATCGCGAGGTGGGTCACCGTTGATCCGCCGTTCAGCGGTCAGTTTTCACCCGTCACCGAGACGGACACGACGGCCGCTGTCTTCTGTTGCCGCCGCCCGATGCCCTGACCGGATCCGGGTGCCAGGGCGCGACGGCGGGTGATGGGGCGACTGGTGAGCGAAGTGGTGAAGGAGGCGAAGGCATCACGCAGGTGGATGGGACGGCTGGCGGGCCGGAAGGCCCAGGTGGTAGGGACTGTGTGGCCCATGCCGCCGGATTCGCCGGGTGCAACGGTGGAAAAGAGGCCTGGGTTGGGAGAGCGGCCGTGGACGAGCATGCTGACGCCCGCCGCGTCATCGACGGCTTCTTCGCCGAGCGCGAGGCCTTGGCGCACACCCGGACTGGTTTTCCCCTCGAGGCGGACGCCATCCGCTCCCAGCGCGAGCGCTTCGCCCGCACGGGCCGGCTCACCGCCGACGAGGTTCTCCAGGTACGGATGTGGGCGGTCGACCGGGCCCTGGCCGCATTCACCGAGGAACGCCGTCCGGCCAGCGCGGTCGAGGAGGCGGTTCGCGCGTACCGGATCGTCGCCCGCTGGGCCGAGGAGCAGTACCAGAACAAGCCGTGAGCACGCCCGCAGCGCCAGGCCCGTGGAGCGAGACGGGTCCTCGGCTCGGGACCGGTGGGAACGGGCCTCACCGTAATCGGGCCCGGTGGGGTGCGCCGTGAGCCACGCGCACACCTTGTCCCTTCCTCCGGCCGCCCGGCCAATGCTGCCTGGCACGGCACTGGTGCGGGCCGGAGCAGCCGCGCCCTACAGGGGTCATCGGTCACAGTGCGCTGGCAGCCCGGCCGGTCCCGCCGATGCTGCTGGACCTCTGCACGACGGGTCCTTCATGGACTCGGCCGGGCTGAACGCGCTGCTGCTGGCCAGGAACCCGAGCATGGTCGCCGGGCGGCTGTGGTCGCCGCCGGCGGTGCCCGGCGCACCCGGCCCCGGTGCTGCTACCGGCGCCTGCTCGCCTATCTCGCCGCCGGCGGCACTCTCACCGGCCCCGCCAACCGCACTGGCCTCGGCGACGACCCGGCGTTTAGGCCCGGGGCGTGGCTGCGCAAACAGGACAAGGCCCGCATCGACGGCAAGCTGACCGAGCAGCAGTCCGCCCTCCTGGACGCGCTCACCCGGCACGCCACGACCGTGACCGGCTGACCCGTCGCACCTCACCGTCCCGGCCAGCTCCGGTCAAGGCCGCCACCCGCCCCGACCCGAACCCCCACCGTGCCCGACGACCTGGCACTGGCCTTGCGCAGCAGCCGGCTCGCCCCCGCCGCCCGGACCCCCATGCGCCTGGACAGAGCCAATCAGGAAAGCGTCCGCAGTGTGGTGACTTCGCTACGTCAACGAACGCTTGCCAGCCGTGCGTCGCAGCCCCGGCAGCACTCGCCGTGCAGGCGTCCGTATGTCACCTCATTGTGTGTGGCGCACGCCCGCACGAGATGCGAACCAGTGGGGGTGAGTCGCCGTTGCGGGACGGGCGTACTCGGACAACAGGGCGCTTAGTCTTCGGCGCGCTGGGTGACGGGGGCATCGGTGCGGTCGCCGGGAAACTCGTACCAGCGGCGTTGCAGGCAGACGTACCGGGTGTCCGCTTCGACCAACCGGACGAAGGACGCGACGGTCTCCGCGAGGCGTTCCTGCGCCCCGGGATGCGAGAGCTCGCCCCCCGCGGTGAAGCCCTGGTGCGACTGCGGGAGGCTGAACATATCGGGATAGACGCGAGTACCGAGGTGCTCCAGCGGCACCCTGAGCGACCACAACCCCCGGTTGCCCCCGATGAGCGAGGGCGAGGCCGACACCAGCAGTGCGTGCTTGGTCTTGAAGGGCTGCGGCCGGATGCGTGAGACCCAGTCGATGGCGTTCTTGAGTACCCCGGGGACGGACGCATTGTACTCGGGTGAGGAGATCACGAATGCGTCGCAGCGTTCGAGCCGGTCGCGCATGGCCAGTGCACCCTGGGGTAGGCCCTCAGCCTCCTCGAGGTCTCCGTCGTAGAGGGGCATGTCGAAGTCGCGCATAGCGGCCAGGTCGACGTCGGCTCCGGCCTCGCTGAGCAGGCGGGCGGTGAGGGCGGCGAGGCGGGCGTTTGTCGATCCGGCGCGCAGCGCGGCACCGAAGACGAGCACCCGCACGGGCTCGGGCTGAGCGTTCGTTGTCATGATCGGTCCCTTCCGCCAGGGTTGCTTCGGCGGCCAGTCTCCACCACCACAACCCTTTCGAACCCGGAGACTTGCAGGGACGCTCAGCTACCGATTGCCTCTGGGCCGCCCGAGCCCGTCCGCGCCCTGTTCCGGGGTGCGTTTGGGTGATCTCACTCACCACGTGAGTCCGTCGACGAGGCGCCGGCACTCCTTGAGGAACTGCCGTGCGGCGGCGAGTTCGCGGGCTCCCCCGGCGAAGGCGACTCGACGTTCCGGCCCGGCACCTGGCTGCGCAAGCAGGACAAGGCCCGCACTGAGGGCAAGCTGACTGACCAGCAGGCCGCGCTCCTGGACGCGCTCACCCAGCACGCCGAGACCGTGGCTGGCTGATCTGGGGCCCCTGGCAGCGGCCGGCCCCGACACTGTCCCGCCTCTCCCGCCTGTCCGGCCGACCTGCGACACTCTGGTCGAGGGGGTGGACCGATGGTGCTGCTGCGCGAAGCCGTAACCGTGGTGGTCCGGGACTTGCCGGGCACCCACCGGGAACTGACCGAGCTGGGGGCGGAGCTCGGTTTGCCGATGCCCGATGAGGACAGTGGATCGAAGCGCGAGCGCTTGGAGGCGTGCCTGCGGGCGCTGACCGACGATGATCTTCTTCCGGTGGCGCAGCGGCTTCTCACCTCTGCACGGGTGCAGGTTCACGGACCTGCGCGATACGGACTTGAAGACGCCGTCTGGTCCGCCGGGCCGGTAATCGAGATCCCTGGCAGGGTACGCCGTGAGCTGGCCGCAGCCCTCGATCTGGGCGACCTGGTCCACCGGCACGAACGATTCGAGCGACTGCTGAAGCAGTTCTGGATCATCGACCACGACCCGCTGACCACCTTGTTCGGATCGTCGACCCCCAGTCTCCGGGCGCTGATCCGCCAGCACTTCTTCCGTAACCCCGAAGACTGGTCGGTGGAGAAGCTGTTCGAGGAACTCGGTGCCTTCGAGGCCACTTCCGCGCGCTTCGGCCGTTTCCTCGCGGGCCTGGTCGACCCCGCCATCCTCCCGGACACTGCAGCGCAGCACCGCATCGTCGCTGCGATCAACCCCGTGCTCGCGGGCACCGGAAGCCGGCTGGAGGAGACCGGCGAGCGGGACGGCTACCCGTTCTTCGAACTGGTCCGCACCGGTCCGGGGGCGCCACGGCGCCTCAAGACCCTGGTCTTCGCCACCACTGCCAAGCCGGACATGCGGATGGTGAGCGTCCTGGACAACGACATCGAGATCCTGGACAACGGGGACGACACGCACCTGGTGTACGACCGTCCCATCGGACCGGGAGGTCTCTGCTGGAGCAACCTCCTGAACTGGTGGCAGGAGACACGGGGAACCGGCGACGAGGTGAAGGACAGGAAGGCTCTGTACGACCGGCTCCTGGAATCCATGCCCACGGACGGCGAGTCGCCCCAGCGAGCCTTCTGCCGCGCCTATTACGAAGCCTTCGCCAGCCGGAGCTGGGATGTGCCGGCGCTGCTGCCCGAGGTCTGGCTGCACTGGGATCACAAGACCGTGAAGGAACGGGGCGTGCGGGCGCTGCTGAACCATCGCATGGACTTCCTGCTCCTCCTGCCCAACGGAGTCCGTGTGATTGTGGAGGTCGACGGACCGCAGCACTACGCGACCACCAAGGCAGTCGACGACACCGTGCGCGGCGACCGCGATCTGAGGTTCCGCGGCTACGACCTCTGGCGAATCACCACAAGCGAACTCAGCCGGCAATCGCTCTCCTCCTTCGTGGGGCCGTTCTTCGCCGCCCTCTTCGAGCTGCACGGGCTGGACGTGCCGTCGGCGCCAACTGCCGCCTGACGGAAGCGCTGCCGAACGCCAACAACGGCGGCAGCCATCCCACCGGACAGTCTCGTGCCGCGTCAACCGGGGCGGTGGCCTTCAGCCGGTGGGGGCGGGCTGCCCTGGATGAGGCAGGTCCCGTAGCGGCGCGGTTCGGGCGAATGCCCAGCCCCACACCGTTCCCTGTTGTGGCGGGTCGGTGATTCGTTGGGTCGGGGTGTTCCTGGGCTGGGGGGTCATGGGTTGGTTGAGAAGGGCCAGGCCGTGGTGGGGTCGCGTTCGGGACGGGGGCCGGTTTCGTGGGGTGTTGCTGGCTGGGTATCGGTGTGGTTCGACCTGCACGTTTTGGTGTTTGGTTGAGAATTTTCGGGTTGCGTGAGATGTACTGGGGTTTTCCGCAGTCCGGATGAGAGCCCTGTATGCGCCGGGTTGGCCCGACCCGGACCGTGTCGGTGGGGGGTCGTAGGGTGCGGCGGGTGACGACACCCGATTCGTATTCCGGGCCGCCCGTGCCCGGTGTTCTGCCGGATCCGTGGGTGGTGGTGCGGGGGACCGACTGGCTGTCCCTGGACACCGGGTTCGGGCCGAACGCGGAGGTGCCCAGGGTGCTGGCGCGGCTGCTCGTCGACGACCTGACCGGAGAGGAGGCCAGGCGGGTTCTCGGTGATCTCGGGCTGCGGCATCAGAACACGATCTACGTGGCGACCGTGCCAGCGGCGTTGTGCGTCGTCGCTGTCCTGGCGCGCCGTGCGGACCGGTGTCCGGGGGCGGCGGACGGGGTGTGCATTGTGTTGCTGGAGTGGCTGGCAGGCGTCGCTCACGACTTCGACGACGCCTGCCCGCCGGGTTGCCAGCGATACTTCGGTGACGTGTTCGTGGACGGCTTCACCCCGGTGATGGCCGCCGCGCGCGCCCTGAGGCCGGTGCTGTACCTGGCTGTCGCCCCGTTCCTCGACGATGTCGACGTTGGCGTGCAGGATTCCGCGCTGTCTGCCGCCCTGGTGTTCGCCGAACATCCCGACCTGGCCGGGCAGCGTGACGGCCTGGCCGCACGCGCCCGCCGCCTCCTGCTCACGTGTGACATCCGGTGGCAGCGCCGTCAGGCTCTCGATGCTCTGACCGCGTGGGGCCATGACATCACCGGCCTCACCCGGCCCGGCGACGAGGACCGCGGCCCGTATGTCACCGGTCCGGCTTGGCCTTTCGACGACGGGTACTGCGACGACCCGCCCTTCTGACCGTCCCGACGGGGAAGAGGGCCGGCCGCATCACCACCCGGCCCGGGTACCCGCCGGTCGCGTTGGTCGTCACCGACGCCGGACCGGTCGCGTTGGAGGGCCGGCAGCAGGCCGTGGCGGATCTGTCCGCCGGCTGCTGGCGCGGCCGGTGGTGCGGGGAGGTTCGCGACTACAACGACGACGGGTGGCGCGAGTGCGACGACGCGGTGCCCATCGTCGCGACCACCCTGGAGCTGCTGGCCGCCCGCGGGCCGCTCGGGCCGGTGCGGTGGCGCTTCGGCCGCTCGGGCCGGCACTCCCTCATCGAGGCGCTGGAGAACCCGAACAACCGGGCCGCCTACGACTTGCGCCAGGCCGCCCGCGAGGACGAGCAGCAACGGGTTCACCAGGAGCTGATGGACTCCCTGGTCTGCATCGACTGCGGCGACGTTCCCGAGGAGGAGAGCACCTGGGCGTACGGCCCGAAGGGACAGGTCGAGTGGACCCGCCGCCCCGGCGGCCGTTGCTGGTCCTGCCACCAGGACCGCGAGGACCGCCTGGAACGGGAGGCCGAAGAACAACTGGAGGCCGCCCGCGCAGCGAACGCCGCGCTGCGCCCGTGCTGGACGTGCCGGGGCTCAATCGGGGGGAAGGAGGGCTCGGAGCTGGAGCTGCTGTGGCGGGTCGGTGATCGGCTGGGCAGGGTTGTTTGCGGGCTGGGGGTTGATGGGTTGGTTGAGAAGGTCCAGGGCCGTAGTGGGGTCGTGTTCGGGGCGGTGGCTGGTTGCTGGAGCGTTGCCGGTCGGGCGTCAGGGTGGTTTGAGCTGCGGGTTTTGGCAGTTGGTTGAGAATTTGCAGGTCATGTGAGAAGCGATGGGGATTTCCGCAGTCTGGATGAGAGCCCTGTATGCACTGGGTGGGCCCGGGGTGGCTGGTGCCCGGTTTGCCTGGGGTTTAGTGGGTGCGGTGTCGGGTCCAGGTGGTGAGGAGGTCACCGGACAGCGGGGTGAGGCGGGGTAGGCCGAACCCGGCTCCTGGCGCTGCTGGAGCTGTACGCCGACGGCCCGCTGAGCTTCGACTACCGGTTCAGCCCGGACAAGGCCACCCGGCGGGCGATCCGCCTGCTCACGGCCCTCCTGAGCGTGCCTCCCAGAGCCGTACGCCGCCACGCCCGCGGCTCCCGCTGGCCCGCCGGCCGCAAGCTGCGCCAGGCGGTGAACCACCAGACGGAGGAGGAGTTCTGCCCTGCGCGCCTGGCCGAGCGGGCAGCGAAGCAGGCCCGCGCGGAGGCGGCGGACGCCCGGCGCCGAGCCGCGCGAGCGAGCCGCGGAGAGAAGTAGCTCAGCCTGCGAATCTACGGTTTGTTGTCACTGGGGGATCAGCTGGTGTCACTAGACCCTGCTGACGGTGGCGTATGGGGGCGGGGAGCGCTGGGTGTCACCAGGGTGCGGATGTGTAGTGACATCAGGAGACTTCGCGCAGTGACATCTTGATGCAGATCCCTAAGCGGGCGGTCAGCTCAGTGCCAGATGGTGTTGGGCCTGTGCTCATGAGTTCCGTACCAGGCTCGGGGCTGCGGTCGTCGGCATGGGGTTCAGGGGCTGTGGTGGGTGGTGTGCCCGGGCAGGGGGCCGTAAGCGGCGCAGAACTCGCAATCACAGCTGGTCATGGAGTTGGCCTGGCAGTGGGCGGTGGGCCAGTACGGGGACGCGCAGGGGCCAGGGTCGACAGGGGTGTCGTCGCTGGGCAGGGTGCGGTGGCACCAGCCGCACTGGATCGCGGCCGGCACGCCGGCCTGACGCAGGCACCGTGCCGCGTGGGCGGCGATGTCGAACGGGATGCCCGACTGGACGGTGGCGGGCGCGCTGTCCAACAGCTGTCGGCTGCGCCACAGGCTCAGCCCGGTGACCGTGCGGACCGCTTTGAGGGCCGTCGGGTCGTGAGGGGAGTTGCCGGCCAGCAGGACTGTGAAATCCGGGTCCTCCACGGATGCCCCTCGTCGGTCGGAGTTGTGCCCGGTGCCAGTCAATCGTCCTGGCAGGCTGTCAGGCCACGGGTTTTCGCTTCGTCGGGGCGGCGGCCTGGTCGGTCATGGCACCAGTTCCAGCATCGATGCCGGTGGCAGTGACGGGTTGGCGGCGGCTGCTTCCACCGTCTGCCAGTTGTCGTCGGTGAGGAGTTCGACGATGACCGCAGGCGGTAGGGCCGGATGACCGGCGGCGATGGGCCTGGCCTGCCGGTCGGTCAGGCACACGAGCAGGGCCGGGGCCGTTGCGTGGCGGTGGCGGGCGATTTCGCGGAACGCTTTGTGCACCGGCGGCCGGTGTCGGGCCAGGTGTTCCAGCAGGGCAGGTGTCGCGTCGGGATTGGCTGCCACCTTCGCGACGACTCGCGCTCCGTGCCGTTCGACCATCGCCCGCAGCCGGGTTTCGGAGAGCCCTGGGTGCGGCGCGACGGACTTGACCACTTTGGCGTCGGGGTCGCGGGCCAGCGTGTAGCGGGTTTCGGCCGGCAGGTCGCGGCGCTGGGCCAGGAGCATCCGCACGGTCGCTTCGGGTGAGGCGGCCAGCTCTTCGACCTCGGCCGGACAGGCCGCGGCGATGCGCGGCAGCAGGGGCGAGCCGAGCGGGGTGGCACCGGTGAGGTGGGCGAGGACGTCGAGTGGCAGGCGCGGGTGGTGCGCGAGCCGGCGCTGGACGTCGTGGCCGATGTCGGTGGCCAGGGTGCGGATCAGGGCCTCGTCGATCGCGGGATTGTCCGCGAGCCGGGCACGGACCCAGGGGACGGGATCCTCGGCGAGTCGCGCGTGCACCTGGGGCGGCAGGTCGGGGCGGGCGGCCAGTTCCTGGCGCAGCAGCACCGAGGGGTGGTCGGCGAAGAGCGCGGCGACGGCTGCGGGGGTGGCCGGGTTACGCAGGGCCGCCTGCTGGATGTCGTGTACGGCGGACTCGTGGGAGCCGTCGCAGGCGGCTCCCGGCGGCAGCTCGCAGTCGGGCTCCGGACAGAGCGGGTCGTGGACGAAAGGGGTCGTCTTACGGTCGCAAACCAGGCAGGACCGAGCCGCGGGCAGCCCTTCGCCGGTCAGCAGCGCCGCCAGTAGGGCCGGTGGCGTCGCCTCGTTGGCCGCTGCCGCGCGGCGGACCTCGGTGTGCGGGTGCTGCGCGAGCCGGGCGGCGAGGTCCGACGTCGTCCACAGCGCGAGTTCCGCGACGACCCGCACCTGCGGGTCCGCGGCGAGCGTCAGCGCCACGTCCGGCGGCAGATCGGGGCAGGCGGCCAGCTTCTCCCGGTGTTCCACGAGGGGACCGGTGGCGAGCAGGCGCCCCCACTGAGGCCTGCCAGCGCCTTCTTCGAGCAGGGCGAGCGCCGCGCGCGGCTGTACGGCGGGGTCGACGTCGTCGGCGGTGAGCCGGCCCTCGTACGCGAGCCGTACTGCGGCCTCCTCGAAGCGGGAGGCCAGTGCCTTCACTTGTGCATGGCTGAGGTCCGGGCGGCAGGCCAAGGCCTCGGCGAGGTCGGCGTCCGCCACCGCGATCAGCCGGTCGACCAGTTCGCAGGGCAGGGAAGGGTTGGCGGCCAGCCCGTACAGAACGTGATTCACAGGTGAGGATCCTGCCCGACGCGTGATCGAACGGCTCGTGGATTTCGGCGTTGCCGCCTGCCGTACCGGTATCCGGCAGTGGTCCGAGCACGGTACCCGGCGGACCGGGGCCTGCTCCGATTGAAGGTGGTCAGCCTTCCGTCCCGAAGCGCGTCGGCCACGTGTACCGCCGAACCGCTCCACTCTCAGCCGCCGCCCGTCCGCACGTGTACCGCACGCCCCGCTCTGGTGTCAGCGGAATGCCGATTGCGGTGTCACACCTGTGCAGAGTCCGGCTTCCTGGATTGAGGGCGCCTGTGTGCAGAGGGCACGGGTTCTCGCGGCGTCGGGGGAGTGGAGGTGGTGCTCGTGCCGGAGGAGAACGGGCCAGCCAGCTCGGGGCCGGTGGTGCCGGTGGCGCTGGCGCGGCAGCAGGCGGTGGACCGGCTGCTGGCCCTGGATGCGCGCGGTGAGCTGGTGACCGGCCATGTGCGGTTGGTCGCTGACGCGGTGGGGGTGTCGCTGCGCACGGTGTGGCGCTGGCTGGCCGCGGCCCGTGCCGAGGGAAGGACCGGCGTGAAGGGGCGGGCGCGTTTCACGGTCACCCCGCAGCTGCATGCCCGGCTCGTTCTGTGGTGCGGGAACGCGGCCGCGGTGCACCGTGAACTGCTCGCCGAGGCCCGCGCCGCCGATGACGACCCGGAGGAGACGGACAAGCCGGTGGTGGTGCCGTCGCTGGCGACGCTGCACCGGGCGATCCGCCGGGACCTGAACCCGGGCCAGCGCGCGGCCCTGACCGGCGGGGAGGGGGCCCGGCGCGGTCACGACGTTCACCTGCGCCGGCCCCGGCAGTGGCGCAACGCCTGCTGGGAGGGCGATCACAAGCACGTCCCGGTCGAGGTGGACCTGCACGGCGAGCTGGTGTGCCCGTGGGTGACCTGGTTCATCGACTGCGCGACGAATGCCGTCACCGGCGCCGCGATCACCCCGCACGCCCCGTCCCGGGACGCGATCCTGGCGGCGCTGCGCATCGCGATCTCCCGCGACGACGAGGCGGGTCCCTACGGGCCGGTCGGCGGCCTGCCGGCCCTGGTGCGCATCGACCGCGGCAAGGACTTCCTCTCCCGCACCGTCACCTCCGCGCTCGGCGCCCTCGCCATCCCCGTGCACGACCTGCCCGCCTACAGCCCGCACCTGAAGGGCACGGTGGAGAACCTCAACCGGTGCGCGGAGCGGATGCTCTTCGCTTCCCTGCCCCGCTACACCCACGCCCCCACACCCTCCGTCCGCCGCCGCGACCGGACCAAGGACGAGACAGCGCCTCTGACGTTCACCGCGTTCGTCCAACTGCTGCTGGACTGGGTCAACTGGTGGAACACCGAGCACGCCTCACAGGCCCTGGCCGGCTGCACCCCGCTGCAAGCGTGGCTTCAGGACCCCACACCACTCGAGGACCCCAAACGGGGGCAGCTGTGGGCGTTCACGCTGGAGGACGACGGCCGTGCCCGCACGCTCACCAGCAGCGGCGTGTACTGGCGGGGCCGCTACTACGTCGGCGACTGGATGCAGGGCCTGGCCGGGGACGGGATCAAGGTCCGCATCCGGTTCCTGCCCCACCACTCCCACGAGGTCGAGGTCGTCGACGCGGTCACCGGAGCCCGCCTGGGCGCCGCTCACCTGGCCGATGCGGCCACCGACGAGCAACGGGCCGCCGTACGCCGCACCAGATCGGCTGAGCAGCGCCGTCTGAAGAAGGCCCTGGCCGCCGCCGAAAAGCTCCGCACCGAACGGTACGCGGCCGTCACCACCCCCCGAACCCCCGAGCCACTTCAGACGCTGACCGCGGCGCAGGCCGAGGCCGAGCTCGCGGCAGCCGACGGCCGGGACCTCCAGTCGCTGGCGCTGCCCGGGCTGCTCCCGCACGCCCCGGTCCCGGACGGATGGGTCCTGCCCCGCACCACAGCGCATGCCGAGCCCGAGCGCGCCGACGGCGGCCCAGCGGATCCGCCGACCTGAACAGCCGCAGCCCGCACCACACCGCGCCGCAGTCGCATCCGTGTCCTGCAACGCCCCGTTTCAAGCCCGCCCATCGCCTCGGCCCGGCCGGCCGGGCCGTGACCCCACTCAGACCTGCCGGCCCCATCTGCCCCGCCCGTTCCTATCTCTTGAGTCCGTGGGAGCCCGCATCGTGACCACCGCACCCGCCGTCCGTCCCGGCATGCTGCCGCCCGAGCGCGCCGACCACTACCTGAACCTGGAAGGCGCCCGCACCGTGGCGACCGAGGCGCTGCGCACCGCTCAGGACAACATCGCCGCCACCCTCGAGGCGCGGGCGATGATGTGTATCGCCGGCGCGGCGGGCAACGGCAAGTCCCTGTCGGTGAACGCCTCGCTGCGCCTGCTCGCGCCGGACAACTCCTACCGGATCGCGTTCCGGGCCCGGCCCACCCCGCGCGACATCCGCCACGAGCTCTTCCGCGCCCTGGGCCTGCCTGGCGAGCCGCCCGGGCGGCCGATCGAGTTCGACACCGTCCTCAAGAGCGCCCTGGCCCGCGGCTTCCACGTCCTGGTCTGCGACGAGGCCCAGTGGATGTCGCGGGAGTGCTTCGAGTACTGGCGCTACCTGTGGGACGACCCCTCAACCGACATCGCCGTCGTTTTCGCCGGCGGCGACGGCTGCGCCAAGGTGCTGCGTCGCGAGCCGATGCTCGCCTCCCGCATCTACATCTGGCAGCACGCCGTCCCGCTCACCCTCCCGGAGGTCCTCGAGGCGATCCCGGCCTTCCACCCGCTGTGGGCAGGCATCGACCGCGATCTGATCGCCCTGGTCGACAAGCAGGCCGCCCACGGCAACTTCCGCGCCTGGGCCCGCATCACCAAACTCGCCGCAGACGGCCTTGCCGCCCAGGGCCGTACCTGCGTGGACGAGCACCTGCTGCGCCAGGTCTACGGCCGCCTCGGCGTCGGGACGTGACCCCGCACCCGGTGCGCGGTGTTGTCACCCTCGCCCTGGACGTCGGCGACGAGGCGGCCTGCACCCGGGCGGCGCTGGCCGCCCACCGGCCGGGCGTCGGCCGGATCACCGTGCACCCGACCCCGGCCGCCGGCCACCCCGAGGACCTCGCCCTCGACGTCCTCGCCGCCCTCGGCAGGCCCTACGCGGCTCCCGGCCCCTGGACCCGTAAGCCGGACCTCCTGTGGGCGGCCGCGGCGGCGTGGATCCACACCCTGCCCGTCTGGCACCTGATCATCCTGCGCGCCCACCTGCTCACCGCCCCCAACTGGCATCACCTGCTGGAGCTGCACCACCGGACCGGCGTCCACCTGACCATCGTCTGCCACCGCACCCCGCCCCGGGCCCTGACCGACCTGCTCCACGCCACCGACCACCGCACCACCACCGGCCTGCCCCCGCACATCCCGCCCGACGCCTTCCCCCGTGCACCAGTCCCGCCCATCCCACACCCCACCACCCTCGCCCGGCTCACCCTCCCCGCCCTGAGCCGCCTCGCCTGGTCCCACGCCCTCCCGCCGTCCTGCGCCTGCACCCCTCGCCACCGCCCGCGACCCCTCCCCGCCGACCTCCTCCCCGACCGGGCCGTCGAACGCATCCACTTCCTCGCCCATCCCCAGCACGCCGCCGCCCTCGCCGTCGCCCTGGCCACCGGCACCCCCTACCACCACCTCGCCACGGCAACCCCCGCCGACTACGACCCCCACCACGCCACCATCACCCTCCACGACCCACCCCGCTGCGCCACCCACCGTCTGCCGGCCTGGGCCGTTCCCCTGCTGGACAGCGCCGCCCGCTACGTGCGCCTGGTAGACGCCGGCCCGAACCTCCTGGCCCCACCCGGCAGCTCGCCGGCCCTGCTCCTGCAGTGCGCCGAGCACTGCCGCCTCGTCCCGTCCATGGACCTGGGCCACGACTTGCCCACCGACCGGTCCAGGGTCGCCGGTGCCCTGCCGGACCGCCCCGGCCAGAGGACAGCCGCCAAGGTGTCCAGCCACCGCTCGCCCCGGGGAAGCCCCACTTCGAGGAGACGGCGGACGCGGGCGCAGGACACGGTCCGGCGGGAGTGGGAGCGCATGTACGCGGTGGCGGTGGCGTTCGCTGCAGAACACGGCCACCTGGACGCCACCGGCAACGGCACGGACCGGGAACTGGCCCACTGGCTCGCCCACCAGCGGCACCTGCACGGCGAAGCACAGCTCCGTCCCATCTGGACCTCCCGCTTGACCGAGCTTGGGATGATCTGGAACGACGACCCGAATGCCTGGGAGCGCGGTCTTGCCTACGTCCGCGCCTTCGCCACCCGGACCGGCCACCTCGCCATCCCCGTCGCACAGACACTCGACGGCTACCCGCTCGGCGCGTGGATGGCCGCCCAGCGCAGAGCCAAAAAGCTGACCAAACACCAGCAGAAAGCACTCGACGCCCTGGACCCCCTATGGCGGTTGGAACCGGGCTGGAACCGCTCCTACCGGCGCATGACCGCCTACCTCGCCGCCGGAGGCACCCTCACCGGAGCGGCCAACCGCACCGGCCACCCCACCGACTCCTCCTTCCACCCCGGCGTCTGGCTGCGCAACCAGACACAGCGCGCCCGCGACCGGAAGCTCAACCGGCAACAGATCGAACTGCTCAATGCCCTCAGCACAGTCCGCCCCGCCTGAGCCGCTGCTGGCGCCAGGAGCGGCATGACCGTCTAAGCCAGGCCCTTGTTGATCGCGGCGAAGAGCTTGGTCCAGGACTGCTGCTCATCGCTCGTGAGGTCGCTCCAGCCGTGGTCCGTGAGCCAGGCCAGGAAAGTCTTCGCCAGCTTGTACTTCGAGAAGCCGGTGATCTCCTTCGTGAAGATGTCGACGATCGGGCGCTTGGGCTGGGCGGCTGCGGTGGTGGTCGCGTCCCAACCGAGCTTGTCGAGTGCGACCGTGACCAGGGTTTCGCGGAGGAGGTCCTCGACCTCACACCCGGCGACCGGGCCGGTGTAGTAGTCCTTGGCCCGAAGGATCTGGTTGTTCTTGAGCAGTCGAACGAGTTCGTCCTGGGTGGCGGCCTTCTCGCCGGCCGCGTCCGAGTCCAGGAGCGCGGTGACCTTCAGCTTCTGGGTGTGCAGGATCGTGCAGTAGTAGATGACCTTGCTGGCGCTCCCGGATGGAACGATGGCAATGTCGTCGCGCATCACGCCGTTGACCCCGGCCTCGCGCATCGCGCCGGCGACGCCTTCGAGGAACCACATGTCGGTGAGCCCCTCGACAACGAGGTTCCGCTTCTGGGTGAACATGCTCTGCGCGAGGTCGTAGCCGAGCGCGGCCTGGAGCGGGAACACCGAGCGCGGGTCGTCGGAGACCAGCTGGCCGTGGATCCGCGTGCCGACCGTCCGGTCCGGCATCTCCGCCAGCCGCACCCGGTGGAGTTCCTCGGAGCCGACCATGAACGGCGAGTGCGTGGTGTAGATGATCTGGTTGTCCTCGGCGAGCATCGCCACGGTCCTGCGGAATTCGCGCTGCTTGAGCGCGTGCAGGTGCAGGCCCGGCTCGTCGAGCAGCAGGATGGCGTTGTCCAGCTTGTCCTTCGTCTGGGCCCGGAAGACGACGAAGAAGCTGACCAGCCAGCGGAAACCCTCGCTCCGCTGGTCGAGCTCGACCTCGACCCCGATGTCGTCGACCACCACCACCTTCAGGTACTGCCCGTCCACGACCAGGCGCAGCTGAAGCTGCTCGTCGCCCCACACATCACTGATCAGGCGGGTGAGCATGACGCTCGCCGCGTTCAGCTTGTACTGCCGAGCATCGCGCTGGTCCTGCCACTGTTTCTCGGCCTCCCGGTAGGCGGCCATTGCGTTCTCGTCCTGCGGGTTCGGGGGCAGAGAGGGCGCAGGCTGGCCATCCATCGCCGACAGCTCGGCCGCCGTGAAACCGAGCAGCTTCAGCAGGCACAGGTTCCCGAAGTCGAACTCCTCGTCCATCTCATTGGTGGCCTGACGCTGCGCCAGGTTCGCAAGGTGGATCCGCGGCCGGACCGTAAAGAACTGCGAGTAGTACACGAACACCGGCGTCCGGGGGATGAGGATCCCCCCGGCCTGAGAGAAGATCCCGTGGCGGCGCGCGGCGGCACGGATCCGGTCGAACTGCGCGTCGGCCGCAGAGTTACCCTCCTCGATGACCAGCAACGCCCGCTCCAGCCACGCGTCGAGATCAGTTGCGAACTTGCCCCACACCGACCTGGCGCCTTGCATGTTCGCCAGCAGTTTGTCGAGCTCCTCGGCCAGCTGCTCCCCTTCCTCACCGCGCTTCTGGATGTGCGCCTTCAGCCGGGCCGTGTCCTTGCTGATCGCGTTGAAGGTGAGCGAGCGCTGGACGCCGGGAAGGTCCCACCTGAGGTTGTTGCCCATGAAGCGGATCAGCTCGAACGTCTTCGCGTCGGCGAAGACATCGGGGTCGATCGCGTGCAAGGCGGCGATGTCGTCCGCGTTGAGAGTGAACGTCGCGCGTGCAACCTCGATGTCTTCGACATCCTGCCCGCCGCTGTCCAACTCGGTATACCGGGAGCGCGGGTAGTCCTTCAGGGCGTCCAGACCGCTTGCTTCGCCCTCGGGCGGATTCACCGACTGCAGCGCACGGAGTACGGCGGTCTTGCCGGCCTCATTGGCGCCGACCAGGATCGTCTTATCCTGCTCTATCTCGAACTTGGTGGTGTCGAAGACCGACCGGTAGTTCATCACCTGCGCTGCGCTGAGCCTCACCACTCACTCCTCACCTCGGGCTTCACCGTACGCCCGTAGTCGAACGGGCTTCCCCCAATTTCGGTTGCTCACACCAGATGTGGTGCTAGGCCGAAGCCGTTCGCAGCGGCTCCCCGCTGGAACTCCACGAGGAGGCGGGCCCGGGAGGCGCCGGCCACCGCTGGGTGGTCGGCGGCTTCGCCGTCCCGCTGTGCCGCGCGCGGCGGTCGTCGTCCCATCGCGTTGTTCATTCTTGACCTATGGCATCGCGGTCGCCGTCCCGTCCGCCGCCTCGCTGGTCCCGTCGCTGCTCGCTCGACTGCGGCGCCCCGGCCCGGGCCGACCTCGGTGGCCAGTCGGGAAGTAGTTGGTGTGGCGGTTAGGGAGACGAAGTTCGCCTCTGTTTGCGCGCGGTGTGGCGCGTCCGAGCACGTGCGGCACGTGCTTGCTCGGCGGCGCTAGAGAGCTCCAGTACGCGATTCCCGTCATTAGCCAGGTCTGGCAGGGCTTCGACGATGCGGCTCAGCGACCGCGTGCTGGGGATACGCCTGCCGCTCAGGAAGCCCTGCAGCCGCCCCAGGGTGATGTTCCTCTCGCCGGCTTTGGGGCCACCGGGCATCGTGCTGTCTTCATGTGGCTTTTCATCGTGAGCACGTGACAGCGACTCGGACAGCTTCAGCAGTTCTTCTTCCCGGGCCGGCAGATGACGCTGAAGGAGGTTCACGAAGCGGCGGTGCTCTTTCGGCAGTTCAATCCGCACTGCCGGGTCACGCGGCGTGGATCGGGAGCTCGCCTCAAGGCGTTGGCGGTGTTCACGGAGACGATTGATCAACTGGGACTGCGGCGCCGTCGTGAAGGCCGCCCAGGCCCACCAGGAGCCTGGGGCATCGCTGGACAACTGCACGTGATGCAGACCTGTGAAGTGTGCCCGAAGCAGCGCGGACAGCGTGCGCTCCGAGCAGATTCTCGTGCCGGACAGGGCCCCGTAGAGAGCCGCTGGTGACACCCCGGTGTCGCAGGAGACGCGGGGAATGTCGAGGGGGTCGAGCAGGGCACGAAGGTCGAGGGCGAACGCGGCTCGGGGTCCATCTGAGCGTTCGACGCCCCGTCTCGGAGTGGGCATACGCCAATCTTCCTACCCGATCCTGTCTGTGATGTATCGCAACAAGTTTTCGCTGATCGCCGATTCTGGGATCTCGTTACTGTCCTCAAGTCAGCACGCGCCAGGCGTGGTTGGCAGACCGGGCCTGGTCATGTCAGTTCCGATATCTCTCGTTGGGAGCCAGCAGATGACCGACCCTCGTCGTACCCGTTCGTTCGGCAGCATCCTTCAGCGGTGGCGCGCCAAACAGGCCAAGCACCTGCGGCGCATCACGCTGTACAGCATCACCAAGGGCCTGGCCTACGGGGTGTCCAGCACCGTGGGAGCTACGGCTACCAGCTACGCCCTGTGGTGGATCCACTCCCGCTGACCGTGGTTCAGGAGGCGGCCGAATTCCTGCGGAAGCCCGAGACGGCTGATGAGTAGCCGGCCACCCGGACCCGGCCGATGCGGCGCCAGCCGTGCCGCCGCCTCGTCCGAGGGCGCGTCGCAGCCAGTTCTGACCGACCGCGCGGCCCCCGGGGCCCGCTGCCCTTCCGCTGCGCGCGGCCCAGCCGGTGACCTCCGGCTGGGCCGCGTTGCTCTGTCGTCAGTGCCGCTGTCCACAACCGGCCTCGGTCAGGGTGGCGCCATGACGCTGAAGAAGACCACAGCGCCCTGCCAGGCCCACGCCGCCGACAGCTGGGGCAACTGCCCGATGGCAGAGCTGCGTACCGTCCAGACACGGCTCCTGGCGCTGCTGGAGCGGTACGCCGACGGCCCGCTGAGCTTGGACTACCGGTTCAGCCTGGACGAGACCACCCAGCGGGCGGTCCGCCTGCTCGCGGCCCTCCTGAACGTGCCTCCCAGAGCCGTACGCCGCCACGCCTGCGGCTCCCGCAGGCTCGCCGGCCGGCAAGCTGCGCCAGGCCGTGAACCGTCAGACGGAGGAGGAGTTCTGTCCCGCGCGCTTGGCCGAGCGGGCAGCGAAGCAGGCCTCGTACGGAAGCGGTGGATGCCCGGCGGCGAGCCGCGGAGAGACGTAGCTCATCCTTTACCGCAGGGTGTGACCTGTTGGTGTTGTGGGCCGTGTTTTGGCCTCTTTCGCTGGGTTGTCTGGACCTTTTGTTGTGTCTGTTGGTGGCGGGGTTTGGTGACTGTGTGTGGTGACGGGTGGAGTTGGGGGGTTGGGTCGGGCTGGTTGGGGGGCCGGTGGGGTGTTGTGGGCCCGTTTTCGGGGCTGAATTCCGCTGGTAATTCGGTTGGGTTGTTTTGGTGGATTGGTTGGTGGTGGTGTGAATTCGGGCCGGATTTGCTGGGTGGGGGTGGTGGCGGGGGTTGGTGTTCGGTTTCGTCCGGGCCGGGCCCGCCGTCCGGGGCCGTGCCCGTTGCCCGCCGCGCTGCGCCGCCGTCCGGGCCGTGCCCGTCGCAGCGCCCTTCGCCCGGCGGCTGGGTGGCCGTCAGGCCGCCCTGGAGGCTGTTCTGGTGGTGGTCCGGGAGACCGTCCCGGCGCCGTCCTGGTGGTGGGTGGGGGCTGTCGCGTTGCCTGTCGCGATGGGGTGCTGTCGCGTGTTGTGACGTGGGCGGATACCCCTGTTCCCCTGTGTGTGGTCTGGGCGCGACAGGTGGGTGCGACAGGGCGCCGGGGCGGGGCTGCGGCTGCTGCTGGGTGGTGGCCGCCTCCGGGGGCCGACGACCGC
The DNA here is from genome assembly GCF_053598415.1 of Kitasatospora sp. NPDC001132. Lineage (NCBI taxonomy): Bacteria > Bacillati > Actinomycetota > Actinomycetes > Kitasatosporales > Streptomycetaceae > Kitasatospora > Kitasatospora sp. NPDC001132. The sequence continues at coordinate 1,383 of NZ_JBSFKF010000039.1, read as the reverse complement.
CAGGTGCTGGTGGCCGCCGGGAAGGCCGGCCTTGTCGGCGGCTTGGTCCTGGTGGTGGTGTTCGGCGGCCGGGTGGCCGGTGGTGGGGGTGCAACACGGGGCCGTGTTGGGGGTCTGACGAGGCGTTATGTGGCTGGGGCGGGGGCGGGTGGGCGTGTTGCACCCCGTGTTGCACCGGGTGGCGCCGGTTGGCCGGCCTCGACGGCCCGCCCGCGTCGCCCGGCGCCGGGCCCTGGCCCTGGTCGGCCGTCAGGCCGTCCCGTTGCGCCGTCTCGGCCGTCCGGCCGCTGTGCCCGCGCCCGTCCTGGCCGCCCGGTGCCGCGCCCGTCTTGGTGGCCGTCCAGGTCCGGTGTTCGGTTTGGTGTAGCCGTTCCGGGAATTGCCCGGGTGACGCCGGGTGGGATTTCCTGGGCGGCCTGGAAGGGCGGTCGCCGTGTCGGCGTGGAGGGCCGTAGGCCCCTTTTCGAGGTGCCCGAACTCGATTCCCCGCCGCTGCGCCCCGAAAGGGTTCCGGATTGCCCCAAGAAAGAGAGAGGAAGGGAATTTGGATTACCGCCGGGAGTGCGGCCGGATAGAGCCGTGATGGACGATTGCCGCGAGGTTTCCTGTTCGCCTTCGGCGCCCGTCAGGGAACCGGTAGGATAGGGCTGTGCGGAAGTCGGGGAAACGCCGCCGGATTCGCTGCGGATTTCGGCCGGGAGTCTGCGGTTGAGGGCCCGTCAGGGACCACCGTCCGGGGGCACGTGAGGGCCCGCCACCCGGGGCCGGGGAGGCTGAGCCGGGGCCGAGGCCCGGAGGTTGCTCCCGAGGGCCGCAGGCCCCGCCCCAGGAGCGCCGGATGGGCCACCAGCCCAGCAATCAGGCGGCGGACCGGCCACCGGCCGGGACCGGGGGAGGGCCCCCGGGGTGGGGTTGTGACTGATACCCGAAGTCCGCGACACATCGTCAACGACGAGGGGCCGCAGGCCCCGGCCGGCACCCCACCCTCCGGAGGGATGGGCCGCTACCCGAATTCCGCGTCACATCGTCAACGCTCACCCCCGGGCGCAGCCCGGGAAACCCTGCCAGCCAATCGGCCCGTAGGGCCGTGAAAACACCTGCCCAACAAGACCGGAAAGCCGACCGATTGACGGGCCGTAGGCCCGGGGAAAAGCCACCAGAAAGGCGGAGCGCAGCGACGCCCGACGCCCACCCCAACGGCGCGTACCGCGCCCACGAATTCGCCACCGGCGAATTCCCCCAACCACCCACCATCCGCCGAGGCGCAGCCGAGGCCACGCCACGCACGGTGACGGCGTAGCCGGCACCCCCGCACCTGGCGGTGCGTCAGCACCGCTGCTCCCGCGCCAGCGGGAGCTTAAGCCGCAGGCTTCCGCCCGATCG
>NZ_JBSFKF010000038.1:0-74009 GCF_053598415.1 Kitasatospora sp. NPDC001132 | reverse complement strand
GACGCTCGGCTGGGAAACCCCAGCCGAGCGCCTGGCTAAACTCCTCGCGGCCTAGACAACCGACCACGTGTTGCAACGACCACTAGAAACCGCCCCCCGTGGCCGGGCCCCTCGTCGAACCCGGTGCGACCGCCGGTGAACCCCCGAGGGGGTGCGCACCGTGGAACGGCAGGGAGCCCCTGGTCCCGCAGCTGCTCGCGGGCCAGGGGCTCGGTGGCGTGAACGACACGCCCTCGTGGCGCGCCGCGGCTCAGTCGCGGCGCGCCGCCCGGGAGGCCCCGGGCGGGTCAGCTCAGGAGCTGGTGCGGCGACGGCGGGCGTAGACCACCGCGCCCGCACCGCCCAGCAGCAGTACGGTGCCGGCGCCCGCGTAGAGCAGGGTGCCGTCGCTGCCGGTGGTGGCCAGCTTCTTGCCGTCCGTGGTGGCGCCCGGGATCGGGGTGGGCACGCTGACCTTGTCCGGCTTGATCAGCGGCTGCTCCGGGTTGACCGGGGTCTCGGTGGACGGCTTGTGCACCGGCACGGTGCCGGTCGGCGTGCTCGACGGGGCCGGGCTCGGGGCGCCACTGGGCGCGGCCGTGGGCTCCTCGGTGGGCTCTCCGGTCGCCGGGGTGGTGGCCGCCGGGCTGGTCGGGGTGGCGGTCGGCGGCACCGGCTTCGGGGTGGCGGTCGGCGTCTCGGCGGGCTTCGTGCTCGCGCTCGCGCTCGGCGTGGCCGAGGGGGTGGTCGGCGGGGTGGTCGGGGTCGGGGTCGTGGCGGGCGTCGTCGCCGGGGCGGACGGGCTGTGCGAGGGCACGGTGGTCGGGCCGGTCGACGGCGTCTTCACCGGGGTCGGCGTCACGGTCGGCGAGGGCTTGCCGGTCGGGGTCGGGCTCTGTCCGCCGCAGTCGACCTTGAACACCTTGTGCTTGGGCTTGTTGAGCTCGGCGTTCTCCGGGAGCTGGCCGTTCACCAGCTCGACCGACTGCCAGTAGAGCTTGTAGTGGCCGTCCGGCAGGTGGATGTCCTCGGTCCGCACGTGCCCGTGCGGGTCGACCGGGATGTCCCCGTACGCGGCGAGGGTCTCGCCCTTGGGGCCGACGGTGGCGATCGCCCAGATCACGTCCTGGTTGGCGTCGAAGCCGAAGGAGTCCAGGTAGAAGGTGCAGACCTTGGGCTCGTTGCGCACGTCCTCCTGTCCGGTGGCGGCGTCGTGGATCTTGACGGTGCCGTTGTTGCCGGGGGCGCCGCCCTTGCCGCCCGCGGCGGCGTGCGCGGCGGGGGCGAGCAGCAGGAGTGCGGCGGCGGTCGGGACGGCCACCAGGGAGCGCGCGGCGGTGGAGCGGAGGTGCATCAGGGTTCCATCGGGTACGGCCGGGCCGGGACGGGCCCGCGCGGTGGGAGAGAGTCTCCGTCGCCGTTCGGCGGGGATCCGGTGCCGTGCGACGGGAGGGGCACAACAGTCCCCGCAGCGGGAAACGTGACGCAAGGGAGGTTTGGCCGAAATGCATCGCTAACGGCGATTGGTCCGACTAGTTCATTACAACGATCTGATTACCTGGTTGTGATCATTTCACCGGTGTCAGAGCCGGTCGAACGGTCAACCCCTGGTCCCGGTCCGGCGGGTGAACCCGCCAGCCCGCGGTGGCCGGTATTGACCGGTCCGTGGCGGCGGCCTGCGTGTCGGGGCGGCGGGCGGGTGCCGGGGTTCTCTATCGTCCGTCCGGAACCGCCCAGTCCGAGGACTCCGTCGTGTGAACAGCCGATCCGACCCGTGGGAGAGTGCGATGCCCGGCCCAGAGCAGACCGTCCGGCCCGAGGAGACCGTCGAGGGCGAAGGGGCCGTCAGGGGCGAGGACAGGAGCGAGGACGCCGCCCGGGACGGCGAGGGGGCCGACGCCCCCGCGGAGAGCGCCGACGTCATCGTGGTCGGCGCCGGGCCGGCCGGCTCCACCGCCGCCGCCCACCTCGCCCGGGCCGGAGTGGACGTCCTGCTGCTGGAGAAGTCCGCCTTCCCGCGCGAGAAGGTCTGCGGCGACGGCCTCACCCCGCGCGCCGTCAAGCAGTTGACCGACCTCGGCATCGACGTCTCCGAGGAGGCCGGCTGGCTGCACAACCGGGGCCTGCGGCTGATCGCCGGGCACCGCTCGCTGGAGTTCGACTGGCCCGAGCTCTCCGCCTACCCCGGGTACGGACTGGTCCGGCGCCGCGCCGACTTCGACGAACTGCTCGCCCGCAAGGCCGCCGCGGCCGGTGCCCGGGTGGTCGAACGCGCCAATGTGACGGGCCCGTTGCTGGACGAGCGGACCGGCCGGATCACCGGCGTCACCGCCAAGCTGGGGGAGGAGCGCCGGCCGGCCGCCTACCGGGCGCCGATCGTCGTCGCCGCCGACGGCAACTCCACCCGGTTGTCGGTGGCGATGCGGCGCTACCGCCGCACCGACCGCGCGATGGGCGTCGCCTACCGGACGTACTTCACCACCCCGCGCCACGACGACCGCTACCTGGAGGCCTGGCTCGACCTGCGCGACCCCAACGACCCGGCCCGGCGTCTGCTGCCCGGCTACGCCTGGGTGTTCGGCCTGGGCGACGGCACCGCCAACGTCGGCCTCGGCGTCCTCGACACCGCCGGGACCGAGGTGGACTGGCGGGAGCTGCTGCGCCGCTGGTGCGACGGCCTGCCCCCGGAGTACGGCTACACCCCCGACGCGGTCACCGAGCCGATCCGCGGCGCCGCCCTGCCGATGGGCCTCAACCGGCAGCCGCACTACGCCGACGGCCTGCTGCTGATCGGCGACGCGGGCGGCACGGTCAGCCCTGGCACCGGCGAGGGCATCGCCTACGCGATGGAGTCCGGCCGCTTCGCCGCCGAGACCATCGTCCAGGCCCTCGCCCGCCGCACCGACCGCGGCCGGGACCTCGCCCTGCGCGCCTACCCGCAGGCGCTGCGCTCCGCCTACGCGGGCTACTTCGCGCTCGGCCGGGTGGCCGCCGACCTGCTGGGCCGGCGGAAGCTGCTCGGCGCGGCCGGAGCCGCCGGGCTCGGCCACCCGGCGCTGTTGAAGGTGGCGTTCCGGCTGATGGTCAACCTGACCGAGCCCAACTCCAAGGACGCCCTGGACCGGCTGCTCCACCTGCTCGGCAAGGTCGCCCCGGGGCGGTGATCCGGAGGCACCGGACCGCCCATCCTCGCGGACGGGCGGTCCCGGTGTCCCGGCTTCGGCCGAATCCGCGGAGTCGAACGCGCAGTTGTTCTGATCGTGTTGACGAATGATCAGATGATCCGATTGCCTGGTGTCGAACCAGCCACGCAGGGTGAGCACAACGCTCCTCCGTGGCTCCTTTCTCGACCGCTGACCCGTTCGACGGAGACACCGTGCGCCTTCGCCTTCGCCTGCTCGTCGCGCCGCTCGCCGCGGCCGCCGCCCTCACCGCCGTGAGCACCCCCGCCGCCGTCGCGGCCCCCACGGCCACCCCCTCCGACCAGTGCTCCGCCGCATTCCGCCACGACGACGCCCGCCTCGGCCCCGCCGACCTCCCGACCACCGGACCGGTCGGCCGCCAGCTCGCCGGCTACCAGCGCACCGGCGGCGCCGGCGAGCAGGACTTCCTGGCCGAGTACTACGACCCGGCCGGCAACGGCGGCAAGGGCGGCTGGACATACCCGCCGGCCGACGGCTACGTCACCCTGCCCGACGGCAGCCCGATCGAGTTCGACCTCACGCTCTACCCGAACCAGAACATCGACCGCTACGGCAGCGAGTACGGCGCCTACCTCGCCCCCGAGGGCCTGCCCTACGCCAACCGGGCGCTCCCGCCGCAGAGCCTGGACGGCAACCCGCCGGCCGCCTGCAACTACCACGACTACAAGGTGGTCAAGGCCTTCACCGTGCACGCCGGCCCGATCGCGCCCTGGTTCAACCAGCCCGGCTGGGGCCTGCAGTACCAGCTCGACGGCACCCTGCTGCCCGGCGGCCCGGCCAAGCTGAACGTGCTCTGGCTGGTGGAGCACGGCTACCTGGCCCGGATCTGACCCCGCCCCGCCCGCCCGGCGGCGCCCGGTGACCGACCGGCCGTCGCCGCGTGCGCCCGGTGACCGACCGGCCGTCGCCGCGCGCGCCCGGCCACCGGGAAATTCGCTGGCGGGCCCGGGAGACGTGGGGGTAGGAAGACGGAATGACCACCAGCGATCCGGCCACCGACCGCCGCGTCTTCCGCCCCACCGTCCTCGACCTCGGGGACGCCCTGCTGCGCCCGTGGGGGCCTGACCTCGACGTGGCCGGTGGCATCGGGCCCGCCCTGACCGCCGCCGCGGCGGACCCGGCCGTCGCCCGCTGGAGCCCGCTCAGCGCCGACGGCCCGGTCGTCGTCGAGACCTACCTCGCCCGTTGCGAACGGCACTGGGCCGACGGCACCGCGGCCCCCTTCGCCATCGTCGACGCCGCCGACGGCAGCCTCTGCGGCAACGCCTACCTGGGGTGGACCAACCGGGACGACGGAGTGGCCATGATCGGCTACTGGCTGCTCGCCGCCGCCCGCGGCCGGGGCCTGGCCAGCCGGGCCACCACCGCCGTCACCCGCTGGGCCGTGGAGCACGCCGACGTCCGCCGCATCGAGCTGTACCACGCCGTCGCCAACGAGGACTCCTGCCGGGTCGCGGTGCGGGCCGGCTTCCCGTACGAGGGCACCCTGCGCGGCTCCTACACCTACGGCGGGGGCGTCTACGTGGACGAGCACCTGCACGCCCGGCTGGCTTCCGACCCGTTCACGGACTGAGGGATCCCCGACGGGAGCGCTCGGCCACGTGGGATCAGCCCCAGACCGTCCCGCCGTGGACCCCGCCGTACGCCGGGGCGGCGGACTCGGTGAAGCGCTCCTCCTGCATGGCCGTCAGCCGCTGGACGACCAGGACGGCGAAGACCGCGGACACCACCGACAGCAGGTCGGCGATCAGCAGCCAGCCGACGGCCTCCTGGTAGCCGTCCGCGTACCGCGCCGCGTTCGTGCCGAGGTAGTGGTTGCCGAACCGGTCGGCCGCGTTGGAGAGCCAGAAGGTGGCCCACCAGAGGGTGAGCAGCGTCTGCGGGAGCCGCATGCGGATCCCCGAGGCGTCCGGCCGGGCGGTGGCCTGCCAGATGTCGCCCGCGATCTGCCGCGGGAACCAGAGGGCGACCACGGGGGTGAACCAGCCGCCGATCGCCCAGCCGCGCCGGAACCGGTGCCCGTGCGGGTCGAAGACCTCGGCGTTCACCCGCACCCGGTAGAACCAGACGAGGAAGCCGATCGCGGAGGCGGCCAGGGCCACCACCTGGAGGAAGCCGACGCCCTCGTAGAGCTGCGCCGCGTCCGTCAGCGCGGATCCGTCGGCTTCGACGTCGTCGGCGAGCTTGCCGGCCTCCAGGTACAGGCGGAAGCCCGTGCCTAGCGAGGCGAGCGTCGCGGCGCCGGCCACGGCGAGCAGGACGGTGGAGACGGTGGCGGTGGGTCTCGGCGAGCGGTACAGGGCGGGCGAGGACATCGGGGAACGGGCTCCTGGACTGGACCAATGGGATGGAGCGACACCCTGGGGCCTGTGGATCATCCGTGACCACTCCCTTTTCGGGCCCCGGCGCAGGCTGCGCGCTCGGCCGGGGAACGACCTAACCTGGAAGGGAACGTTCGGCGCGTCGCCCGCGAACGGAAGCGGTGGTCATGACGGTGGTCTCGGCGGCCCTCTTCGGTACCGACTGGTGGCAGCCCGCGCTGCCCGGCGGTGCCGAGTTGCTGCACGAGTGCGCCGCCCGGGGGTGGACGGTGGTGCTGACCGGCCCAGGGCCGGCCGGCACCCCGGCGCTGACCGTGGCCGATCCCGGGGACGACCCGGTGCGGGCCGCGCTGGACCTGGTGGACGGCGGGCCCTGGCACGCCGTGGCCGTCGCCGGGAGCGTGCGCGAGGTACGGGCGGCGCGGCGGTGCGGGGTGCCGTGCGTGGCCCTGGCGGCCGGCCGCGACACCGGCCCGCAGCTGCGGGCGGCGGGCGCGGTCGAGGTCCACCGCGACGCCGCCGCCCTGTTGAGCGTCCTGGACGACAGCCTGCTGGCGCGCCCCCGGGCCTTCGGGCCCGTGGGTGCCGGAACAGGCGGTGCCCGGAACGGTTAGCGCCGGTTCGTATCGGGCAACCGCCCGGCTGCGAGCACGTCACCCGAAGTGTCGGAGGTGACCGAGATGGACGGACCCGCGTTGAGCGGATGGGAGCGGCGGCTCCTCGAGGAGATCGAGTCCGATCTGCGCCAGGACACACGGCTCGACCGGAAGTTGAGCACGATGGGCGCCAAGCCGCCCGGTCGGGTCCGGGGCGTGCTCCGCGCAGTGGGGCGCAGGATCTCGGCGGGGATCCTGCTGACCGCCCTGGTGATGACGGCGATCTGCCTCGGCGTGGGCGTACGGACACCCGCCCCCGCGGTGCTGGTCGCGCTCGGCGTGGTCTGGGCGGCCACGGTGGCGGCCGCGGTCGCCGCCTCCGAGCTGCTGCGCCGCCGGCGCACGGCCCGCGGCGGCGCCGGACTGATCGACCCGGCGGAGGCCGGGGAACGTCGGGAGCGCCGGGAGCGGCGCCCATGGGACCGTCCGGAGGCGTGAGCGTGATGACCACCGACCTGTGGGAGTACCGCCCGGGCTCCCATTCCGCCGCCGACCTCACGCTGGTCGGGTACGAGGTGCGTGCCACCGACGGCCCGGTCGGCCGGGTCGAACAGGACACCGGGGACCACCTGCTGGTCGACGCCGAGCCCTGGGTGCGGGGCACCCGGGTGCTCGTCCCGACCCGACTGGTCGCCCGGCTCGACCACCTCGACCGCACCGTCCACCTCGACTGCCCGCGCGCCCGACTCAGTTCCGCCCCGCCCGCGGCCGTCGACCTGACCGCCCCGCACCCGCGCTGAGCGAGGCGCCATGGGCTGGCCCTCCACCACGCTCACCGGGCGGACGATCGCCTTCCTGGTCGCGCCGTACGGGGCCGAGCAGGTCGAACTGACCGACCCGTGGCAGGCGGTCGCCGAGTCCGGCGGCATCCCGCGGCTGCTGTCCACGGCCGCGGGCCGGGTCCAGGCCGTCCGGCACCGAGCCGCAGGCGACACCTTTGCCGTGGACGCCCTGGTCGCCGACGCCGACCCGGCCGACTACGACGGGCTGGTCCTCCCCGGCGGCGTCGCCAACCCCGACCGGCTGCGCCTGGACCGCCCGGCGGTCGCCTTCGTCCACGCCTGCTGCGCCGCCGGCCGGCCGGTCGCGGCGATCTGCCACGCGGCCTGGACGCTCATCGAGGCCGACGCCGTGCGCGGCCGCACCCTCACCTCCTGGCCCAGCCTGCGCACCGACCTGGTGAACGCCGGCGCGCAGTGGGTGGACGAGCCGGTGCACGTCTGCCACGACGGCCCCGGCCCGCTCGTCACCAGCCGCAAGCCCGGCGACCTGCCGCTGTTCGACGACGCCTTGGTGACGGAGTTCGCCCACGTGACGGCGAAGCGGCGGGAGTGAGCGGGGGCGAGCCGGTGGTCAGTCGCCCCGGAGGCGGACGAAGGTGGCGGTGGGCGGCCGACCGGTGAGGGTGAGTTCGGCCCTGAGCGGGGAGGTCAGCGGGTGGACCGGGCCGTGGTCGGGGTCGGTGGCGGGCGGGCCGAGCAGCGGGCGGACGACCTCGGCGACCTCGCGCGACTGGACCGGGGTGAGCCGCGGCGTGGACAGGAACACCCGGCCGTCGTCGAGCTGGAGGACCAGCGCCTGCGGGTGGGCGGCCGGTCCGGTGACGGCGCGGACGGTGGCGTCGAGGGTGTCGCTGCGGCGGTACTTGACCCAGACGCGGCCCGCGCCGCGCGGGCGGTAGGGGGCGGCGGCGGCCTTGCAGACCAGGCCCTCCACCCCGGTGTCCGCGAGCCGCTCCATCCACTCCAGCGCCTCCGCCCGGTCCGTCGTGGCCATGACCGGCTGGACCGGCGGCGGGACGTCGGCGAGCGCCGCGAGCAGCAGCCGGCGGCGGTCGGTGAGCGGCAGCCGGCGGACGTCGCGGCCGGGCAGCGCCAGCACGTCGAAGGCGATCAGACCGAGCGCCACCTCGGGGGCGGCGGCCCTGGCCTGGCGGGTGTGCAGCAACTCGCCGAAGGCGAACCGGCCGTTGCGCCAGGCGACCAACTCGGCGTCCAGCACCAGCCCTTCGGGCAGCCGGGCGACGGCGGCGGCGATCGGCGGGAACTCGGGGGCGAGGTCGCGGCCGCTGCGGGACTGGAGGTACGCGGGCCGCTCGCCCCGGGCGAAGGCGACGCACCGGAAGCCGTCCAGCTTCAGCTCGTACTGCACGCCTCCGCCGCCCAGGCCGTCGGCGGGCGGGACGGAGGTCACGGCGGCCGGGCGCATCACCTCGACAGGCGGGTGCAGCACCTGGCGCGCCGGTGGTTCCGGTTCGGCGGCGGCTCTCCGTCGGGCGGTCTTCGGTCCGGTCGGTTCCGCTCCGGCGGCTCTCCGTCGGGCGCTCTTCGGTCCGGTCGGTTCCGCTCCGGCGGCTCTCCGTCCGGCGGTCTTCGGACCGGCCGGTTCCGCTCCGGCCGCCGAGGGCGCGGACGGCAGCGGCCTGGCCCGCCCCGGGTCCAGCAGCGGGGCGAGCAGGTCGCCGTGCGCGGAGAGCCGGCCGGGCACCTCGGCGAGCGTGAAGACCAGGTCCCGCTCGTCGACGGCCGCGTCGAGCTCCGCCCAGGCCAGCGGGGTGGAGACGGTCGGCAGCGGCCGGGCCCGCAGGGTGTACGGCGCGGCGGTGGTCTTCTTGGCGTTGTTCTGCGACCAGTCGACCAGCACCCGGCCCCGGCGGCGGGCCTTGGCCATGGTGTGCACCACCAGCTCCGGGCGCTCGGCCTCCAGGGCGGCGGCCAGCGCCTTCGCGTACGCGGAGACCCGGGCGCTCGGCGTGGGCTCGATCGGGACCAGCAGGTGCAGGCCCTTGGATCCTGAGGTCTTCACCCAGGCGGCCAGGCCGTCCGCCGCGAGCCGCTCGCGCAGCAGCAGCGCCACCGTGCGGCAGGTGAGCACGTCCGCGCCCTCGCCGGGGTCGAGGTCCAGCACCAGCCGGTCGGCGAGGGCCGGCGCGGCCGCGTGCCACTGCGGGACGTGCAGTTCCAGGCAGCCCAGGTTGGCGAGCGCGAGCAGCGCCGCGCCGTTCTCCAGCACCACCTGGCGCAGGTCACCGGTGGTGCTCGGCACGTCGACCGTGCGCACCCAGTCCGGGGTGCCGGGCGGCGGGTTCTTGGCGACGAACACCTCCGCCTCGACGCCGTCCGGGCAGCGCAGGAAGGAGACCGGGCGGTCGCGCAGGTGCGGGAGCAGCGCGGTGTGCGCGGCGGCGTAGTAGCGCAGCACCTCGCCCTTCGGGGTGCCGGTGCGCGGGTAGTAGACCTTGTCGAGGTGGGACAGCGCGAGGGTGCGCCCGTCCACCGTCATCTGCGGCACGGTCCGCCTCCGATCGCTCCGCCGGTTCCGGGGCCTCCGGCCCGGTGGCTCGCTCACTCCTCGGGAAGCACGGGTGGTTCCGCCTTCCACTCTGCGGCCGCACCGGCCGTCCCGGCCTCCCGGCGCCGGGCCGGGGTCGCGGGCGGGGGCGGGGTTGCTTATGGTGAGGACGCGGTCACCCGGCCTCCGCTCCGTCGGAGGGAGCCGGGGAGCACCGCCGGGGGAGGCGGGGGGACCAGCGGGGGGAAACCACCGACGAAGGAGTCCCCGTGACCACTGCCCGAGACATCATGCACACCGGCGCCCAGTGCATCGGCGCCCATCAGACGCTGGCCGAGGCCTCGCGGATGATGCGTGACAAGAACGTGGGTGCGCTGCCGATCTGCGGCGACGACCAGAAGCTGAAGGGCATCATCACCGACCGCGACATCGTGCTGCGATGTATCGCGGAGGGCAAGGACCCGGCCAAGATGACGGCCATGGAACTGGCCGGCCACCTGCACTGCGTGCGGGCCGAGGACAGCATGGAGGTGGTGCTGCGCAAGATGGAGCAGCACCAGATCAGGCGCATCCCGGTGATCGACGGGGACCGGCTGGTGGGCATGATCAGCGAGGCCGACCTGGCGACGGGCCACCGCGAGGGCCAGCGGCTCACGGACCAGCAGATCATCGAGTTCATGGACAGCGTCTACATGAAGCACTGACCGCCCCGCACCCCGCCGGACCCCTGCCGAGGTCCGCTGCCGTCGGGAGGCACGACGAGGCCGCCGTACCCCGGGACGGGGTGCGGCGGCCTCGGTGCGCGCGGTCTCGGCGCAGGGGGTCTTACTTGGCCAGACCGGCCTTGGCGGAGCAGATCGGCCAGGCGTTCGGGCCCTGGGCAGCCAGGACCTTCTCGCCGATGGCGATCTGCTGGTCCTTGGTGGCCTGGTGGGCCTGCGGGGCGTAGGCGGTGCCACCGAAGGCGGCCCAGGTGCTCTGGGTGAACTGCAGGCCGCCGTAGAAGCCGTTGCCGGAGTTGATCGCCCAGTTGCCGGTCGCCTCGCAGGCGGCGACCTTGTCCCAGACCGAAGCCGGCGCGGCGGAGGCGCTGGTAGCCGTGACGAGGCCGGCCACCGGCAGGGCGGTGATCGCCCCGGCCATCAGAGCCATCCGGACGCGGTTGCGGCGCTTCGGGGTGGCAGTGGTGGTGGCAGCGGCGGTCTCGTTACGGAAGGTCATGGTGTTCCTTTCGGAGGGGTCTGCGAGCACGCGGAACCAGGCCCTCGGAAGGCCGTCGGTTTCGGGGACACGTCACTCGCGTGGTCCTGCACCGTTCTGCTCGGGGGCGGTCGGCCCGGCCGGAGCGAATCGCTCGGTGCAACGGGTTCGAAGTTACGGGTGCGGTCGGGGCGGTTTCAAGGATTCGAAGGTTTGGCCACGTCAGACGGCCGTTACCGAGGGTAAGGATCAAGGAAATGTGGTGATTTCGCCCGATTTGCCACTATTTTCAAGATCGAAAAGCCCTCCGAAGTGGCCCACGCCACTCCGGATCCGCCCCGGAGCCGCTGTGAGGCCGCCCACACGGTCGACAGCGCGTGACGGTCGGCCGGCCGCCGGTGCCGATTCCGCCGGCGCGGCCGGCCCCCCGGGTGGCCCGGGCCACAGCCCTCACCCCGAGTGCCCGGTGCCGTCACCCTCGGTGGCGGGCATAGCCTCACCCCCATGAGCAACGAGAACGATGCGGCGGACACGGCGGACACGGCGGGCGCGGGAGAGACGGGCGCCGGTACGGGCGGGACGGCGGACGCCGCTCCCGGAGGGGCCGCCGCGGCGGGGGCGCCGATCGGGACCGGGGACCACGAGGCCGCGGCCGCGCCCGCGGGCTTCGAGCTGGGCACCGACGGCCCCGGCGTGATCCTGGCGGGCCTGGACGGCTCGGACTCCTCCTGGCGCGCCACCGCCTACGCCGCCGGACTGGCCCGCCGGCAGGGCGCCGTCCTCGCGGTGGCGTACATCCAGCCGATCCTCGGCGCCGCGACCGCCCTGGCCGGGGCCGTGGTGGAGGAGACCACCCAGGAGATCGCCGAGGAGCTGCTGGCCGCGCTGCGCGAGGCCGAGCACCGGGTGCGCGAGGTGTGGAGGGTGGAGTGGCGCTTCCTGACCATGCGCGGCGACCCGTACACCGGCCTCGCCAAGCTCGCGGACGAACTGCGCGCCGACGCCGTGGTGGTCGGCGTCTCCGAGCAGGCCGGGCACAAGGTGATCGGATCGGTGGCCGTCCGGCTGGTGAAGGCCGGCCGCTGGCCGGTCACCGTCGTGCCGTAGCCCCCTTTAGGGGTGGCGGGGCGGCGGGGCGGCCGCCGGGAGGCGGCCGGTAGGGTGCGTGACCATGACGGACACGCGGGGCACGCACCCCTCCGAGCCCGCCCACCCGACCGGGAACGACCTCCACCTCGACCTCCCCGCCACCGGCGGCCGCCGCGCCGCCCTGATGGCGGCCCTGCGCGAGGCGATCCGCAGCGGCAGACTCGCCCCCGGCACCCGGCTGCCGCCCTACCGCACCCTCGCCGCCGACCTCGGCCTGGCCCGCAACACCGCTGCCGAGGCCTACGCCGAACTCGTCGCGGAGGGCTGGCTGACCGCCCGGCAGGGCTCCGGCACCACCGTCGCCGAACGCGCCGAACCAGTTCCGCGCACCCGGGCCCGCCGGCCCTCCCGCCGCCCCGGACCCATCCACGACCTGCGCCAGGGCCGGCCCGACGCCTCCTCCTTCCCTCGAGCCGCCTGGCTCGCCGCCGCCCGCCGCGCCCTGACCGCCGCCCCCAACGAGGCCTTCGGCCCCGGCGACCCGCAGGGCCGGCGCGAACTGCGCACCGTGCTCGCCGACTACCTCGCCCGCGCCCGGGGCGTGCGCACCGACCCCGACCGGATCGTGGTCTGCTCCGGCTTCGCCCACGCGCTGCGGCTGCTCTTCGACGGCGCCGCGCCCGTCCTGCCGCCCGCCGAGCACGGCCCGCTGGCCGTCGAGGCGTACGGGCTGGGCTTCCACCGCGGGCTGCTGGCCGCCGCCGGCGTCCCCACCGTCCCGCTGCCGATCGACGAACGGGGCGCCAGGACGGGCGACTTGGCGCAGCACCCGGACGTCCGGACGGCGCTGCTCACCCCCGCCCACCAGTTCCCCACCGGCGGCCCGCTCCAGCCGGGCCGCCGCGCCGCCGTCGTCGACTGGGCGCGCGGGCGCGGCGGGCTCCTCCTGGAGGACGACTACGACGGGGAGTTCCGCTACGACCGCCAGCCGGTCGGCTCCCTCCAGGGCCTCGACCCCGAACGGGTGGTCTACCTCGGCAGCACCAGCAAGAGCCTGACCCCTGCGCTGCGGCTCGGCTGGATGGTGCTGCCCGACCACCTGGTGGACCGGGCGCTCGCCGCCAAGGGGGAACGCGAGGGCTGGGCCAGCGCCCTCGACCAGCTGACCCTCGCCGAGTTCATCGACTCCGGCGGCTACGACCGGCACGTGCGCCGGATGCGCCGCCGCTACCAGGAGCGCCGGGACCAGCTGGTGGCCGCGCTCGCCGCCCGCGCCCCGCACGTCGAGGTGTCCGGCATCGCGGCCGGCCTGCACGCGGTGCTGCGCCTGGAGCCGGGCACCGAGCGCTCGGTGCTCAAGGCCGCCGGCTACCGGGGCCTGGCCGTCGAAGGGCTCGCCGACTACCGGCACCCGGCGGTCGGCGAGGAGGCGATGCCCGCCGTCGACGGCCTGGTGGTCGGCTACGCCACGCCGCCGGACCACGCCTACCCGGCGGCGCTCGGCGCGCTCTGCGACATCCTGCCGCCGAGTGCGTGACCGGGCTGAGCACCGAAGGACGTGGCTCGGGGCCGAGGGAGGGGCGGCGAAGCATAGGCCCCCGGGTCGGCCCGTGGGGTCGGAACACGGGCGGGCCGGTGCGCGGTGTCCGCTCGCCGCTCCTGCGTCGGTACGGACCGGGGCAGAGGAGCGCAACCCTGGCGGAATCGGCGCCTACGCTCCTTGGTCATGCGCAGAACACACCTGAGTCGCGCCGCGCTCGCCGCATGTCCGGCCCTCGTCGTCGGACTGCTCCTCTCCGCCGCCCCCGCCGCCCGGGCCGACAGCCGGCTGCCGCTCACGGCCGTCTCCGACAAGCAGACGACCGTACGCGGCGGCGAGTTCACGCTCACCCTGACGCTGACCAACCCGTACGACACCCCGATCCAGTTCGTCTACCAGAGCATCCAGGAGACCTACGCCACCAGCCTGGAGACCGGTCTCAAGTTCAGCGCGACCGCTTGCGGCACCCAGACCAACGGGTGCAGTGACAACGTCCACGGCGGCATAGCCCGTTACAACGTGCCGCTCGCCCCCGGCGCCAGCAGCGCCTTCACGGTGACGTACACCGTCGCCCCCGACTCGGCCTGCGGCCCCGCCACCCGGATCGACTTCTACTCCTACCTGTACTACGAGTACAACGGCGGCGAGTCCAACAACTCGGGCATCGTCAACGTCCCCGGCACCCAGGTCGCCTGCGCCTGACCTCCGCCGCAGCCGCGGGCGTCGCCGGACCGACGTCGCCGGACCGGCCTCGCTGCGTGGGATTTCCGGTGCGGACCCCCACTGCGCACCCCCGTTCACCCGTCAGGTGCCGGTTTCCCCCGTGCCGGCCCTGGCGGGTCGTTCGCTTTTCCGCAGCGGCCCGCTCGCCCGTCCGCGGCCGTTGCCGCGCCGCGCGGGTTCCGCGGCCGGAACGGCGTGCCGGGTTGATGCCGGGCGACGGCCTCCTGGCCGTTCGGCACGGTTCCGGCCGGGGGAAAGCCGTTGGCAGCAGGGGGACCGCTGGGGCGAACGGATGTTCCCGGAGTTTGTGGGGCCTTGGGGGCGGACCGGCCGAGATTCACCCTATCGGGGGGTAGTCGGCCTTCGTGAGGGCCCGGCCGGGCTCTGGTGATCTAGGGTTCCCGATGAGTCGCCGGGAGACGGTGGCCACACCTCGCGAAACTCGCCAACGCCCCCACCAATAAGCGGATCTGATGATTCGCCATGCCATGCGCCAGGACGGGCCCGTACGCCCCTGGACGCGTGACCCGATCACAGGAATGGAGAGCCCTGCCGATGACCGTGGACACGAGCCCGGAGGCAGTGCAGGCCAAGCAGCAGAGCCTTGCGACGGCCGCTGCCCGGAACCTTGCCACCACGACCAAGTCCGCACCGCAGATGCAGGAGATCACCTCCCGCTGGCTGCTCAAGGTGCTTCCCTGGGTCCAGGCCGCCGGTGGCGCCTACCGCGTCAACCGTCGGCTGACGTACGCCGTGGGCAACGGCGTGGTGGAGTTCATCAAGACGGGTTCCCAGGTCCGGGTGATTCCGGCCGAGCTGGGCGAGCTGGCGCTGCTGCGCGGATTCGAGGACGAGGACGTCCTCGCCGCCCTGGCCGACCGTTGTCAGCAGCGGGACTTCGGCCCCGGCGAGGTGCTCACCACCCAGGGCGAGGCCGCCGACAAGATCTTCCTGATCGCGCACGGCAAGGTCAACAAGATCGGCACCGGCAAGTACGGTGACGACACCGTGGTCGGCGTGGCCGGCGACGGCGACCGCTTCGGCGACGACGCGCTGCTGAACCCCGACGCCGTCTGGGAGTTCACCGCCAAGACCGCCACCGCCGGTGTCGCCCTGACGCTGACCCGGGCGGACTTCGCCGCCATCCGGGACAACGCCCCCAGCCTCCAGGAGCACCTCCGGGGCTTCCTGGCCCTGCCGCTCCAGGCGCAGAACGAGCGCGGCGAGGCCGAGATCGCCATGTCGGCCGGCCACCACGGTGAGTTCGAGCTGCCCGGCGCCTTCGTGGACTACGAGCTCAAGCCCCGTGAGTACGAGCTGAGCGTCGCGCAGACCGTCCTCAAGGTCCACACCCGCGTCGCGGACCTGTACAACCAGCCGATGAACCAGACCGAGCACCAGCTGCGGCTGACGATCGAGGCCCTGCGCGAGCGCCAGGAGCACGAGCTCGTCAACAACCCGGAGTTCGGCCTGCTCAACAACGCCGACTTCGACCAGCGCATCCAGACCCACTCCGGCCCGCCCACCCCGGACGACCTGGACGAGCTGCTCAACCGCCGCCGCGACCCCGACTACCTGCTGGCCCACCCGCGGACCATCGCCGCGATCGGCCGGGAGTTCAACGCCCGCGGGCTGTACCCCACCCACGTCGACCTCGGCGGACAGCAGGTGCCGGCCTGGCGCGGGGTGCCGATCCTGCCGTGCAACAAGATCCCGGTCACCAAGGAGAACACGAGCTCGATCCTCGTGATCCGTACCGGTGAGGACAACCAGGGCGTCATCGGCCTGCACCAGACCGGTATCCCGGACGAGTACCAGCCGTCGCTTTCGGTCCGCTTCATGGGTATCGACGAGAAGGCGATCATCTCGTACCTGGTCAGCGCCTACTACTCGGCCGCCATCCTGGTGCCGGACGCGGTCGGCGTGCTGGAGAACGTGGAGATCGCGAACCGTCCCAGCTGAGCGCGGAGAACGGCGAGCACGAGGCCGTAATCGGTCGGCTCGAAGATCGTTTGACCTGATGACGGACGGCCCGCCCCCGAAAGCGGGCCGTCCGCCTGACCGGGTCTGATCACTTCTGGTCGTACCCGATGGAGTCCCTGCCGGGAATGCGGCCGGGTTCGGTCTCTTCGTCGGTTCTGCCCGTTCAACCCGTTCCTCCGGGGCCGGTCGGTCCGCGGCCGTTCGGTCCTCCCCGGATGATCCGAGAGGTGTGTGGAGCCCATGCCCGTGCGTCGGCAGATCCGCCGGATATCGCCCGGTGGCCGTGGGGGCGCGGCCCGCGGGCGACGGGTACGGCTGCTCGGCGCGTCCGCCGGCGTGGTCGCGGTCTGCGCGCTGGTCGGCGGTGCGACCGCGTCCGGCGCCGGCCACTCCGGCGGGTACCCGCACGGCCCGGTGGTGGACGTCTGCGTGTGCGACGAGACCGACGTGTCGACGTCGGTGGGGCCGGACGGTCAGGTGAGCATCGGCGTGGACGTGGACGTGGACGTCCAGGTCGGGGTCAGTGTCGCGCCGGGCCTCGGCCCGGGGCGCCACGGGCACTGGCCCCCGCACGGGCACCACCCCTGCCACTCGCCCAGGCCCACGACGAAGCCCACCGGGCCGCACTTTCCGGCGCCGTCGTTCTCGGTGCCGCATCTCCCCTCGCCGTCCTTCTCCTTGCCGCCCTTCTCCTCGCCCTCGCGCCCGGCGGAGCTGCCGAGCGAGACCGGGTGGCCGGCCGAGGGACAGGGCGGATCCGGGCAGGTCGGGCCGGGGCACGACGGTGACGACCACGAGGGCGACGAGCACGGTGACCACCACTGGCTCCACTGGCACCACCATCACCACCACCCGCACCCCTGTCCAAGCCCGAGCCCGACTCCCACGCCGACGCCTACGCCGACGTTCACCCCCACCGCTACGCCGACCCCCACCGCTACGCCGACCCCGACGGCCACCCCCACGCCGACTCCCAGCACCACGCCATCGCCGAGCCCGAGCCCCAGTCCGACACCGGCCCCCAGCCCGTCGCCCGTGCCGCCCGCGCCCGCCCCGGCCCCCGTGCCGCCCGCCCCGGCGCCGACCGTGCCCGCCCCCGACTCGGCGGCCTCGCCGAGCGCGGCGCGTCCGAGCCCCCTGTGGCCGACTTCGTCGGCGCAGCCGGTGTTCCACGTCCCCAGGTCGCAGCCCAAGGCCATGGCCAAGCAGCACCAGGGCACCTCGATGACCACCACGCTGCTGGTGATCATGGTCCCGGGGGTGCTCGCGGCGGTGGCCCTGCGTCCTGGGCGTGGTGGTGGCCGAGGGCGCGGCCGCTCGGGCCCGTCCTGACCTCCTCCTGGCGACTCGCCGGGCGGTTGCCGGCCGACGGTGGGCAACGCTTCCCGGCCAGTGGCGCCCCATTGACCTTTCCGTTCCGTCACAAGCCAAGCCAGTGAAGGGAGTTCCCATGTCCGAGTGGGTGGCGGTGGTCATCGCCTTGGCGTCGGCCTGTGCCGTCGTGGTGGCGGTGGTGGTACTCAGGCAGCGTCGGCCGATCGCGGCGGACAGCACCGACGAGACCCCGGACGTCATCGAGTACATCACGATGATGATCGGAGTGGTCTACGCGATCGTCCTCGGTCTCGCCATCGCGGGTGTCTGGGAGGCGCGCGGTGCCGCCCAGGACGACCTGTTCCGCGAGGCGCAGTCGCTGCGAGAGGTGAGCGACCGCGCGGTGATCTACCCGGCGGAGTTCCGCGACCAGGTCCGGGCCGACGTGGACGCCTACGTCTCGTACGTGGTGAACACCGAGTGGTCCTACATGCAGGAGACCGGTGGGATCACCGAGAAGGGCGACCAACTGCTCCAGAAGCTCCAGAACGACATCGCCACCCGGTCGCCCGCCTCCGACCTGGAGTCGCAGGGCTACCAGCCGATCATGGACCGGGTCAGTCAGGCCTCCGAGGCCCGCAACTCGCGTGGCCAGAACGCCGGGCCGACGATGCCCGGGGTGGTGTGGTTCGGCCTGATCGGCGGGGCGGTGGTGACCATCGGCATGCTGTTCGCGCTGCAGATCCGGCGCACGCCCAGGGAGTTGACGCTGGCGCTCTGTTTCAGCGTGCTGATCGCCTTCCTGCTGTTCATGATCTGGGACTTCGACAATCCCTTCTCCCGGAGCGTCTCGGTGACCACCCAGCCGTTCGAGGACCTCTTCCCCGAGCTCAACCTCGGCGGCTGAGCGCGGGGTACGGGGGTCACGGGGGCCGAGGCACCGAGGGGCGGGATCCGGGCGGATGATCTTCGGATAATCTTGCCCGGATCGTCGTGGGTCGGCCCCCGACGGAGAGAGCGAGGGGGTCCTCAGCAGTGTCCGACCCGACGCCGGATCTCGGCGCCCACTACCCACCGGCCCGCCCGGAGCGTGCCTGGTGGTGGCTGCCCGCCTCGGAGCGGCGGCGGCGGAAGAAGCAGCGCCGGGCCTGGGAGGACTACCGGGAGCGCTACCGCAAGGAGGACCACGCCAAGGCCCGGCGGCGCAAGCACCTCCGGGACGAGGGCGCGGACTGCTGCTTCGACGGCTGCTGCGAGATCGCCGATCCCTGCCTGATCGTCCTGATCCCGGTGATGATGGTCTCCGGCGTCCGCTTCGCCCTCACCGGGTGGCGCGGGCACCGGACGGCCGACCCGTCCGCCCCCGCCCCGCGCGGGTTCGCGGCCGGAGTGCTGTACGGCGCGGTGCGCTACTACCGCACCGAGGTCAGCCCCCGCCGTCCGGCCTGCTGCCCGTACACGCCGTCCTGCTCGACCTACGCGGTACAGGCGCTGCACCGGCACGGTGCGGTGCGCGGGGCCCGGCTGACGGCCGGGCGGTTGCTGCGCTGCCGTCCGGGCGCGGGCGGGACGGACCCGGTGCCGCCGGGCGGTGGCCGGACGCGCTGAAGCTGATCGGGCCGCCCCCGGGCGGGACGGGTACGGCAGGACGAGCCGCGGGTGGCCCGCACGGATGTTCCGTGCGGGCCACCACTCTGGTCCGATGGATCGTCAGCGCAGGCTGCTGTCCATCGAGTTGAGCATCGTTCCGGCGGCGTCGTCGTTCTCCAGGGAGAAGGCGAACAGCCCGCCCAGGCCCTTGCTCTTGGCGTACGCCCCGCGCGCCTGGACGGCCTGCGGGGTGTCACCGGTCCAGAAGTTGGTGCCGTCGTAGACCCAGCTGCTCTCGGTGACCGGGTCCCAGTGGGTCTGGGCCGCGGTCGGGTTGAGCTCCTTCCAGGCGGCCAGGCCGGCCTCCTGGCTCAGCGGCTTCTTCGCCGTCGGGCCGGTCGCGCTCTGGTACAGGCCGTAGTCGGAGCCGGCCGGGACACCGGTCCAGCCGCGCCAGTAGAACGGGATGCCCAGCACGATCTTGTTCGCCGGGAAGCCGCCGGGGATGCCGTACTCGGGCAGGCCGGTGGTGTACGCGGCGAGCGTGGTGTCCACGTTGTACTTGCGGGTGCCCGGGGTGATCGGCGTGGTCGGGTCGGCCGGGCTGTCGTGCAGCGGGTCCTGGTGGTTGGTCGGGCCCGTGGCGTCCCAGGCGCCGTGCATGTCGTAGGACATCACGTCGGCGTAGTCCAGGTAGGCGCCGATCTTGTCGGTCTCCAGCTGGGCGATCTTGTCCTGGCCGCTGGGCAGCGCGGCGGTCAGCAGGTACCGCTTGCCCTGGGCGGTGCCGAGGGCGTCCAGCTGGGTGCGGAACTCCTTGAGCAGCAGGGTGAAGTTCTGCTTGTCGGCCGCGGAGTAGTGGTTGCCGGTGTGGCCGCCGGCCGAGCCCGGGTACTCCCAGTCGAGGTCGATGCCGTCGAAGAGGCCGGCCGCCGAGGCCTGGCCGCCGGAGGCGTCACCGGCCACGCCGGTCGGCAGGTTCCCCTTGAGGAACATGTCGACGCACGAGGAGACGAAGGCCTTGCGGGAGGAGTCGGTGGCCGCCGCGTCGGAGAAGTACTTGGAGTACGTCCAGCCGCCGATCGAGATGGTGAAGCGCAGGTTCGGGTACTTGGCCTTCAGCTGGCGCAGCTGGTTGAAGTTGCCCTTGAGCGGCTGCTCCCAGGTGTCGGCGGTGCCGTCCACGCTGGTGCCGGAGCCGTAGTCGGCCTGGTAGTCGGCGTAGGCGTCGCCCGCGCCGTCACCGGCGTTCGGGTTGGACTCGTTGGCCGAGTCGGAGGCCTTCACCGCCTGGAAGCAGGTGAACCTGGTCGGGTCGATGTTGGCGAACGCGTAGTGGATGACGTCGAGCTTGGCCGCCGCGCCGCTGGTGTCGACGTTCTTCGCGTTGTACGCGTTCTCGTAGACGCCCCACTGGTCGAAGTAGGCTGATCGGACCGGCTGTTGGGCGGGGGCCGCCGCGGTCGTGGTGCTCACCGGCGCGGACTGGGCGGAGGCGTGGCTGCCGGAGTAGCCCTGGACGCTGAAGGTGTAGCTCCTGCCCGGCAGCAGCGAGCTGACCGTGACGGAGGTGCCCATCGAGGTGGCGACCAGCTGGCCGTTGGACCACACCTTGTACGCGACCGCGCCGTCACCGCTGGTGAGGGTGGACGGCTGCCAGGTGAGCACCACCGCGTTGGACGTCGTCCTGCTGACCGCGAAGCCGGTCGGCGTGGTGACCTTGCCGTCCCCGGCCGGGCCGCTCGCGGTGGCCGTCGGGGTCGGGGTGGCGGTCGTGGGGGTGCCCGTCGGGCTTCCGGTGGCGGTGGGGCTGCCCGTGGCGGTGGGGCTCGCCGTGGCCGTCGGGCTGGCCGTGGCCGTGGGGCTCGCGGTGGCCGTCGGGCTGGCGGTCGAGGTGGGGCCGGCCGGGCCGGTCAGCGTGAGGTCGTCCGCGTAGTACGTGCCGGTGCCGTACCAGCCGTGGGTGAAGACCGTCACGGAGGTCGTGGTGGCACCGGTGGTGAAGGTGGTGCTCAGCTGGTTCCAGCCGGTCCCGCCGGGTGTCCAGACCGAGGAGTTGACGCCGGTTCCGGTGGCGCCCAGGTAGACGTAGCTGCCCTGGACCCAGCCGGCCAGGGTGTACGTGGTGTTCGGCTGGACGGTGACGGTCTGCTGGCACTGCGCGGTGTCGCCGACCGAGGCGGCGCCGCTGAGCGCGTGGGTCCCACCGTGCACCGGGGTGGTGACGACCGACCCGTTGGAGCAGGTCCAGCCGGCCAGGGTGCCGGCCTCGAAGTCGCCGTTGGCGAGCAGGTTGACCGGGGCCGCCGAGGCGGAGCCGAAGGTCAGGGCGATGGCGGCGCCGCTGGTGGTCAGGGTGGCGGCCAGGGCCAGTGCGGTGGCCCTTCTGCGGTGGGCGGCCCGGCGGCCGGCGCGCTCCCCGGCGGGGTGAGCGGGCTGTGCGGGCAGGACACGGTCGTGCATGCGGTGGGTCCTCCGGATGTGTGGGGGTTTCCGGCGGTGCGGTGGCCCGGGTGGGCCGGGGGGAGCCGGCCCGGGCGCGGTGGGGGCGCGCGGGCAGGGTGACGCGTGCTGACGGGCGGTGCGCGGACACCACGGGCGGCCGACCCGTGTACGTCACGACTGAACAGATTGGACTGGACCAATATTCGCCGTCAAGGGTGTCCGTCCGCTGGACCGCTTCCGGCCGGTTCGGCGGCGGCCCGGTAGGTTGGCCGGTACGAGCAGGCCCGTCGAACGGAGGAGGCGCGATGGACAGCCAGGACTGGGACGACCGCTACGCCGCGAGCGAACTGGTGTGGGGAGCCGCGCCCAACCAGTGGGTGGTCCGCGAACTGACCGGCCGGACCCCCGGCCACGCCCTCGACCTGGCCGCCGGTGAGGGCCGCAACGCCATCTGGCTGGCCACCCAGGGCTGGGAGGTCACCGGACTGGACTTCTCCGCCGTCGCCCTGGAACGCGCCGAACGCCTCACCGCCGACCTGCCCGACGAGGTCGCCGACCGGCTCACCTGGCGCCACGGCGACGCCCGCGCCCTGGAAGCCCCCGCCGCGGGATACGACCTGGTCCTGGTCGCCTACCTGCAGCTCCCCGCCGCGGACCGCCGGGCCGCCCTGCGCCGCGCCGCCGACGCGCTCGCTCCCGGCGGCACCCTGCTGGTCCTCGGGCACGACCTCAGCAATCTCACCGAGGGCGTCGGCGGGCCGCAGGACCCGGCCGTGCTGTTCACCCCGGAGGACGTCCTGGCAGACCTCGCCGACCACGGGCTGCGCACCGTCCGGGCCGAGCGGGTGCACCGTGTGGTCGGCGGGGAGCCGGGCCACAAGGACGGCGAGACCGACGGGGGTGGTGGGGCGGCCGGTGGCGGCCGGGTCGCGGTGGACGCGCTGGTCCGGCTGGAGCGGAGCGCCGGCTGACGCATCCGGCCGGCGGGGCCCGCGGCGAGGTCCGCCGGCCCCTGCCGGCCGGCGGCGCCTGATCCGCCTGGCGACGTACGGAAGTTGACCGTGAGTCAACTAGCTTGTGGGCATGAGGACTCGTGCGCTCGGGGTGGCCGCCGTGGCCGCCGCCCTGCTGCTGGCCGGATGCGGTGGCTCGAACTCAGGAACCGGTGCGTCGCCGGCCGGCAGCTCGCCGGTCGACGCGCCGTCGGCCGAAGCCCCGTCGGGCGGTGCGCCGCCGGCCGACCCGCCGTCGGCGGGCGCCGAGCGCCGCGCCGACGGCGCCCGGCTGCTCTACCGCCCCAGCGGCGGGCACAGTGCGCAGAACCCGGCCTTCGCCCCGGACGGCCGCTCGGTGCTGCTCACCGAGTTCAGCGGGGGCTACAACAAGGGCGACGCCGCCCTCGGCATCCTCCCGCTGGACGGCGGCGCGCCGCGCAAGGTGGTGGAGGACCCCGACAAGGCGGCCGTCAACCTCCCCGGCACCAGCTGGAACGCCGCCGCCGACGCCTTCGCCTTCGCCACCGACCGGGAGTCGGAGCACGACGAGGTCTGGCTGATGAGGCCGGGCGGCACCCCCGAGCGGGTGACCAGGCACAGCGACGGCAGCGGCTACAGCGAGCCGAGCTTCTCCCCGGACGGCGAGTGGATCGTCTTCCAGCAGAGCCGGGAGCCGGAGCACACCGCCGGGCAGAGCGACCCGGCCGGGCGGGACTCGATCCGGAAGGTCCGCCGAGGCGGCGGCGAGCCCGTCCTGCTGGTGGACGGCCCGGGAACCGGCACCGACAACCGGCAGCCGAACTGGTCCCCGAAGGGCGACCGGATCGTCTTCCAGCGCCGGAGCGCGGGCCGCGACGACTGGTCGCTGTGGACGGTGGGCGCGGACGGCGGCGGGCTGCGGCGGGTCACCGACGTCCCGGGCGAGCACACCGACCCGAGCTGGTCCCCGGACGGCCGCTTCCTGGTGTTCTCCTCCAACCTGGGGGACCTGCCGAACGCCCAGGTCTTCGTGGTCGACGCGGAGGGCGGGACCCCCGTCCGGGTGACCCACGACGACACCGCCTACGACGGCGCGCCCAGCTGGTCCCCGGACGGGCGGTGGATCGCCTTCGAGTCCGCTCCGGGCGGCGAGGCCAACCCCGCCGCCCTCTGGCGCGTCCCCGCGCCCGCTAGTCCGCGGTGATCGTCACCACCGAGTACTGGGCGACGGTCAGCGGCACGCTGACCGTCGAGCCGGTGACGGTGTACGGGACGGCCTTGGGTGCCGGGTCGGTGCCGTCCGGGCTGGCGACCGTGACGGCGGTGACGATCGCCCCGGCCGGGAGGGCGTAGGAGAGCGTGCAGTTGGCGGGAGCGCTGCGGAACGCCGCCGGGGTGTCGGCGAAGTTGCTGAAGTTCACCAGGTGGACGACGGTGTCGGCGCCGAGCCGCCGGGCGTCCAGGAAGATCCGGCGGTCCCCGGCCAGGGTGACCGCCGGCGGGGCGGACTGCCGTACCGCGGTGAGCAGTTGGTCCGCCGAGGCCTGGTCGGTCTTGGTCAGGTAGCTCAGCCCGGGCAGCGCCTTGACGTACCAGCAGCTGCCGCTGCCGTAGGAGTTCTGCCTGGTGGCGGGCAGCGGGTCGGCCCTGCGCAGGCCGAGCACGTCGGAGAGCGCGAACTCGCTGCGCAGACCGCCCAGTTCGTCCAGCGCGGTGGGTGCCGGGCCGGTGATGACGATCGTCCCGCCGGCCGAGACGAAGCCGCGCAGCAGCGCCGCCTCGGTGTCCGAGACCGCCTGGAGGTTGGGCAGCAGCAGTACCTTGAACCGGGCCAGGTCGTCGGCGGTCAGGCCGGGGCTGGGCACCGTGTCGAACGGGACGTGGGCGTAGACCAGCGCCTTGACGGTACCCCGGAACTCGCCGAGCCAAGGCAGCGAGGCGCAGCTCATCTGCGGGTCGTCGCCGCCCCACCAGTCGGCGATCCCGGCCGGGGCCGTGGCGTTGACGTACATCCCGTTGCCCTCGCCCGGGGCCACGTAGTCCCGCGACGGGGCCGAGTGGTAGACGCCGACCTGCGCGATCGAGACCGGGTTGTAGAGTTTCGCCTGGTTGGTGCGCACGAAGCGGTACATCCGGGTGCGCATCGCGCCGTCCACGGTGTCGTTCTTGAACGGGGTCTTCACCTCGTACGGGTTGCACCCGGCCGCGATCAGCTGGGACATCACCAGCGAGGCGTCGTCGGCCTGCCAGCCGTAGGAGAACGCCCAGGCGGGCTTGGTGCCGCTGGCGGCGCGGGCGTACTTGTACATGGAGATCAGGCAGACCCAGTCGGAGGCGGTGGCGTGCCGCATGCCGTCGTAGTTGCCGAGGATGTCCACCTCCCAGACCTGGCTGACGGCGCCCGGGGCCTGGCGCAGGTAGCCGCCGTCCAGGCCGATCGAGGTGGCGTAGCGGTAGTCCATCGACACGGTCTCGACGAAGGTGACCAGGTCGGGGTTGACCGAGCGGCCCGCCTCGGCGATGTCCAGCTGGAACCGGAGCAGGTTGCGGTGGCGCCACTCGACGTAGCGGCGGAAGACCGGGTCGGCGAAGTTCTGTGCCTTGGGCAGGTCGAGGCCGGTGTCGGCCTTGAACGCGGCCGCGCCCCAGGTGGAGGCGTCGCACCAGGAGAGCACGCCGTCGAAGTAGATCGGGACGTCCGGCCAGATGCCGTCCACGCCGGTCGCGGCCACGCCCTTGATCCGGTTGAGGTAGTAGTCCCGCCAGGGGGAGTTGGGGCTGAGCCAGACGCTCTCGTCGCCCGGGTCGACCCAGACCACCACGCTGCCGTAGAACACGTTGGGCTTGCCGGCGAGGTCGCGCTGGACCCAGTTCTTGCCCTGGTCGTTCTTGTAGAAGGAGCGGCCCTTCTCCCCGCCGGGGGAGATCAGCTCCAGCGACGGGTAGTACATGACGACCTTGAGGCCGGCGGCGTGGGCGAGGTCGGTGAACATCTTCACCTCGGCCATGTGGGCGGCGAACTGGGCGTCGGTGAGCCAGTCGGAGAGCAGGGTGTCCAGCTCGATGACGCTGACCTCCTGTGCCTTGAGGGCGTCCACGTAGCTCTGCATGTCGGCGGGCTCGTTGAAGGTGCCGTCGGCGATGCGGGCGTAGCGGGCCCAGTCCGGCCACACCTGTGCGGCGGCGGTGTCGGTGCGCAGGCCGGCCCGCCCTGTCTGCGGCCAGAGGCCGTCGTACTGCGTGGTGCCGTGGTCGGTGTCCGGCGCCGCGGCGGCCCAGGCCGCGCCGCCGGGCAGCAGCCGGGCGGTGGCGAGCGCGCCGCCCGCGCCGAGGCCGGCCCGGAGCAGCCGGCGGCGGCCGAGGCGGGAGCCTCCAGGGCGTCCCGGTGCCGGGTGCTGTGCGGTTCCTTCGTGCCGTTCGGTTCCTTCGTGCTGCTCGGGCATGGTGGTCCCCCCGGCGTGAGCGGGCCGGCGCGGGTCGGCCCCGGCCCGGGAACGGTCGTGAGCACTGCGATCGGTGCGTGGGGACGGGCGTGCCGTCCCGGGGCCGACCCTAGACCGCGCGCCGCCCCGGCCGTCCGGTCACGGTCGACGGCTACGCCAGACGTCGGACCCCCGGTTCCCTCAGTGTGCGGACCGTCGTCGGGGGTCCTGGGGTCCTGGGGTTCCGGGGCGAGGCCAGGAAGAGGCGGGGGTGAGGCCCGGGGGAGTACGGGGTAGGGGTGCTCCCAGGACACCGTCGATGATCATAAATTCTCTACAGTGCTGTAGATTCGCGGCACGGGCGGTGGCAGAACGAGGAGGACGCGATGAGCGTTTCGCTGGCCAAGGGGCAGAAGATCAGCCTGGAGAAGCCGGGCGGCGGGCAACTGAGCCTGGTCCGGATGGGCCTGGGCTGGAAGGCGGCGGAGCGCAAGGGCTTCCTCGCCAAGCTGCTCGCCGCCGGCCGGGAGATCGACCTGGACGCCTCGGCGGTGCTGTTCGCCCAGGGGCGGCCGGTGGACGTGGTGTTCTTCCAGCACCTCAACAGCAACGACGGCTCGGTCCGGCACAGCGGGGACAACCTGGTCGGCGGCGCGGGCGACGCGACCGACGACGAGTCGATCACGGTCGACCTGACCGCCGTCGCCGCCGAGGTCGACCAGATCGTCTTCACCGTGAACTCCTTCACCGGGCAGACCTTCCAGGAGGTCGAGGCGGCCTTCTGCCGGCTCGTGGACGAGACCACCGGCGTCGAGCTGGCGCGCTACACGCTCACCGGCGGCGGCCCGTACACCGCCCAGATCATGGCGAAGGTGCAGCGCACGGCGACCGGTTGGCAGATGACCGCGATCGGCCAGCCGGCCGGCGGGCGGACCTTCCAGGACCTGATGCCGGAGCTGGTCAAGTACCTCTGAGCCCCGTGGCGGGGCCCGGCGCCGGGCGTCAGTCGATGTCTCGGCGCCGGAAACCGACCAGGGCCAGGGCGATCAGGGCGGCCGCGACCAGGGTGAGCACGGCGAGCGGCGTCCAGTCCATCGCGGTCGCCGGGAGCCGGGGCACCTGCCCGTACGGGGAGAGCCGTTCCAGGCCCTCGGGGAGGTCGAGCAGCGGGCCCAGGTAGCCGATCACGAACGCGTACGCGGGCACCAGCCAGGCCAGCGGCGCGGCCCGGGGCAGCCAGCCGTAGACCGCGGCGGCGAAACCCACCGTCACCCACTGGGCGGGCGCGAAGGCCAGTGCCGCGCCGGTCAGCCGCAGGAACGCGCCCCCGTCGCCGCTGGACAGCGCCCCGGCCAGGCCGAAGCCCACGCCCGCCGCGAGCAGCACGGCGGTGGAGCCCAGCAGGGCCGCCGCCAGGTGCCCGCCCAGCCAGGCCGACCGGGAGACGCCGGTGACCAGCACCGGCACCGCCCGTCCTGCGCTCTCCTCGGCGCGCGGGCGCAGCGTGGCCAGCACCGCGTGGACGCCCGCGACCACCGCGACGACCAGCATGGTCAGCGCGGCGTAGGAGTCGGCGAGGGTGTGCCCGCCGAGCCGGTCCAGCGCCTCCCGGATCCGGTCGACGCCCTTGAGCATCGAGTCGGCGTCGCCGAGCAGCGAGCCGTACATCGCGCCGACCAGCAGCAGGGCGGCCGCGAAGCCGCCGAGCAGGCCGCGGTGCAGGCGCAGCGCGAGGCCGAGCGGGGTGCCCAGGGCCGGGCTGCCGGTGGCCGGGCCGGGACGGGCGGCGCGCAGGCCGGCACCGTGGTCCCGCCGGCTGCTGAGCGCGAACCCGGCGGCGGTGGTCGCGGCGGTCAGGGCGAGTGCGGGCAGCAGCGGCCACCAGCGGTCGTCCACGAAGGGGTAGCTGCGCTGCAGCCAGCCGATCGGGGAGGCCCAGGAGAGCGCGCCCGAGCCGGCGTCCCCGGCGGCGCGCAGCGCGTAGGCGGCGCCGAGCACGGTGAGGGCCAGCCCGGAGGCGGTCCGGGCGTGCGCGCTGAGCTGGACGGTGACGGCGGCCACCGCGGCGAACAGCAGCCCGGCGAGGGCGGTCGCGGCGCCGTACAGCGCCGATCCGGCGGCGGTGAGGCCGGGGATGCCCAGCGCGGGCAGGCCGGCCGCGAGCAGCAGGCCGAGTGCGAGGTCGGCGACGGCGGCGGTGGCCAGGGCGGCGGCGAGCGGGGCGTGCCGGCCGACGGCGGCGGAGCGGAGCAGTTCGGCGCGGCCGCTCTCCTCCTCGGCGCGGCTGTGCCGGGTGACGGTCAGGACGCTCAGCAGGCCGGCCAGGACGGCCAGCAGGCCGAGCATCCGGTGGCCGAGCATGGCGCCCCAGGTGTAGTCGGCCAGGTAGCGAGCCGGGCCGCTCATGGCGAGCAGCGCCGGGTTGTCCGAGCCGTGCGCGATGGCGGCGCGGTCGGCGGCGGTCGGGTAGACGGAGCGGACGCTGTCGGCGGTGGCCAGGGTGACCAGCCAGAGGCCGAGGACCCAGGCTGACAGCCGGAACCGGTCGCGGCGCAGGGCGAAGCGGAGCAGCGTGGCGGTCCCGGCCAGGGTGGTGCCGGCCGGGTGGCGGGGTGCGGCGGTGCGGCCGGTGGCCGGTCCGGCGGTGGTGGCGGTCATCGCAGGGCCTCGGTGTGGTGCCCGTTGGCGGCCAGCTCGTCGCCGTAGTGGCGCAGCATCAACTCCTCCAGGGTGGGCGGGTGGCTGACCAGGCCGCGCAGCCCGGCCGCGCTCAGGAGCCTTACAGCGGTGTCGAGTTCGCTGCTGTCCACGGCGAACCGGACCAGGTCGCCCTCGGTGCGCAGGCCGTGCACGCCGGTCAGCGCGTCCAGTCCGGCGACCGGGCGCAGGGTGCGGGCTTCGACGGTGGTGCGGGTGAGATGGCGCAGTTCGTCGAGGGTGCCGCTCTGCACGACCCGGCCGTGCCGGATGATGCTGACCCGGTCGCCCAGCTTCTCCACCTCGTCCAGGATGTGGCTGGAGAGCAGGACGGTGCGGCCCTCGTGCTTGGCCTGGCGCACGACGTCCTGGAAGACCACCTCCATCAGCGGGTCCAGGCCGGAGGTCGGCTCGTCGAGCAGCAGCAGCTCGGCGTCGGAGGCGAGCGCGGCGACGATGGCGACCTTCTGCCGGTTGCCCTTGGAGTAGCTGCGGCCCTTCTTGGTCGGGTCGAGGTCGAAGCGCTCGACCAGCTCGTCGCGGCGGCGGCGGTCGAGCCGGCCGCGCAGCCGGGAGAGCAGGTCGATGGCTTCGCCGCCGGTGAGGTTGGGCCAGAGCTCGACGTCGCCGGGCACGTAGGCGAGGCGGCGGTGCAGTTCGACGGCGTCGTGCCACGGGTCCCTGCCGAGCATCCGGGCGCTGCCGCCGTCGGCGCGCAGCAGGCCGAGCAGGACGCGGATGGTCGTGGACTTCCCGGATCCGTTGGGGCCGAGGAAGCCGTGGACCTCGCCGGTCTCGACGGTCAGGTCGAGGCCGTCCAGCGCGGTGGTCCGGCCGAAGGTCTTGCGCAGGCCGGACAGGGTGATGGCCTTGGTCATACTTCTGAAGCTACCGTAGTTTCAGAAAAACGTGAATATTGGGAAGTCGTTAAAGTCGACATCGGGGACGAGTGATCACCGGAAAGGGGCGCAGGGGTGGTACAGGGAACCAAGGGGCCGGGGAAGCCGGAGGAGGAGCACGAGGACACGGCGGTGTCCGACTTCGTCGAGCGCTTCGCGGCGGAGCTGGTCGTCGCGGGCATGGGCCGGATGCCCTCCCGGGTCTTCTCCTGCCTGATGGCGGAGGAGAGCGGGGTGCTCACCTCCGCCGAGCTCTCCGAACGGCTGCGGATCAGCCCGGCCGCCGTCTCCGGCGCGATGCGCTACCTGACCCAGATCGGCCTGGTCGCCAAGGAGCGTGAGCCCGGCTCCCGGCGGGACCGCTACCGGGTGCTCGACGACGTCTGGTTCGAGTCGCTGACCCGGCGCGACGAGAACCTGCTGCGCTGGATCCGGGTGCTGCGCGACGGCGAGGCCACCGTCGGCGCCGACACCGCGGCGGGAGAGCGGCTGGCGGAGAGCGCCGCGTTCTTCGAGTTCATGATCGACGAGTTGCACGGGATGCTGGGCCGCTGGCGCGAGCACCGCGCGGCCCAGGGGCTGTGAGCGAGGGGGCGCGGGTTCCCCGGGAGGAACCCGCGCCCCCGCCCGGTCACTTCGTCGGGGCGGCCGACGGTGAGAAGGCGGCGCTGGGGGTGGTGCCGGGCGCCGCGCTCGGGGTGTCCGTCGCGGTGGGGGTGGGGGTGGGGCAGCCCGGCAGCGGCGTCGCCGTCGGGGTGCCGGTGGGCGTGGCGGTCGGGGACGGAGAGCCCGTCGGGGTGGGCGTGCCGCTGGGCGTGGCCGTCGGGTCCGGGCAGGCGGTGGGCGTGCCGGCCGGCGTGCCGGTCGGTGTGCCCGTCGGGGAGCTGCCGCCGCCCGGGGTGGTCGTCGGCGTCGCGGACGGCGAGGTCGACCCGCCGGGCGTGGGTGTGGTGGTGCCCGGGCCCGGCGTCGGCTGGGCGCTCGGCGACTGGTCCGGGGTGGGCGTGACCGGAGCGGGCGGCTGCGGATCCGTGGTGGGCGTGCCGCCGGCGCCCGGGCCCGAACCGTCGGCCGGGAGCGTCGGGAGGCCCGGCGCGGGCGGAGCGGTGGGCGGGACCAGCGGCCCCGGCCGGTTCGGGACGGTGGCCACCGTGCCGCTGCCGAAGTGCGCCATCCAGTTGCGGACCGTCCGCAGGTACTCGCCGGAGTTGTTGTAGCTGAGCACCGCCCGGTCGAGCTGCGCCGGGTCGGCGAGGTCGCGGCCACCGGCGCACAGGTAGCGGCCGGCGGTCTCGGTGGCGTCGAAGACGTTGTTCGGGTCGGCCTTGCCGTCACCGTTGGCGTCCACGCCCCAGGAGGCCCAGGTGGACGGGATGAACTGCATCGGCCCGACGGCGCGGTCCCAGCGGGCGTCGCCGTCGTAGCGGCCACCGTCGGTGTCGGCTATCGCGGCGAAGCCGTTGCCGTCCAGCGCCGGGCCGAGGATCGGCGTCAGGGTCGTGCCCGCGGCGTCCACCTGACCGCCGTTGGCCTGGCCGGACTCCACCTGGCCGATCGCGGCGAGCAGCTGCCAGGGCAGGTGGCAGCCCGGCGAGCGCTGCGCCAGCGAGGCCTCGGCCTGGCGGTAGGCGGCGAAGACGGTGGCGGGCAGGGACGCTCCGGTGGCCGCGAACGGGCCGGCCGAGGGAAGGCCTGGCAGCGCGCCGGGCGGCTGCGGGAGCTGGACGGTGCCGCCGCCGTCGGCCGGCGCGCCGGTGCCGAAGGTGCCGGGAGCGTCCGTCGAGGGGCCGCCGCCGGGCAGCAGGCGGCCGGCGCCCTGGCTCGCGGTGTCGTTCGCCGGGCCGGCGTCGGCGACCGCGACCGGGGCGAGCCCGATGCCCGTCACCTGAGAGCCGGTCAGCGCGGCCAGCGCGGCGAAGGCCGCAGCCGTCCCCGTGACCCGCTTGCCGATCCGCAGCTTGCGCCCGCCCGTGGCCTTGCCGATCCGCACCGTCATCCGCTGCCCCTCCCCGTCGCCGTCCGGACCTTCCCGGAACGGTTGAGCCGTCGTCATCGTGCCCGTCCAGTCGAGGACTGGATCCGCCGCCGGGACGATTAGTATCACGACGATCTGACAGGGACAGGGTGACCGGGAGACGGACAGGAGCCCTCCGAGGGGTTGACTCGGCACTTCAGTCGGGGTGCGGCCCGTTCCGGGAGGTCCGCGACCTGCCGCCTCGTCGGCGCCGCCCGGCGGCAACTCCCCCGACGAGGACGAAAGTTGACTGGCGGCCAACTGTGGTGGGACGGGCGCCAACCGGCGCCGGACCGGCGGTTCGGAGCACGGGGGTGGTGCGTGCGCGGTGTTTCGGGCTCCCCGGAGCCGCCGGTGGTCGCCCCCTGCTGACCTGCCGGAACGTCGGGGAGCGGGCTCGGCCCGCCTTACCAGGACGGGCGCCGGGACGCCAGGGAACGGCCCGGACTCGGCCCTGGACGGGTGACGTTCTGGTGAAAGTGGGCATGCCAGGAATCACCGCCCGGCATGCTGTGCCGCGTGATGATGCGGATGGAGGTCCAGACCGTGAGCGCGAACCTGCCGGAGACCCTCGCCGAGGGGGCGGTGGTCCTGCCGGCTCCCCCTCGGGTGGTCGACGACCTGGCCCGTGACCTGACCCAGGCCGCCGCGGCCGTCCGGGCGGTGTCGCGCACCGGCCGCTCCGGCGCGGACGTCGCGGTCGCCGCGTACACCGCCGTGGTGTGCACCGGGCGGTCGGCCGCCCGGGCCCTCGAAGAGGCCGCCGCTTGGTGCCGCCAGGCCCCCGAGGCCGAGGTGCACTCGATGGCGTGGGCCCGGGTACCGGGGCACCGGGAGGACGTCCACGAGTACCGCGTCACCATGGCCGTCAGCTTTCCCGACGGCGAGACCGGCGAGTACGTCGGCGACACCCATCACGCCTGCCGCTGACGCCGTATCATCACCTCCATGACCGAGGGGGCACGAACGACATGGTGAACGGACCGACCACCGGTCAGGACGGCGCGGTCGCGGGGGAACGGGCCGACGGCCCGCGGGAGTTGTCGCGGGCCGCCGCCGTCGCGGTCACGGTGCTCGCGGTGCTGTCCGGCGCCGCGGTGCTGCTGGCCGTCTTCCACTGGCTGGGGTGGACCGTCCCGTGGATCGGCTGGATCGTCGCCAAGGCCGGGATCAAGCTCGCCGTCGGAGGGTTCGCCGGGCTGGCCGTCGGCTTCGCCTGGCTCCGGGCCAGGCTGAGGGCCCGGCCCGAGAGCTGAGCGGCCCGTCAACCGGCCTGCGGGGACGGGCAGGTGAGGTCGCGCTCGGGTGCGGTGTCGTCCAGCAGGTAGCGCTCGACCACCCCGCTGACGCAGGCGTTGGACGTGGGGTACTGGCCGTGGTCGCCGTTCCCGGTGACGGTGACCAGCCTGGAGCCGCGCAGCGCGCGGTGGGCGCCGAGCGCCGCCTCGTAGTAGGTCGCCGGATCGTGCACCGAGTTGAGCATCAGCGTGGTCGGCAGATGGGCACCGGTCACCTTGACCTCGGGCGCGGGGGCGGCCGGCCAGGCGGCGCAGACCGCGCTGAAGGCGAGCGTCCGGGCGCCGGCCAGCGGCCAGCGGGCGGTGTTCTCCGCGCCGCGCCGGATCCAGGTGCCCAGGTCCCTGGTCCACGGGGTGTCGTTGCAGGTCACCGCGAAGTACTCGGCCGCGAACTCCGGGCTGAGGTAGCTGTTGTAGGCCTTCGCGGCGGCCGCCCGGGTGGCGGGGTCGGCGTCCTGCCAGGTGTCGAGGGTGGCCAGCAGCCGGGCCAGGGCGGGGAAGTCGGACGCCCGGTAGATCGCCGACATGGCGAGGCTGTCCAGCTGGTTCGGGCCGATCGTCAGCGCCCCCTCGACGATGGGGGAGTCGTGCAGCGCCGCGCGCCGCTGCTCCCAGTGCGCCCGCACCTGCTCCGGTGTGGAGCCCCAGTGGTAGGTGGCGTCCCGGGCCGCGAGCCAGGGCGTGAAGTCCTCGTCGAAGCGGCGCTGGAAGCTCATCGGCTGGCCCAGCTCGAACGTCTCCCAGGTGCCGTCGAAGCCGATGTTGCTGTCCAGCACCATCCGCTCGACCCGGTGCGGGAAGAGCGTCCCGTAGTAGGCGCCGATCATCGAGGCGTAGGACGGGCCGTAGTAGCTGAGCTTGCGCTCGCCGAGCAGGCCGCGGAACAGGTCGATGTCGTGGGCGGTCTGCTCGGTGGTCAGGTAGGGCAGGAGGTCTCCGCTGCGCTCCTGACAACTGGCCGCCAGATTCCTGGAGTTGGCGATGACCCGGTCGATCGCCGCGGGGGACTGGTCGCGGTAGTCGCCGGCCAGGAACTCCTGGAACTCCTCCTGGGTCTGGCAGACCGCCCTGGTGCTCTCGCCGACGCCGCGCTGGTCGAAGCCGACGATGTCGTACGCGGCGGCGACCGCCGGGGCGCCGGCGGCCAGGTGGGCCGGGCGCGCCAGGCCGGTGCCGCCGGGGCCGCCGGCCGCCATCAGCAGGGTGCCCTTGCGCTTGGCCGGGTCGGTGGCGCGGTGCCGCGAGACGGCGATGGTCAGGTCGGCCCCGGCGCCGGGGTGGTGCCAGTCGCGCGGGGCGGCCATGGTGGCGCAGTCCAGCGTGGGCTGCCCGGCGCAGGGCTTCCAGTCGAGGGTCTGGTGGGTGTAGCGGGTGGGTGCCCGGTCGGCGTCGCCCGGGTCGCGGCCGGTGGCCGCGCCCGCGGTGGCGGGTGAGGCCAGGCCGGCCAGGACGGCGGCGACGGTGAGGGCCAGGGTGGTGCGGCGGGCGCGCCGGGCGCGGGGTGCCGGTCTGCCGGTCTGCCGGGCTGGGGTCTGACGGGTTGCGGTCCGGCGCGTTGCGGTCTTGGTCACGGGAACGATCCTGTCCGGGCCCGGCCTGATGATCCATCACGCCCGCTGCCGTCTTCGGGGTGGTGCTGGGTACACCCCGCCGGGGCGGGGCGGGGTGCGGGTCGAGGGTGCTCAGTAGGCGGCGGTGAAGCGGGCGCGGCGGTGGGCGGGCCGCTCGGCCTCGTCGAGGAGCGCGACGGCGAGGTCCTCCATGGAGATCGCCGAGTCGCCCGCGGAGTCGACCAGCAGTTCGTCGCGGCCGATCCGGAACCGGCCGGTGCGCACACCGGGCTCGAGCACCGCGGCCGGGCTCAGGTACGTCCAGTCGACCTCCGGGTCGGCGGCGCGGTAGAGGTCGAGCTGCTCGCCGCAGGCCAGGGCGATCGGCCGGATCTCGTCGGGGCTGTCGACCAGGGCGGTCCCGCCGCCGCCCGGGACGAGCAGGCTGCCCGCGCCGCCGACGGCCAGCAGCCGCACGCCGGTGCCGGCGATCCCGGCCAGCAGGCCCCTGGTGGCGACGGCCAGTTCGTGCTCGCTGCCGGGCAGCGGACGGGTGGCGGTGATCACCACGTCCTGCCCGGCCGCGATCCGGGCGACGTCCTCGGGGGCGCGGGCGTCGCCGACGGCCAGGGCGGCGGCGGACGGCAGGTCGTGCGGCTTCGCCGGGTCCCGTACGACGGCGGTGACCCGGTGGCCGCGGGCCAGGGCCTCGGCCACGACCCGGCTGCCGACGTTGCCGGTGGCGCCGAACACGGTGATGCGCATGGGGAACTCCCTGGAGTGGTGGGGAACGGTGGTGGTGGGGCGGGGTCAGGCGTTCTCGCGGGCGGGCCGCGGGGCGGCCGCCGGCTCGGCGTCGACCGCCGTCTTGGCCGCGGTGCGCGGCCGTTGGGTCTGGGCGGCGACCAGCGCGCCGAGCACGACCAGCGCGCCGAGCGCCTGGAGCGGGCTGAGGTCCTGGCCGAGCGCCAGCCAGCCGAGCAGGGTGGCGACGACGGGGCTGAGCAGCGAGAGGAAGGAGACCGAGGTCGGCGGCAGCGCGCGGAGCCCCCGGAACCAGAGCGCGTAGGTGACGGCCGCGCCGATCAGGCACAGGTAGGTGTAGCCGAGCACGTTGGCGAGGCTGTAGTGGGACGGCGGCGCGCCCTCGGCGAGCAGCGTCACCGGCACCAGCAGCAGCCCGCCGGCGGTGAGCTGCCAGCCGGTGGTGGCGAGCATCGGCGCGGGGGAGACCCACCGCTTGGCGAGGACGATGCCGGCGGCCATCACCACGGCGCCGCCGAGCGCGGCGAGCACCCCGACCGCGTCCAGCGCGGCGTTGGCCCGCAGCACCAGCAGGCTGACGCCCGCGACGCCCGCGATGCCGGACAGCACGGTGCGCGGGGTGAGCCGGTCGCCGAGGAGCAGGGCCGAGAGCCCGGCGGTGACCAGCGGCTGGACGGCGCCGACGGTGGCCGCGATGCCGCCGGGCAGGCGGTAGGCGGCGATGAAGAGCAGCGCCTGGAACACCCCGATGTTCAGGGCGCCGAGGAGCAGTGAGCGCCACCACCAACTGCCCTGCGGCAGGCGGCGGGTGAGGGCTATCAGGAGGATCCCGGCGGGCAGGCAGCGGATGACGGCGGCGAGCAGCGGGCGGCCGGGCGGCAGGAGTTCGGTGGTGACCAGGTAGGTGGTGCCCCAGACCGCCGGGGCGAGGGCCGTCAGCAGGACGAGGGCGAGGCGATTTCTTAGCACTAAGGCAATGTATCTCAGCGCTAAGGCATCTCACCATGCCGGGAGAGTGATGTGGCTCACGGTTATCTCACCGCTAAGGAATTCTTTCGGGATCGCCTACCCTGAACCCGTGGCAGATCATGTGGACCGCGTCGTCGCGCAGTGGGGCGCCGAGCGCCCCGACCTGGACGTCTCCCCGATGGAGGTGTTCGGCCGACTCAAACGCCTCTACCGGCTGGTGGACGCGGCGCTCAACCGCACCTTCGCCGAGCACGGGCTGGACGCCGCGTCCTTCGACGTCCTCGCCACCCTCAAGCGCAGCGGACCGCCCTACCGCCTCACCCCCACCGGCCTGATGCAGTCCGCGATGGTCACCTCGGGCGCCATCACCCAGCGCCTGGACCGGCTGGAGGCCCGCGGTCTGGTCACCCGCACCCGCAGCGACCAGGACGGCCGCAGCCGCGAGGTGGCCCTCACCGCCGACGGCCACGCCCTGATCGACCGCGCGCTGCCCGACCACCTCGCCACCGAGTACCGCATGCTGGCGGGCCTCGACGAGGCGCAGCGGACGGCGCTCGTCGAGGCGATGCGCGCCCTGCTGGCGGACCTCGGGGACAGCCCGGAGTAGTAGCCCGCGCCCGGTGCCGGTGCCCGTGCCGGGCGGCTACGGCCTGACCGCCACCGCCTTGAAGAAGGCGTAGTGGAACGTCCCGCCCGGCTCGGCGGCGCGGCGCAGCTCCGTGACCCCCCGGTCGAAGTCCTCCGGGGTGGTCAGGCCGGCGGCCAGCGCCTCCGCCCGTACGGCCTCGACCATCGCGACGAAGGTCCGCCGGGTGAAGCCCTCCACCAGGGCCGGACGGGAGTCGTCGGCGTAGACCGTGCGCGGGCGGACCGACACCCGGGCGAAGCCGGCCGCCGTCAGCAGCGGATGGAGGCGGCGGCCCAGCAGGCCGTCGCCGCCAGCCCGGGCCTGCAACCGCACCAGGTGGTCGACGGTGCGGCGGGCCGCCGGGCTCTCCGGGTGGAACAGCGCCGAGCCGTGGTCGCCCTCGATCACCGTGATCGTCCCGCCCGGCCGCAGCACCCGGTGCAGCGCCGCCAGCCCGGCCGCCGGGTCGGGCAGGTGCTCCAGCACGAAGCACAGGAAGACGTGGTCGAAGGAGCCGTCCGGGAACGGCAGCCGGTGCAGGTCGCCGTGGTGCCAGACGACGTCCGCGGCGGGCGCCTGGGCGGCCACCCGGGCGCGGGCCAGGGCCAGGGAGTCCGCCGAGAGGTCCGCCGCCGTCAGCCGTACGCCCGGGCTGGCGGCCAGCAGGTGCACGGTCTGCGCGCCCACCCCGCAGCCCGCCTCCAGCACCCGGCTGCCCGCCGGGTAGGCCGTGCCCGCGTGCAGCAGTTCGGCGAGGGTGTCGGCCTGGTCGCCGAGGCGCCGCGCCTCGGTCCGCGAGTAGCCGTGGACGTAGTCACCTGGGTGCTCCGGCGCCGCGGCAGCCGCGGGTGTGGACGTTTCCGTGGTCATGGCCCCACCCTCGCCGCCACTATGGTCCGGTGAACAGGTCCAAAGCCGAGGCATCCGACCGGTCCAAAGAGGCCGGCGCCGACTTCCTCCAGCTCGACACCGCCGACGCCCCGCCCGGCGGCCTCACCGACTGGCTCGCCCGTCGGCTGCGCGAGGCCGTCGCCGACGGGCGGCTCCCGGCGGGCAGCCGGCTGCCCGCCAGCCGGGTGCTGGCGGCCGAACTCGGCGTCTCCCGCGGGGTGGTGACGGACGCCTACCAGCGCCTCGCCGAGGAGGGGCGGGTGGCCGGCCGCGGGCGCGGCGGCACGGTCGTGGTCGCGGCCGTCGCCGCCACCTCCTCCGTCGTACGGGGGGAGGAACCCGGGGCGGACCGGCCCCGTCCGGCGCCCGCGCTGTTCCCGGACGACCCCGCCCCCGAGGTCTTCGACCGACTGCGCGCCGCGCCCGCCCGGATCGATCTCACCCCCGGCGTGCCCGACCTCGCGGCCTTCCCCCGCACCGCCTGGATGCGCGCCGAACGCGCCGTCCTCGACGGCCTCGCTGCGGCCGACCTCGGCTACGGCGACGTCCGCGGCACCCCCGCCCTGCGCCGGGCCGTCGCCCACTGGCTGGCCCGCAACCGCGGCATCCGCGCCGACCCGGACGAGGTGCTGATCGTCGCCGGCACGGCCCAGGCCCTCGCCCTGCTCGGCCGCGCCCTCGGCCGCGTGGGCATCGGCGAGGTCGCGGTCGAGGACCCGGGCTCGCTCGGCGCCCGGCAGCACCTCGCCCACTGGCTCGCCGCCACCCCGCCCGTCCCGGTCGACGCCGAGGGCATCCGGGTCGACGCGCTGCGCGCCACCGGCGCCCCGGCCGTCCTGCTCACCCCCGCGCACCAGTACCCGACCGGCGTCGTCCTCGGCGGTGACCGGCGGCGCGCACTGCTGCGCTGGGCCGCCGAGGGCGGCCTGGTCATCGAGGACGACTACGACGCCGAGCACCGCTACGACCGTCCGCCCGTCCCGGCGCTGCGGGCCGCGCTGCCGGAGCAGGTCTGCTACGCGGGCAGCGTCTCCAAGCTGCTCGCCCCCGCGCTGCGCACCGGCTGGCTGCTGGTCCCGGCCCGGCTGCGGGACGCCGTCCTGGACGCCAAGCGCTTCGCCGACCTCGGCAACCCGGTGCTGCCCCAGCTGGTGCTCGCCCGGCTGATGGAGTCCGGTGAGCTCGACCGCCACCTGCGGCTGCTGCGCCGCCGTCACCGGCGACTCCGGGACGCCATGATCGCCGCCATCCGCACCCACCTGCCGGGAGCGACCGTGCACGGCGCGGCGGCGGGCCTCCACCTGATGCTGACGCTCCCGGAGGAGCCCGGTCGCACCGACACCGAGTGGGCCGCCGCCGCGCTGGCCGAGGGGGTCAAGGTGCAGCCGCTGTCCTGGCACGCCCGGCTCCCGTACCCGCCCGGCCTGGTCCTCGGCTACGCGGCGGGCTCGACGGCGGAGATCACCGAGGGCGTGGCCGTCCTGGGGCGGCTGGTCCGGCGGTCGTCCTGACCTCGGCGTCGGCTCCGGCGCGGTGGGGACGCCGCGGCGGGCCCGGTGGGGGGCTCGGTTCACGGCCTCCGGAGGCTCTTGGGCCCCCGTTCGGCGTAGGGCGCGGCGTTGGTGGCTTATAAGTCGGAATATCGGATACAGCTGCGCAGAGGGAATGCCGGGCCGTGCCCCGGGGTAAGTTGACATGCTGTAGTCAAATACTGGCCCGGGAGGCGTGATGGTCCCGTTCCGAAGTGTTGCCCAGTTCGGCGTCGTGCTGGCGGTGCTGGGAGCCGCGCTCGGGCCGGTGCCGCTCGGATCGTCCGCCCGGCCGGGCGGCCCGGAGCGCCCGGGCGCTTCGACCGTATCGACTGCTTCGAGCGCTTCGAACGAGAGGGGCGCGGCGATGGCCGGCCACGGGCAGGAGGACTCCCGGGTGCTCGCCGGGCGGCGGATCGTGCTGTCGTACCCCGGCCCGACGCCGCCGCCCGGGGTGCTCCAGGTGATCCGGGAGGGCCGGGCCGCCGGGGTGATCCTGTTCGGCGAGAACGTCACCAGTCCCGAGCAACTCACCGAGGCCGTCGCCGAGTTGAAGCAGGCCGCGGCCGAGGCGCCGCATCCGCGCACCCTGCTGCTGATGACCGACCAGGAGGGCGGCAAGGTCCGCCGGCTGCCCGGCGAGCCCGAACTCTCGGCCCGGCGTGTCGGGTCGGCGGCGAACCCGCTCGCCGCGGCGGCGGAGACCGGGGCCGGTGCCGCCCGGACCCTCGCCGACGCCGGGCTGAACCTCAACCTCGCCCCGGTGCTCGACGCCTACGACACGCCGGACAACTTCATCGACCACTTCGAGCGCTCCTACGGCCAGGACCCCGCCAAGGTGGCGGAACTGGGCAGCGCCTTCCTCGCCGCCCAGCAGGGCCTCGGCGTGGCCGCGACCGCCAAGCACTTCCCCGGCCTCGGTGCGGCGCCCCGGGGCGAGAACACCGACGAGCGCCCGGTCACCCTGAACGTGCCGCTGTCCCAGCTCCGCTCCCGCGGCGAGGCCCCGTACCGGGCGGCCATCGCGGCGGGCGTGCGGCTGGTGATGGCCTCCTGGGCGGTCTACCCGGCGCTGGACCCGGACCACCCGGCCGGGTTCTCGCCAAGGATCATCCAGGGCGAGCTGCGCGGCCGGCTGGGCTTCGGCGGCGTGACCGTCACCGACGCGATGGAGGCCCAGGCGCTCGCCCCGTACGGCGGCACCGGCGACCGCGCGCTGGCCGCCGCCGAGGCCGGGATGGACCTGCTGCTCTGCTCCGCCCGCGACCCCCGGCAGGCCGAGGACGCCGCCGAGGCGCTGGCCGCCGCCCTGGACGACGGCCGCCTCGACCGGCACGCCTTCACCGACGCCGTGTCCCGCGTCGACGCCCTGCGCGCCTCCCTGGGCTGAGCGCGCGGGCGCCGGCAAGCGGGGCGAGGGCGGTCGCGCGGCGGCGGTTCGCATGCGGTTCACCTGGGCTCAAGGCGGGCGTCGCCCAGGCGTGTGCGGAAGTTCTACCGCTCAAGGGCGTTTGAGCCATCGAAGGTCTGATTTTGGCCGAGCATTCGGTTCAAAGGGTAAATCGAGCTCTGGGCTTATGAATCACATGGCAAAGTTCCTGTCGTGGACCTATGAAATGTCATATGTACCACGTCACCTGTCCCAGTCCGCCCTCGTTCCCCTCAAGGAGGAACCCATGAACCGGATCGCCCGGATCGCCGCCGGTGCCGCCGGCGCCGTCGCCCTGCTCTCGGCCCCCGTCCCCGCCTTCGCCGCGGCTCCGACCCCGGCCACCACCACCGTCACCACCTGCGGGAACTACAGCCTCCAGGCCGGTCTGGCCACCTACGCCTGCGCCGACGTGACCGGTGACAGCGTCGCGATCTACGGCAAGATCGGCCTGGCCGGCCCGCCGTCCCCGGGCACCCCGTGGCCGCCGGCGCCGAAGGAGCTGGTGACCCACCTGTCGGCCGACGTGGTCGGCGGCACCTCGCTCGGCGCGGTGAGCGGCCGCACCGTCTTCCAGGTGAGCACCGTGCGGGTGGACGGCATCGCGGCCACCGTGGCGTGTGGGTCCACCGTGCACGTGTCCTTCGACGTCGAGGGGTTCTGGAGCGGTCAGGTGCCGGCCACCGCCGATGTGCCCGTGGTCTGCTGACGATTCGTCATCGTGACTGCCGAGCCCGGGAGTTGGCAGCATCCCGGGCTCGGCTTTCGGCTTCCCTGACCCGGTCGGGGCCCGGTGGTCGATCCCGCGGCCCGGGCCCGTCGGGCGGTCGACGCACTGTGACGACTTGAAGAAATCTTCATCTGTCGCGATGATGCCTACCGGCCGCGGCTCCGATCCCGCCCGGCCGGACGACCACCGAGCCGGACCAGAGGGAGTGCGCGGACGATGCCGGTACCGCTGTACCAGGCCAAGGCGGAGTTCTTCCGCACCCTCGGCCACCCCGTGCGGATCCGGGTCCTGGAGCTGCTCCAGGACGGCCCCAGGCCGGTGCGCGAGCTGCTGGCGGAGATCGAGGTCGAGCCCTCCAACCTCTCCCAGCAGCTCGCGGTCCTGCGCCGCACCCAGCTGGTCACGGCGACCCGCGAGGGCAACACCGTGGTCTACGCGCTCAGCACCCCGGACGTCGCCGAGCTGCTGCGCGCGGCCCGGCGGATCCTGACCGAGCTGATCACCGACCAGGGCGCGCTGCTCACCGAGCTGCGCGCCCCCGGCGGTCGGCCCCGCTGAGCCGAGCCCGGTCCGTCCGCCCGATCCGAGGAGAAGCACCACCATGAGCGACAGCACGAGCGACGAGGGTACGAGCGAGGAGAAGCGGCGCCGCAAGGCGATGCTGATCCGCGCGGGCATCTACATCTTCGCCACGCACCTGTTCGCCGGTTTCGTGCTGCTGCTGTTCGCGCTCGGCGGCCGGAAGTAGCGCGCCGCGGGCGGGAGCCTCACCGTCGCCGGGAGCGGGACGCTCGGCTGCGCCGCGGGCGGGACCCTCACCGGCGCCGGCCGCGGTCCGGCACCAGGTAGCGGTGGCTGGTGCTGGTCCAGGCCAGCACGCCGGCGATCAGCTCCCGGGTGCCGTCCAGGTACCAGCGCCCGGAGGGGTGGCGGCACAGCAGCTCGCGGCGCAGCTCCTCGCTCTCCTGCTGCAGCCGCGCCACCTGGGCGCGCACCGAGTGGACCGCCCGGCTCCGGGTGCAGCCGTGGGCCCGCTGGAGGGCGATCACGGTGTTGAAGGCGGCCCCGGGCTGTCGTTCCTCGCGCCTCAGCGAGTAGAGGTCGTTGATCAGTGTGGCGGCGTCGGCGGTGTTGGCGCGCAGCCGGTGCA
The DNA here is from genome assembly GCF_053598415.1 of Kitasatospora sp. NPDC001132. Taxonomy (NCBI): domain Bacteria; kingdom Bacillati; phylum Actinomycetota; class Actinomycetes; order Kitasatosporales; family Streptomycetaceae; genus Kitasatospora; species Kitasatospora sp. NPDC001132. The sequence continues at coordinate 31,730 of NZ_JBSFKF010000038.1, read as the reverse complement.
GCGCGGGCTCCGCGTGGAGCGCGGCCGGGGCGTCGGCGCCGTGGACCCGTTCCAGTATGTTCATGAACGGGTAGAGGCAACTGCCGTGCCGGCGCAGGTGCATGGTGTCCGTGAGGTCGAGGCCGAGGGCGGGCACGGTGCCGCGGGCGCGGTGGTCGGCCTCGGCGGGGAAGGTGGCCAGGCAGGCCCGCCACTCCCGGGTCGCCCGGGCGCGCCACTCCGGGGACATCGACGCGGTCTGCCGCTGCCACAACTCCCGCCAGGCGAGCAGCGTGTGGCTCTCGGACGGGCTGTCGCCGGGGGCTCCGTCGAGGACCGCGTTCAGCGGGTCGACCAGGGCGCGGGCCTCGTCGGGGTGGCGGCCGGGCGAGCCGTCGAAGCGGTCGTCCAGGATGGTGAACCAGCCCAGCATGTCCACCAGGAGGTCGAGTTCGGCGCCCCGGGTGCGGGGGAAGGCGTGGCCGATCAGCTCGTGCAGCGCGTAGGCCCGGTAGCGGGGCAGCTCGGGCGGGGTGAGCAGGCCGTGGCGGACCACCCAGTCGGCGTGCCGGTCGGCGGCGAGGCGCAGATGGGTGCGCGGCCGGGGGGCCGCCGGGCCGGCCGGGCTCGTGGGCGCGGCCGGGGCCGTGGAGGTGGCGGGGGCGGTCGCGCGGTCGGCGCCGGTGAACGGACACCGGTCGGGCGGCTCGCCCTGCGAGGAGGCCACCGCGTTCCCCGGTGAGGCGGCGGCGTCGCCGTCGCGGGAGGCCGTCGAGGTGCGTCCGCGTGGGGAGCGCGCGCCCCGTGGCGCGAGCCGCACCCGCAGGCCGTGCGCCTGGACCGTCGTCCACACCACTTCGCGGGCCCGGGAGCCCGGCACGGCCGTCGGGCGCCAGCGGCGGAGGATCGCCGCGGCCGCGACGGTCAGCTCCGCCCAGGCGAAGGCCTCGCCGATGCACTTGTGCTTGCCCGCCCCGAACGGCAGGAAGGAGGGCCGCCCGGTGCCGCCGCCGTCCTGCCAGCGCTCGGGCCGGAAGCTCGTCGGCTCCGGGTAGCGCACCGGGTCGCGGTGCAGCGCGGTGAGGCTGTACAGCAGCTCGGTGCCGGCCGGGACGCGGTACGGGCCCAGCTCGACCGGCACCTGGGCGGTGCGCATCAGGAAGGCGTTGGGCGCGTGCAGCCGCACCACCTCCTGGGTGACGCTGCGGGTGTACGTGAGCCGGGCCAGCGCCTCGGGGGTGGGGACGGTGCCGACGGGCAGGTGCTCGTCCAGCTCGTCGAGGATCCGGGCCTCCGCCTCGGGGTGGCGCAGCAGCTCGTCCAGTAGCCAGGTGAGGGTGGTGGAGACGGTCTCGGTGCCCGCGCCGAACATGGTGATCGCCTCGGAGCGGACGTCGGCCTCGGTGAGCGGGCAGCCGGTCGCCGGGTCGGTGGCGGCGCGCAGCAGGGCGGGCAGGGTGCGTCGGGCCCCGGCCCCGGCCCCGGTGCCCGCGGTCGGGGCACGGCCGTTGACGGCCTGGTCGACCACCCGGTTGAGCACCCGCACGGCGTCGTCGAAGCGCCGGTTGACGGGCAGCGGCAGCCGGGCGAGCGACGGCTTCGGGTAGAGGGACTGGACGATCTGGCCCTTCACCAGGTCCGGCAGTGCCCGGTGGAAGGCGACGGTGGCGTCCTCGCTGAGCCGGGCGTCGAACAGCGAGCGGGTGACGATCTCCAGCGCCAGGTGGTTCATCTCCTTGGCCACGTCGAGCACCTGCCCGGGGCGCCAGCGCGCGGCCCGCTCCTCGGTGACCTGCTGCATCACGGCCAGGTACTCGCCCATCCGGTCCGGGCCGAAGGCCGGCTGGATGATCCGGCGGCGGTCGCGGTGGGCCTGGCCCTCGGACATCAGCAGGCCGTCGCCGAAGGCCGTCTTGAGGGTGTCCTGGACGGCGCCGCGCGGGCAGTCGTGGGCCAGTGCGACGAGCAGGGTGTGGACCAGCCGGGCGTCGGTCACCACGCAGACGGTGCGCGGGCCGAGTCGGATGCGGACCACCCCGCCGTGGCGGGAGAGCGAGCCGAGGAAGCCCAGCGGGTCGCGCAGCAGGGCGCCGGCGTGCCCGAGGCCGGGCAGGGCACCGGGGGCCAGCGGGGGGACGGCGGCGCGGGCCAGCGGGGAAGGGCCGGGTGCGGTTCTCGGCGGGACGATCAGCTTCCGGGTCTCGGTCTGCAGGGACATGACACTACCTCTCACCAGAGGGGCCGGTGCGGGCGATACCGGGTGGCAGCGGCGGGCCGGCCGGGATGCGGGGGACCGCCCAGCGCGGCCCCCGCGCGCGCCCCCGGCGGGAGGGCGCACGTTGAGCAAACGCGCCGGTTTCCCGAGCGTTGCGCCGAATGTGCGGGGATCACTCCAACGGCCGAGTGGATCGACCCTTTCGTGCGTGCTCGAAGCTCCGTGTTGACCTGCGCGGATGCCTTCGCCCGGGCGGCCCGGCGGTTGCCCGGACTGCAGGGTCTTTGGACCCTCGCCGCACGGGCGTGCGAGGGACAGCATGGATGCGAAGAAGGAGGAACCTGATGACCCGTCTGCGCCACCGGCCGGCCCTCGACGTCCGGGTGGAGATCCGCGGCGAGCTGCCGCGGGAGGAGGCCGAGTACGCCCGGGTACGGGCGCTGGCCACCGCCACGGCGCTCGGCCCCGACGCCCACGCGCTGCGACTGCGGCTGACCCGCTCGCGGAACCGCTCGGTGACCCGGCCCGCGCTGGCCCAGGCGGGCGTCGAGCTGGCGGGTCTCGGGCCGGTCCGGGTCCAACTGGCCACCGGCACCGCGCGGGAGTCCGTCGACCTGGTGCTCGGCACGCTGGCCGGCCGGGCCCTCCGGCTGCGCGAGCAGGGGGACATCGGCTTCGCCGCCGCCTACGAGAGCTCCTACCGCCCCCAGTACGCCGACCGCCCGCTCGCCCAGCGGCGGATCGCCCGGCACAAGGCGGTCGTGCTCGCTCGCCGCAACCCCGAACAGGCCGTGCTCGAACTGCTCGCCCTCGACCGGCGGTTCCACCTCTTCGCGGACGCCGCGACCGGGCGCGACAGCCTGGTCCACCGCTGCTCGCCGGGCGGCACCGTGGAGCTGTGCGCCGCCGGCACCAGCGCGATGCCCCCGCTCGACCTCGCCGAGGCGGCCCGCCGGCTCTGGCTCACCGGCGGCCCGTTCGTCGGTTGGACCGACCCCGGCGACCACCGCGCCCGGGTGCTCTACCGCCGCTTCGACGGCCACTACGGCCTGATAGCGCCGGTGTCGGACGGCCGGATCGGGGCAGGAACCCACTCGGCACAGGACTGACACCACGGCACGACGACCACACCACGAACTCTCCACGACAAGGGGTCGGGACCATGGACTGCGAAGAAGTCATGCTGACCGTCCGGATCACCGCCGCCGAGCGCGCGCTGCTGCGCGAACTCGCGCGCGGGCACGGTGGCGACGTCTCGGACGTGGCGGTGGACGGACTGCTGGAGGTCATCCCCGCGCTGCACGACGACACCTGCGTCCTGCCGCTGCTGCGCGTGCTGTCCAGACCGGCACCCTTCGCGCTCACCCTGTGGCTGCCCGCCCCGGTCGCGGACCTGCTGCCGCTGCTCGGTGAGCGGCTCGCGCGGACCGGCGGCCCCGCGGCCGGTCCGGCCAGTGCCGCGCTCTCGGCGGCCCTGCGGCTCTGGCTGGCCGGGGACCGGATCGCCCTGGCGGCCGGGCTGGCCCGCCTGCACGGGGGCTGCGGCGCCGGCGCGGTGGCGGCGGTACGGTCCGCGGTCGGTGCGGCGGCCTTCGGGGCGGAGCGGGTGAGGGTCGCGGCCTGACCCTTCGGTCGTCCTGAGTGTTCGTCATGTCTCGGACCGCGATGGCGAGTCCGGGGTGCAAGCGGTGCGCCCGGCAGTGTCCGGGCGCACCGCTTTTTCCTTGAGTCGGACGGGGGAACTCCGCGGGCGATTTCTGTTATCTCCGGCCGCCCCTCCCGCTCTCCGGAGTGTCGGAAGGTCCGAGCCCCGCGCGTCAGGGGAGCCCGACCCGGGGGTGGTGCATGGCGGTTGAGGTGATCATGAGTCAGATCCCCTGTGCGTCGGCCGTCTTGGGTCGGGGCTGCGGCGGTCGGCAGTCGCCGGGCGGAAGCCCTTGGCAGAACCGGCCGCTGTCGAGGGCCTCGTGAGTCGTTCGGGGTAAGGCTGTTCCTGTGAGTCCGTGAAACCGGTCGGCCCGTATGCCGGCCGACCCTTCGACCCGAGCCGCCGACGCCCGTGGGCCCGTAGGCCCGCAGGCCTGCAGGCCCGTCGCGCCGGGAACGTCGACCGCCCACCCGGCGGCAGCCGTTCCCGGCGCCGGCCGTTCCCAGTGCCCCCGCCCCCACACCGCCCCGAGGACCAGCCCGTATGCGAACCCGCCCCCACCTCGCCGCCCTCGCCCTGGCCGCCGCCGCCCTGCTGCCCGCCGCCGTACCCGCCGCCGCCCACGGCGACGGCGTCCACCTGGACGTCACCGGCCAGCGGAACGGCCGCGTGAGCACCGTCGCCACCTGGGAGAACGACCACGACCCGGTGACCGGGGAGTTCACCGGCACGCTCTCCGCGACGGCCTCCGACGGTCGCACCGTCGGCCCCTGGCGCCTGGTCACCGCCCCCGGCAGCCCCGGCACGTACACCACTCGGGAGGCCCTCCCCGTCGGGCACTGGCGGGTGACGGTGGACTGCGTCGTCCCCGCCCTCGGGCACGGCGAGCGCGAACTCGACGTCGACACCGTCGCGATCGCCGACCCGACGCCCCCGGAGACGGAGGACCCGGCGCTGTCCGAAGGCTCGCCGCGGTCCGCCGAGGTGGCCCCCGCCCCGCTCCGGGAGACCGCGACGGCGGCGGGAAGCACCGCGGCGGCGGGGACCGCCGCCGTCGCCGCCCGGGAGGGCTCGCCGCGCCCCGCCCACGCGACCACCTCCGACACCACCACCTGGGCGGCCATCGGCACCGCCTGCGCGGCCGTGGTGCTGGTCGCCACCGGACTCTGGCTGCGCCGCCACCGCGGCTGACCCGTCCTGGACCGCCCGGCCGGGTCGCGGGGGCGCCCGGCGGAACCAGCCGGGTGCGAACCGACGTCCTTTTCGGTCACCGGGCGCCACCGCGGGTGCCCGGACGATCGCAAGGGAGCGTCCGCGCATGAAGAAGGTCCTGATCACCGGAGGTGCGGGATTCATCGGCAGCACCGTCGCCTCCGCCCTGCTCGACCGGGGGATCACCCCGGTCGTGCTGGACGACCTCTCCCGGGGACGGACAGAGTTCGTCGCGGACCGGGTCTTCTACCGGGGCGACATCGCCGATGCCGCCCTGCTCGACCGGATCTTCGCCGAGCATCCCGACATCGACGCCACCGTGCACTGTGCCGCGAAGATCGTGGTACCGGAGTCGGTGGCCAAGCCGCTGTACTACTACCGGGAGAACGTCGCCAAGACCGTCGAGCTCCTGGACGCCCTCCAGCGCAACGGCTGCACCCGGATCGTCTTCAGCAGCTCCGCGTCGATCTACGCCCCCACCCCTGACGCCCGGGTCGACGAGAGCAGCCCGGTCGACGCCGGCAGCCCGTACGCGCGCACCAAGCAGATGATGGAGCAGGTCCTCCAGGACTGGACCCGGGGCGAGGGCGCCGAGCGCCAACGCGTCATCGCCCTGCGCTACTTCAATCCGATCGGCGCCGACCCGCAGCTGCGCACCGGCCTCCAGGACCTCAACCCCACCCACGCCCTGGGCAAGCTGATCGAGGCGCACACCACCGGCACCCCGTTCACCGTGACCGGCACCGACTGGGCGACCCGCGACGGCTCCGGCATCCGCGACTACGTCCACGTCCAGGACCTCGCCGAGGCGCACGTCGCGGCGCTGCTGCGGTTCGACGAGGTGATCGCCCCGGGCGTGGCGGACCGCTACCGGGTGATCAACGTCGGCACCGGCGACGGGACCACCGTGCGGGAGCTGATCGCCGCCTTCGAACAGGCCGTCGGCGCCAGCCTGGAGGTGCGGGAGGCCGGACCGCGGCCCGGGGACGTGATCGGCTGCTACGCCGTCGTGGACACCGCGCGGGACCTGCTCGGCTGGCAGCCGCGGCGCGGCATCGCCGAGGGGGTCGCCGACGCGCTGGCCTGGCGGCGGGTCTGGTCGGCCCGGGTCGGCGTCAGCTGACCGCCGCACGACGCTACTTGACGGCCTCGCCGGACTTCGACCAGTTGTCGCGCAGTCGGTCGAGGTAGGACTGCGCCTGGGAGCCGATCTTGACGCCCCGGGCGAAGGCCAGCATGTTGCCCGCGCCCGCGTTGTATCCGAGGGCGGCCAGTTCGTCCCGGGTGAGCGGCGCGCCCGGGCGGACGGGCAGCTGTGCGGCGAGGTCGTGCAGGTGCCAGGCGGCCGCCTGGATGGCCAGGTCGCGGTCGTCCGGCAGCTCCTCCCACTGCCGGGAGGCGAAGGGGCGGCCGGGCTTGGTGTCGTCGAAGGCGGCCCGGTGCATGTTGGCGATGCCGAAGGAGGCGTCCGGCTTGCTCCGCTGCCAGGCCCGTTCGAGCTCGGGGTCGTGAGGCTTGTACGCCTCGTTGTAGAGGATCGCCATCAGCAGCTGCGGGTTGACCCCGGCCTCGGCGGCGTACCGGCGCACCGGCGCCGCGTAGTCGGCGGGGTCGTAGGAGCCCGACGGCTTCGGGGGCTTCGACGGCGCCGCGGAGGCGCCGGCCGACGGCGCGGCGCCCGCGGAGGCGCCGGACGGGGCGGCCGCGGTCGGGGAGGGGTCGGCGGAGGCCGCGCCGTCGTGGCCGTTGCCGCGGACGAGACCCAGTCCGGCCACCACCACGACGCCGATCACCAGCCAGCGTCCCCGGCCGGACCCCTTCTTCTCCTCGCTCACCGCTGCCGCCCCTCCCCGTTCGCCCGTATGTCCGTTCGACCGCCGCGCGGCTGATCGTGCCCCGCGGCAGGCTACTCGGTGGGCTTCCGGTCGCCGTCGAGGTTGCGCAGGAAGTCCTTCGCCTTCTCGACGCCGGTGTCGATCTGCCCGCTGTACTTGCCGTCCGTGCGGTCGTCGATCGCGTCGCCGACCTTGTCCAGGCCCTGCCCGATCACGTCGCCGTGCTCGCGGGCGAGGTCGGTGGCCTTGTCCGCGATGTTCTTCAGACTCTCAAACATGGTGACGCTCTGCTCCTCTGATGCGTTCCTGATGGTGTGCCGACGTGGCGGGGATCATGACCATCCTAACGACGGCCCACCGGGCGGTCCGTCGCTGCCGGGTGGCAGCGGGTGACTTTGCTGAAATGGGTTTGTATGCTCCACCCCATCCTCTACAGCGATGTAGAGGATGGGGTCCCACCAGGACGCCGGCAGGACCGAGGGCGTCCCGGCACACGCGGCGGTGCGATCGCGCCGCCGCGGCCGCAACGATCGAGGGAAGTGCGCATGGCCGGTCAGCGGGCGAGAACGCCGTACCAGGACGCGGGACCGCGTACCGAGGGCCGCGCCCTTCCGACCCAGCGCTCCCGGGCGGTCGGCGCGGGAGCCGCAGGCGCCCCCGGCGCTGCCGCGGCCCCCGTCACGCCCCGGCCGCCGCGCCCCGGGGCGGCCCGCCGCCACCAGCAGGCGCGCCGACGGGCCGGGGCGGCGGCCGCGCTCTCGGCGGTCGGGCTGCCGCTGCTCGGCGCGGTCGCGGACGAACTCGACGGGCCGGGCGTCGGCCTCCTCTTCGCGGTGGGCTCGGTGCTCGGGACGGCGGCCGCCGCGGCGCTGTGCAGCCGGGCGGGCCGGTGGTGGGTGGTGACGGCCGCTCCGGTCGTGGTGCTGCTCACCGCCTCGGGCGTCGAGTACCTCGCGCAGCCCGGGAAGTACCAGGGGAAGAACCTCGGCACCGGCGTGCTGCGCTGGGTGGTCGGGGCGTTCCCGGTGATGGCCGCGGCCGTGGCGGTGGCGCTCGCCGTGGTCGCGCTCCGCGCCGCGTCGGCCCGCCGGACGGTGTCGGAGCGCCGGCGAAAAGGCAGGACGGCCGCACCCGGTGGAAGGGGCCGCCGTGGCTGAGCGCGTCAACAGCCGTACCGGCGGCCGGGGTCAGCGCGGTCAGCGCGGGCACCTCCCGCGCCGCGGGGCCGCCCCGATCACCGTCGCCGGGCGCACCCTGGCCTGCACCGTCTCGATCGCCGTGCTCGGGGCCAGCGGCTTCACCTGGTACGAGTACCGCAGCCTGGACGACGGCATGATCAAGTCCTCCGCGCTGAGCGAGGCCAAGAAGAACGCCCCGCCGCACCTCGACAAGTCCGTCAACCTGCTGCTGATCGGCCTGGACAGCCGCAAGGACATGGACGGCAACGACCTGCCCAGGCAGTTCGTGGAGGACGAACTGCACGCCGGCTCCAGCGAGATCGGCGGGTACAACACCAACGCCCTGATCGTGCTGCACATCCCGGCCGACGGCGGCAGGGTCACCGCGCTCTCCGTCCCGCGCGACGACTACGTACAGACCGTCGGCGCCGACGGCAGGATGCACAAGGTCAAGGAGGCGTACGGGATCGCCAAGGGGGCCGCGGAGCAGAAGCTGGCGGGCAGGGGGCTCTCCAGGGCGGAGCTGGAACGGCGCAGCCGGGAGGCCGGCCGCTCGGCCACCATCCAGACGGTGCAGTCCTTCCTGGACGTCCCCATCGACCACTTCGCGGAGGTGAACCTGATGGGCTTCTACGACATCGCCAAGGCGGTCGAGCCGATCCAGGTCTGCCTCAACCACCCGGTGGACGACCCGATCACCGCCCGGACCGCCACCCACGAGGGCGGTGGCACCGGCCTCAGGCTCCCGGCCGGGATCAGCTCCCTCGACGCCGCGCAGGCGCTCTCCTTCGTCCGCCAGCGCCACCACCTCGCCAACGGCGACCTCGACCGCACCCACCGGCAGCAGGCGTTCCTCTCCTCCGTCGAGTACAAGCTCAAGCAGCAGGGCATCCTGAACGACCTCGGGCAGATGCAGAAGCTGTTCGCGGTGGTGAAGAAGGACGTGGTCATCGACAACGAGTGGGACATCCTCGACTTCGCCCAGCAGGCGCCCAACCTGACCGGCGGCAACGTGGAGTTCAACACCCTGCCGATCAGCGGCTTCAAGACCGTCGGCGGGCAGGAGGTCAACACTGTCAACCCGGACCTGATCAGGAAGATCGTCCGACAGCTCTTCAACCACGAGGCGGCGCCGGTCGTTCCGGCCGCCCCGCCGGGGGACGTGCCCGTCGAACCGGGCCCGTCGTCCGCCGCCGCCCCGGGTGCGGTGCTCAAGGCCGTGGTCGACGTCAACGCGGCCGCGGGGGTGGCGGCCGACGAGTCCAGGGCGCTGGCCGAACTGGGCTACCAGGTGGGCCGGATCGGTGACGCCCCGGCCAGGACGCGGGCCACCGCGGTCACCTACGGGGCCGGGGCCAAGACCGACGCCCAGCGCCTCGCCGCCCGCTACGGGGTGAGCGCGGTCTACTCGGCGGCCGTCCCGGCGGGCCGCGTGGTGGTCACCCTCGCCCCCGTCCGCACCCCGAGCCCGACGGCCGTGCCGTCGGGCGCCCCGGCGCAGGGAGAGCCCTCCGCCGACCCGGCGGCGGGGCTGCCGATGCAGGGGCCGGCGGTGCGGGCGGGCGGGATCCCGTGCGTGGACTGAGGCTCCTCGGGGCGGCGGAACGGTCCTCGTGGTGCTTGGCCAGGGCCAGGCTCTCATGGGGCTCGGCCAGGGGCAGGCCCTCGTGGTGCTCAGTGCCGGCCTGGTCCTCGGGCCGGGCCGGGGCGGGTGTCCCGGAGCGGCTCGCGGTCGAGGACCTCGACGTACCCGATCCGCGCGTCCACGACGTCCGGGACGAGCACGCCCTCGGCCGGATCGAGCCGGACGCACCGGTGGCCCCGACCGTACGGCCGGCCGTACGGATGCGGAGCCGTCCGGAATCTCTGGCAGAAGTCGTCCCCGCAGCGGCACTCCGCGACCAGCCGCAGGCTCCAGGCGCGGGCGGCCGGTTCGGGCTCGCCCTCCCGCGTCAGGAGGTCGACCAGCTCCCCGACCGGATCGGGGAAGACCTCGCGGACCAGCGGGTGGCCCGCCGTCTCCGGCGCCGTCACGGGCGGGGCGCCTTCACGCCGTGGACGGCGGCGTACTCGGCGGCGAGCCAGGGGCCCAGGTCGTCGACGAGCACGGCCAGGGCGGCCCGGTCGGCGGTGGGGGTGCGGGCGATGGTGGCGGCGAGTCGCAGCTGGGCGGCGCGTTCGGGGTAGTGGGCGGCGAAGGCCTCGGCGGAGGCGGCGAGGTCGCTGGTCCAGCCGCCCCAGCGCGGCATCACCAGGGTGAAGCCGGTGCGGACGAGCCGGCGGGAGATGCCGCGGGTGAGTGCGCGCAGTTCGCCGTCCGTGGCGGCGGCGGCCAGGCGCTCGCGCCACTGCGGGAGGACCAGGGCGAGGTCGCCGTTGGTCTCCCGGGCGAGCAGCGAGGTGGGGCGGTAGCGGGGGAGCCGGGCGGCGAGGTCCTTGCCGAGCAGCGGGGTGCAGAGGCAGGCGACGAACCAGCCGAGGTCGTGGCGTTCCAGCTCGCTGAGCAGCGTGCCGGTGTCGAAGAGCAGCACGCCGACCCCGTTCACCTGCGCGAACTCGGCGTCGAGCGCGGCCTCGAGGGCGTCGGCCGCCGCCCGGTCCGCGGCGCTGGGCTCGTGGTGCAGGGCGAGCAGCAGGTCGAGGTCGGAGACGCCGGGTGTCGCGGTGCCGCGCGGGACACTGCCGTAGAGGTAGGCGCTGTGCAGGCGGTCGGGGGTGAAGGCCGCGGCGATCCGCTCGCGGGCGGCCGCGACCACGGGCGCGAACGCCGGGGGGACGCGCTCGAGCGAGCCCTCCCGTGCGATGAAGCCGTCCCGGTCCAGCCCCTGAGTGGTGGTCATGGCGGCACTATGTCCCAGCGGCGCCCCGCTGACCAGCGAATATCCGTCGGCCCGCGGATTGTCAGTGGGGTGTGCAAGCATCCGTTGCACACGAACACGAACGGCGTGGTGGGGAACGGCATGGGCACCTGGGACATCGGGCACTTCGACAACGACTCGGCGGCGGACTTCTGCAACGGCCTGGACGACGCGGCGCCGGGTGAGCGTGAGGCGCTGCTTCGGTCGGCGCTGCTGGGCGCCGTCCGGGCGGAGGAGTACCTGGACTCGGACGAGGCCGTGGAGGCGGTCGTCGCCGCCGCGCTGGTGGCGGCGCAGTGCCCGGGCGGCGCGGCGGTGACGAGCGCCTACGGCCCCGAGGAGCCGATACCGCCGCTCTCCGTCGAGCTGCGCCCGCTCGCGGTGGAGGCGTTGGACCGGGTGGTGGCGGAGGAGTCGGAGCTCGCGGAGCTGTGGGACGAGACGGAGAGCGGTCCGGCCTGGCGGCGGGGCATACGGGAGCTGCGCGACGTCCTCGATCCGGTGCCGCCGACGATCGACGTGCCGTTGTTCGACATCTGAGCGGACGTCAGTGGCGGGCCGCCGTCCACCAGTAGCCGAGTGCGGTGAGGCTGGTGGCGGCCCCGAGCAGGCAGACGGCCGTCCAGCCGCCGTGGTCGTAGACGACGGTGGACAGGATCGCGCCGGCGCCGCACCCGGCGGAGTAGAACAGCATGTAGCCGGCGGTCAGGCGGCTGCGCGCCTCCGGGCGGACCTGGTAGAGCAGGTGCTGGTTGGCGACGTGGACGGACTGCAGGCCGTAGTCGATCACCACCATGGCGAGCACCGGCCACCAGACGGAGTGCGGCAGCAGCGCGGCCGGGAGCCAGCCGACCAGCATGGCGAACAGGCCGATGCCGGTGGTGCGTTCGGCCCGGCCGCGGTCGGCCTGGCGGCCGGCGAACCCGGCGCCGAGCGCTCCGGCGGCGCCGGCGAGGCCGAAGAGCCCGATCTGGGTGTGGCTGAGGGCGAAGGGCGGCGCGGCGAGTGGGAGCACCATCGGGGTGAGCAGCACGGTGACGGAGGTGAAGCTGAGCAGCGCGAGGACGGCCCGGGTGCGGAGCACGCGCTCCTGGGCGAAGAGCACGAACACCGAGCCGACCAGGCGCGGGTAGCCGATCCGCTCGACCGTGCGGTGCCGTTCGGACGGGACGGTGGCCGCGACGGCGAGGGCCATGGCGGCGGCCGCGACGGCGGAGGCCAGGTAGACGGCGCGCCAGCCCGCCAGGTCGCCGATGGTTCCGGCGACGGTTCGGGCGAGCAGGATGCCGACCACGATGCCGCTGGTCACGGTGCCGACCACGCGGCCCTGGTCGCCCGGGGCAGCGAGTTGGGCGGAATGGGCGACGACCACCTGGGCGACGACCGCGAGGACGCCGACGGTGGCCATCGCGGCGAGCATCAGCGGGGCGGAGGGGGCGAGCGCGACGGCGAGGAGGGCGAGGACGGACAGGCCCAGCTGGGTGGTGATCAGGGTGCGGCGGTTGACGTGGTCGCCGAGCGGCACGAGCAGCAGCAGGCCCAGGGCGTAGCCCGTCTGGGTGAGGGTGCCGACCAGGCCGATGGTGGCCGGGGAGATGCCGTAGTCCCGGGCGATCAGGTCGAGCAGCGGCTGTGAGTAGTAGACGTTGGCCACGGCGAGGCCGCAGGCGACGGAGAGCAGCCAGGCGGCGGCGGGCGACAGGCCGCGCGCCGGCGCTCCGCCGGGGTTGTCGGGTGGTCCGGCCTCGGCGCAGGCCGCGGTTGTGCGGGCGGGAGAGGTCATGGTGGGACTCCCTCGAAGGGCACAGTGGTTTCAAAGTGCTACCGAGAGACCATGGCATATCCTGGTTTCAATAAGCAACCATGCTGATCGGTACGCTGGGCGCCGACCGGTGGGAGTCCGGAGCCGAGAGCCGACAGCCGAGAGGTGGGAGAAGTGCCGAAACGCACCACGCACGAGGAATCGAGCTGCCCCGTCGCCCGTCCGATCGACGTCGTCGGTGACGGCTGGACGCTGCTGATCGTCCGTGACGCCTTCGACGGGCTGCGCCGCTTCGGGCAGTTCCAGAAGAACCTCGGCCTGGCCAAGAACATCCTGTCGGCCCGCCTGGCCAACCTGGTCGCCAACGGCGTGTTCGAGCTCGCACCGGCCGCGGACGGCAGCCCCTATCAGGAGTACGTCCTCACCGAGAAGGGGCGCGCGCTGTTCCCGGTGATCACGGCGCTGCGGCAGTGGGGCGACGAGTGGTTCTTCGAGGAGGGCGAGCCCCGGGCCCGCCTGGTGGACCGCGAGTCCGGCGCGCCCGTCGCACCGGTCGAGGTGCGCTCGGCGGACGGCCGGCTGCTCGGGCCGCAGGACGCGCGGGTGCTGCTGCCCTGAGGCGAGCCGCCGCCACCGGCCGGGTGGCCGGGGTGGTAGCCGGTGGCAGCGGTGGGCGGGTGGCGGACGTCGGGTCAGCTCGGCCTGGCGGCGCTCGTGGTTGCGGATCTGGTCCCGGTTCCGGTGGTCGTCGTGACGGCGGTGATCTTCGCGGGGCCCGCCGTCGTCGTGCCGGTCGCCGGATGGGTGGGCGTAGCCGCCGTCACGGTGGACGTGGGGGTGGAGGTGGCGGTGGGCGGGGACGTGGTGCCGGTCGTCGTGGTCGTCGTGCCCGAGCTCATGGTGCCCGGCGATGTCGCCCCCGGGCTCGTCGCCGTGCCGGGTGAGGGGGTGCCGGGCGACGTGGGGGAGGTGGCCGTGGGCGCGGGCTCCCAGGGCGCCGGCGGCGGGATGCCGGGGGCCAGCGGCCCCGTCGGCGGTTCGACGGTCCGGTCCACGGCCTCGGCCCGCCCGGTCAGCCGGGAGAACCACCTGCCGGTCTGGATGTCCGCCAGGACGATCTCGGTCACCGGCTGCGGTGCGGGGACCACCACGATCAGCGCGGTCGGATGGAAGCCCGCCCAGGCCTTCCCGGTGTAACGGGCGTCGTTCACCGGCGTCGGCGGCTTCAGCGGGTTGCCGCACGAGCAGCGCGCCCGGGGCACGCCCCGGGCGTCCACCAGGACGGCGGTGCCCGCCTGGAGCACGGACTGGTACGCGACCACCGCGCCGCTCCGGTAGCTGTGGTTGGTCACCCGGGTGTCCACCCGCAGGTAGGCGGAGGTGAGCGAGCGCAGGTAGCCCGGGATGTCGGCCTGCGCGATGCCGACGGCCGAGGCCCAGGCACGCCCGGCGTCCCCGGCCGAGACCATCCCGATCAGGCGCTCGGTGTCGCAGCTCGGCTTGCTCGTCGTCCCGGCGTACAGCCCGGCCGAGCTGCCCCCGACGCTGTGGAGAACCGCTGTGGGGCCGCTTCCGGGCGAGGTGCCGCCCGGATGCTGCGCCGTCGGGGTGACGGGGGCGGGCGCGGGGGCGCTCACCGCCTGGGTCTCCACCGACGGGGTGAACGGGTCCGGCCCGGGATCGGCCGGGGCCTGCAGGGCGACCTCGTTCGCCGTCGGCACGGTCGAGTGGTGGCCGCCCTGGTTGCCGGTGATCAGCACGGCGGCCACCGCGGCCACCGCCACCGTGCCCGCCGCCGGGAACAGCCCCTTCCCGGAGCGCCACCAGGGCCCGCGAGCACCGGGCCCGGGCCTGCCGGCTCCGCCCGGTCCGAACGGCCCGCCCGTACCGCCGAGGCCGCTCGCACCCCCGGCGCCGCCCGTCCCGGAGGCACCACCCGTCCCGGATGCCCCGTACGGGCCCCAAGGCGGAGGAGGCGTGGACGGCGGCCCGGCCGGCGGTCCGGACGGAGGCCCGGAGGGCGGCCCGGACGGGGGTGTGGACGGAGGCCCGGAGGGCGGCCCGGACGGGGGTGTGGACGGAGGCCCGGACGGGGGACCTTGCGAAGGCTCGCCGGGCGGTCCGGACGGAGGTGGCTGGGAGGACATCGAGGCTCCGTTTCGCAGGCGGTCGGCCGACCGGGGCCGGCCCCGGAGGCTCCGGCCGTCGGCTTCCCTTTCTCCCCCGCGCCCCCGTCCGCCGCAACAGCAGGTGGGCCGGGCGTCGCCGAGCGTGCCCGCCGACCGTCGGCCACCCTGGAAGCCCCACCGGCAACCGGTCGGCTGCCGGCCGGAGCCCAGGCACCCCGCGTACTACGAGGAGGCGGCATGCAGCAGCCCACCAACCGGGCCGCCGGCCCACCCGGTGCCGTCCGAGGCTGGCTGGAGGCGCTCGCCGTCGTGGTGGCCGGGCTGGTGGCGATGGCGGCGGTCGCCGCACTCGGCCTCTGGCTGGCCGGCGCCGACGACCTCCCGGACGGCGGCGTCCCTGCCGTGCTGGCCGCGACGCTGGCACTCGCCGTCGGCGGCACCGTCCGGCTCGACGGCGGCGCGGGAGACTTCGCGGCCGTCGGGGCCGAGATCAGCGCGATGCCGCTGAGCGTCTCGGTGGCCGGCGCGGTCACCATGGCGGAGGTGTTCCTGCGCCAACTGCGCTTCCGCGCCGTCGCGGGAGGCGGAGAGCTGCTCGGGCGGATCGGCCGGACGGTGCTGCTCTGGCTGCTCGCCCTGGTGCTGATCACCCTCGGCGCCCGGCACACCTTCGTCGTCCCGCTCGGCGACGACCTGGCGCAGTCGATCGGCGGCGCGCTCGGGCTCACCCCGGAGGTCGGCTTCCACGCGGACGGCCCGACCACCGTCGGCATCGGGCTGGCCTGGCTGCTGGTGGTGCTCGCGCTCACCTTCGCGGTGTCCCGCCGGGCCCCGCTGCCGGCCGCCCTGGTGCGCCACCAACTCGCCGTCCGCCCGGCGGCCTTCGCGCTCTGGTCGGTCCTGCTGGCGTACCTGGTGATCGGTGCGGTGGCCGGGGTGCTGACCGTGATCGTGCACGGCAACGCCCGGCAGACCCTGGCCGTGCTGCTGCTCGCACTGCCCAACCTGGTCTGGTTGGCCTTCGGCCTCGGGCTCGGTGCCGAATGGCACGGGCGGCTGATCGGCGCGCTCGGCCTGCCCGTCCCCAAGCCGCTCAGCGCCGTGCTGCGCACCTCCGAGGGCGGGCAGGCGACCGTCGACCTCGGCACCCTCGCGGAGCAGGACGCGCGCAGCTGGTGGCTGTTGCCGCTGGCCGCCGTCCTGCTGCTCGCGGCCGCGTTCCTGGCGGCTGCCCGCTCACCGCGCACCGTCCGGCTCTGGCAGCACGCCGTCCGGTTCGCGCTCTCCGCCGCCGTCACCATGCTGCTGGTGGGCCTGTGGACCCGGGTGGACGCCGACTACGGGCTCTCGGTGCTCGGCGTCGGCCTCGGCCGGGGCGGCCTGGGCGACCTGCTGGGCGCCGTGCTCGGCGGCAACAGCCCGCTGGCCGCGCTGGGCAGCGGCAGCCTCACCCTGAGCCCGGTGCTCTGGACGGCGGTGCCGCTCGCGGCGGGTTGGGGGCTGGTGGCCGGCGCGCTCGGTGCTCTGCTCGCCACTCGGGTGCGGCACCGTGGCGAGGTCGCCGGAGCGGGGGAGGAAGCGCCCTTGGGCGGGCCTGTCGGTTGACGGGATCACCCGGGTGGTTCGGCAGGAGTCCGTGCCTGGCGGTGGCGGTGGCGGTGGGGAGGCGGTGACGCTGGTCGCGATGTGGGTGCAGGTGCCGACGAGGGGCGTGACGGCGCAGGTCGGCGAGCAGTCGGCGGTCCGTTGGCGCCCCGGCCGCGGGGCCCGCCCGGGACGGCCGGGTTCAGAACGCCTCTGCCAGGAGGATGACGGCTGGCGGTACCGCCTGGCCGAGCGCGCCCCGCCAGAGCTTCGGCTCGGAGCAGAACAGGGTGACCCCGCCCGCGAGCATGAACGCGGCGACGTAGAGCACCAGCGCCCGCCCGGCCCCCGGGTGGCCGGCGTGCAGCAGGACCAGGCCGGTGACCAGGCCGAGCGCCAGGAACAGGTTGTAGAAGCCCACGTTGACGCGCCACAGCCGGACCTCCGGGGCGTCCGCCGTGCTGCCGGTGAGCAGCCGGCGCACCCGCGGGTGCCCGTACAGGAAGCTCTCGAGCGGCCAGACGATCAGGTGGATCGCCGCGGCGACCACGGCGAAGACCTGGCTCACGGCGTTCACGGCGGACGGCTCCCTCCGGTCGGGGGCGACCAGGACGGCTGGACGACCGGTGCGGCCCCGGCGGGCGGCCGGGGCACCACCGGCGGGTCGGCGGTCCCGCGCGGGCGGGCCCCCGGCGGCGGGCGGCGGCTGCGGCAGGGCGACCAGCAGCCGCCCGTCCACCCGGGCGGCGGGTTGGGGCGGGTCCGGCGCCGCCCAGGAGGCCATCCCGTCCGGTGGGGCGACGTGGGTGGGGCGGAACGCGAACTCGTCCATGGACGGCTGCATTTCCTCCGCCGCGCGATCCCCGCCGCGCGCGGCACGACTCGCACCACAGGTCGCCTCCCACTCTACCGGCGGCGGCCCGAGCCCGCGGGGCTCACTGGTCGCTGGTCACTGCCCGATGCCTTGTGCCCGACGTCCGTTGTCCGTCGGGCCCGGCAGGCCCGGGCGTCGAGGCCGTCAGCGCCGCATGATGCTCGGCTCGTGCCGCCGCAGCAGGACCAGCACCACCAGGCCGTACAGCAGTGAGAGCGCGGGCAGCAGCACCATGCTCAGCACCCAGCCGGACCGCTGGTGGCGGAACATCGGATCGGCGGTGATCGCGTTCGGGAAGATGCCGTGCAGTTCGACGGTGCGGGCCATCGCCGACATGCCCCAGCGGGACGGGATCAGCCAGGCGAACTGCTCCAGCCCCGGCACCCCGTGCAGCCTGAGCATCAGGCCGCTGAAGACGATCTGCACCACCGAGAGGAGCACCAGCAGCGGCATGGTGGCCTCCTCCTTGTCCACCAGCGCCGAGACCACCAGGCCGAGCATCATCGCCGAGAAGGCGAGCAGCGCGACCGCGATGATCAGCTCGGGCAGCTGCGGCATCACCACCCCGGTCGGCACCGCGAAGGACAGGTTCACCCCGGCCAGGCCGACCCCGGTCAGTACCGCGGCCTGGGCCACCGTGACCGTGCCCAGCACCACCACCTTGGAGACCAGGTAGGCCGATCTGGACAGCCCGACGACCCGCTCCCGCCGGTAGATCGCGCGCTCCTTCACCAGTTCGCGCACCGAGTTGGCGGCGCCGGTGAGCAGACCGCCGATGCAGAGCGTGAGCAGGCAGTTGACGGCGTTGTCGGGGGAGAGCCGCGAGCCGGCCATCGCCCGGCACATCAGGCCGATGACGAAGGGCAGCACCACCATGACGGTGAGGAAGAGCCGGTCGGCGGCCAGCACCGAGGTGTACCGGCGCACCAGCGTGCCGAGTTGGGAGAACCAGCCCTGCGGTTTCTCCCAGGCGATCGGGGGAGTGGCGGACACCGGCGGGCCCTGGTCCGCAGCGGGGTGCAGTGCCTGACCGACGTACGGGGCTCGACCGGCGCTCGGCGCCGGACCGGGGCACGGCGCGTGCCAGGCCTCGGCCGCGATGTAGTGCGCGTACTGCGGGGAGTCGCGGAAGCGCTGCTGCCAGGCGGCGTGGTCCTCGTGCTCGAAGGCCTCGAAGGCCTCCGGCCACTCGTCGAAGCCGAAGAACTCCAGCGCCTCGCCGGGCGGCCCGTAGTACGCCGTCCGCCCGCCCGGGGCCAGCACCAGCAGACGGTCGCAGACGTTCAGGCTCAGCACGCTGTGCGTCACCACGACCACCGTCCGGCCGTCGTCGGCCAGCCCGCGCAGCATGCGCATCACCGAGCGCTCCATGCCCGGGTCCAGACCGGAGGTCGGTTCGTCGAGGAAGAGCAGGGACGGCTTGGTGAGCAGTTCCAGGGCGACGCTGACCCGCTTGCGCTGACCGCCGGAGAGGCTGGCGATCACCTGGTCGGCCCGGGCGTCCAGGCCCAGCTCGTGGATCACCTCGCGGACCCGGGCCGCCCGCTCCTGCGGGTCGGTGTCGCCGGGGAAGCGCAGCTCGGCGGCGTAGGACAGGGCCCGGCGGACGGTGAGCTGGGTGTGCAGGATGTCGTCCTGCGGGACGAGTCCGATCCGGCGGCGCAGCTCGGCGTAGTCGCGGTAGAGGTCGCGTCCGTCGTGCAGCACCGTGCCCAGGTCGGCGGGGCGCAGCCCGGTGAGGGCGTTGAGCAGGGTGGACTTTCCCGCGCCGCTCGGACCGGCCACCGCGAGCAGCGCCTTCTCGGCGAGGGGGAAACCGACGTCGTCCAGCAGCACCCGGTGGTCGGGGCCGACCCGGACCACCAGGTGTCGGACGTCCAGGGAGATCTCGCCGGTGTCGGTGCACTCGACCAGCCGGCCGTCGGCCAGGCAGAACGCGGAGTGGCCGATGCCGACGATGTCGGCCGGGCCGACCGGGGCGCGTTGGACGGGGCGGCCGTTGAGGTAGGTGCCGTTGTGGCTGTCCAGGTCGACGATCTCGTGCCCGCCGCCGGGCAGGGCACGCAGTTCGGCGTGGTGGCGGGAGACCACCAGGTTGTCCAGGACCAGGTCGTTGTCGTCGGAGCGGCCGATCCGGACGCTGTGACCGAGCAGCCGGTGGACGGCGCTCGGGCGGCGGAAGGTACCGGAGGCGTGCGCGGCGACCAGTGACGGCTGCCGGTGCGCGGTGGGGACCGGGAGGGCGGCGAAGGTCGCGGACAGGCCGTCCGCCGGATCGCCGAAGCGCAGCCGGGTGCCCGGGCCGACGTTCTCCTGGTGGACACGGCGGCCCTCGTCGTAGGTGCCGTTGGCACTGCCCGCGTCCTCCAGCAGCCAGTGGCCGTCGTCGGCGCGAAGGACCGCGTGGTGCCAGGAGACCCGGGGGTCGTCCAGCACGATCTCGCCGGTCGGGTCGCGGCCGAGGTGGTAGGCCCGGCCCGGGTCGATCAGCTGCGAGTCGCTGTCGGTGACCAGCACGAGGGGCGGCGCGGTGGGCGCGCCGGGGCGCTCTCCCATGGTGGGCAGTCTATCGCCGCCGCTGTCGCCGCGGCGGTCGAAGTGCCGTTCCGGAGTGCGATATTGGACTGGACCATTGCCTTGGCCCAGCACTGTGTTCAGCGATCCCGCGGGGTCCGGGTGCTCCGAGGCGAGTTCGAACTCCTCGGCGGCGGCGAGCTGTTCGGCCGGCGACCGATCCAGCTCTGCGACCGCTGCCGGGGCGGGCAGGGCGACGGCCCGGGGAGCGGCCGCAGGCGGGGAGCGGGCGCGGCCCGGCCGTGGTCGCCGAGCTCTCCGCGCTCACCTGAAGGGATGATCACGACGCCCCGTGGGCTGCTCACCCCCACGGGGCGTCGTGATCATCCACCGCCCCCCACGGACGGCCCTCCCAGGAGCACGCTGAGGTCGCCCCCGAGGTGAGCCCCCACGGGCTCGGCACCTCCTCCTCGTCGCCGTCCTGCACCGGCAGCCGGTCGATCACCGCGACCAGCGCCGGCGGCAGCTGCGGCGCCAGCCCCCGGTGCACCCGGGAGAGGATGTCCCGCCGCACGCCGTCCGGCAGCAGCGGCCGGTTCATCCGCAACACCCTCGGCCCGGGCGGCCGTTCGGCCGTCGCCAGCTGGTCCGACCAGGCCCGCCAGTAGTCGGCGTCGTCGGTCTCGCCGAGCATCAGGTGGTGCAGGTGCAGGCAGTACGCGGCCGTCCCGCTGCCCGAGCCGGCCGCGAAGCGCCACCAGAACTCGGCGCCCTCCTCCTTGCCGGTGGCGTACAGCAGCGCGCCGAACACCTCGGCCCCCTCCGGCTCGATCCGGCGCGCGTTCACCAGCAGGTCGAGGCCGCGCGAGGCGTCCGGCGCGCCCAGCACCAGGGCCACCACCAGGCCGAGTTCGAAGGCGGCCTGCTCGTGCTCCGACGGCAGGTGGACGGGCGCGGCCGTGAGCCGGGCCCGGCGTACGGCGGCGATCCGTTCCGCATGGGCGCGGTCGGGCCGCGGGACGCGGAACACCGTGCTCGCGCCGTCGGCCGGATCCGCTCCGGCCGGGGCCCCCTCCTCGGGTCTCGCCGTCACAGTTCGCCGCCACCGTCCGGGAGTTCGCCCACCCCGAGTCGGCGGGCCAGCCGCTCCCGGGCGTGCCGGAGGTTGGAGTGCACGGTCGCCACCGGCCGCCCCAGGTACGCCGCGATCACCTTGACGTGCAGGCCGAGCAGGTACCGCAGAATGACCACGTCCCGTTGTCGGTCCGGCAGTTCGAGGATCGCCGCGTACAGCCGCACCTCGTCCGCCTCGCTGCGCAGCAGCCCCTTCGCGACCTGCTTGAAGGCGCCGATCACCGCGGCGAAGGTGACCGCCTCCACCTCGACCGGCTCCTCGACGGCCACCCAGTCCGAGACGTGCCGGTTGGCCAACCGCCAGGCGTACGCGGCCGGTTCCTCGAACCGCAGCACCTGCGGCCAGCAGCGGGCCAGGTCGGACTTCACCGCCGCGACCACCAGCGCCGCGTCGGCCCGGTTGCCTATGCGGGTCATGGCGAGGGCGCGCCAGGCCGGCTCGTGCGTCTCGCAGAAGGCCACGTACGGCAGGCCCAGGCGGAGTTCGGCCTCGGAGCGGGTTCCGGTGTCGGCGGTGGCCGTCGGTTCCGCCCCGGTCCCGTGGAGGTACGACACGGCCGTTGCGCCCCCGTGCCCGCGTTCCGGGGCACTCCTGTCGATCGTCATCGAGCCTGCTTTCCGTGGCCGTCGGCTGCTCGCCCGGGCCACCCGAGGGTCGGGCTGTCTGCGCCCATCCTCATTCCATCAGGCCCGTCACTCCAGGATGCAATCCGAATACAGATTGTCATCTCATGGGAGTCGCTGGTTGGTTGAAACGCTCGAAGACGGCCGGAACGTGACGGTCCGCGCCTATCGTGGGCGGCGGGGACCGGTCGGAAACGGAAGCGGAAGAGGAACCGGAGGGAGAACGCGATGGGCCTCTACGACGGGGTGGACCTGCGGCTCAACGTCCCGCACTCGGCCCGGATGTACGACTACTTCCTCGGCGGGTTCACCAACTTCGCCGCCGACCGCGAGGCCGCCGGCCACGCCCTCGCCGTCGCGCCCTGGCTGCGCGCCGCCGCCCGCGTCAACCGGGCCTTCATGCAGCGTTCGACCCGGGCGCTCGCCGAGGCCGGCTTCGACCAGTTCCTCGACATCGGCACCGGCATCCCCACCTCACCCAACCTGCACGAGGTCGCCCAGGGCATCCGGCCCGACGCCCGGGTGGTCTACGCCGACAACGACCCCATCGTGCTCTCGCACGCCCAGGCCCTGCTCACCGGCACCCCCGAGGGGCGCACCGCCTACGTGGAGGCCGACGCCACCGACCCGGCGCGGCTGCTCGCCGCCCCCGGCCTGCGGGAGACCCTCGACCTGTCCCGCCCGGTCGCGCTCTCCCTGAACGCCCTGCTCCACTTCGTCCCGGACAGCCACGGCGCGTACGGGCTGGTCGAGCACCTCAAGTCCGCTCTCGTCCCGGGCAGCGCCCTGGTGGTGACCCACGTCAGTCCGGAGTTCGCGCCCGCGGACATCGCCAGGCTGACCAGGATCTACGAGGCCGCCGGCACCGCGGCCCAGGCCCGTCTCCGGCCGGAGATCGCCCGCTTCTTCGACGGCTGGACCCTCCTCGAGCCCGGACTCGTGCCCATCGCGGAGTGGCGGCCGGCGCCCGGCGAGGTTCCCGGCGCCGCCTCGGAGGTCTCGCTGTACGCGGGGGTGGCCGTCCGGCCGTGAAATCCCGCGCGAATTAGCGTTCCTGACGAGCCATCGGCACCCGAACCGCGTCGCTCCGATTGAGAAGGCGGCTCACGCCGCGCCGATCGATCGGAGGAGGAGCATGCACCCGCAGCCTTCGCAGACCCGTCACAGCCGCCGCGCCGTCCTCGGTCTCGGCCTCGGTCTCGGTCTCGGCCTGGGAGCGGCCGTCGTCGTGGCCGCGACCGGCGGGCCGGCCCTCGCGGCCACGGCGACCGGTCCGGCCGCCGACCGCGCCGCAGATCCAGGACCGGCGAGCACGGCATCACCAACGACGTCGGCATCGCCTGGACCCCGGCGGGCGCCCCGTCCTGCTCGCCGTGCTCACCACCAAGCCCGCGGACCAGAAGGCGCCGATGGACGAGCCGCTGGTCGCCCGGACGGCCACGCTGCTCGCGGGCGCGCCCGGCTGACCGAGCGCTCCTGGCCACGGCCGCCCCGGCGGCCGGAACAGTCGTCCCCGTCACGCCTGCCACCCGGTTCACGCACCGCACGGTGCTCATGCCACTGATGCCCGTCACCCCGTCCGTCCCACCCGTGCGACCCCGTCCCGCCGGGCCCAGACTGGTGAGGGACGATGCTGCCCCGCCAGGCAGGGAGAGGCATGCTGCTAGGGCTCACCACCGCGCTGGTCGCGACCGTCTGCTTCGGCTTCGGGGCGGTCTTCCAGGCGCGCGGGGCGCGGTCCGCCCCGCGCACCGACCGGGTGCGGGCGGGCCTGCTGACCGCGCTGGTGCGGTCCTGGCAGTTCGTCCTCGGCACACTGCTGGACATCGTCGGCTTCGTGCTGAGCGTCGTCGCCCTGCGCACCCTGCCGCTCTTCCTCGTCCAGGCCGTCACCAACTCCGGTCTGGCCGTCACCGCCGTGGCCGCCGTCTGGCTGCTCGGCGCGCGGCTGCGCCGGAGCGACATCGCGGCCATCGTCGCCGTGGTCGTCGGCCTGACCCTGCTGGCGCTCGGCTCCGGCCGGGAGGGCCGCGACCACGCCGCGCCCGCCTTCCACTGGGCGCTGCTCGCCACCACCGCCGCCATGCTGCTCGCCACCCTGGTCCTGGTGCGCCGGCAGGGCAACGCGGCCGCGGCCGGCCTGGGGCTGCTCGCCGGGGTCGGCTTCGGGGTGACCAGCCTGGCGGTGCGGGTCCTGGACGTCTCCGGTCCGCTCGCCGTCCTCACCGACCCGGCAGCCTACGCCCTCGTCGTCGGCGGCCTCGGCGGCTACCTCGCCTACGCCCTGGCGCTGCAGCGCGGCACCGTGACGGCCGCGACCGCCGCCGGGACGGTCACCGAGACCTTCGGACCGGCACTGGTCGGGGTGACGGCGCTCGGCGACGCCGCGCGCCCCGGCTTCGAGTGGTGCGCGCTGACGGGCTTCGCGGTGGCGGTGGGCGGCACCATCGTGCTCTCCCGCTTCGGTGAGCTGGAGGGCGAGTCCGCCGAGCTGTCCGCCCGGCACCGGGGCACCGAGCCCGCCGTCCCGCCCCGGTAGCCCGGACGGCACCGCCATGCGAAGGTGACTTGCCGGACAAAACGGACGGCGACACGGCCACAGAGCGGCAGGTGCCAGATGGCGGAGGAACCCCACTCCCGACCCCGGCGGTCGGCCCCGAAGGGCCACACGGACCCGACGGACCCGCCCGACCGCCCCGTCGCGCTGATCACCGGCGCCTCCTCCGGCATCGGCCGCGCCGCCGCCACCCGCCTGGCCGACACCGGCTGGCACACCCTGCTCTCCGGCACCGACCGCCCCCGGCTCGACGAACTCGCCGAGCGCACCGGCGGCCGCGCCCTGCCCGAGGACCTGAGCAAACCGGACGGCCCGGCCCGCCTCGCCGAGGCCGCCCTGGCCGAGACCGGCCGGGTGGACGCCCTGATCGCCAGCGCCGGCCTGGGCTGGCGCGGCCCGTACGCCCGGACGCCCTCCGACACCCTGGACCGGATGATCGAGGTCAACCTCGCCGCCCCGCTGCGCCTGGTCCGCCTGCTGCTGCCCGGGATGCTGGAGCGCCGCCACGGCCGGATCGTGCTGATCGGCTCGATGGCCGGCCAGGTCGGCGTGCGCGACGAGTCGGGGTACGCCGCCACCAAGGGCGGGCTGACGATGTTCGCGGAGAGCCTCTGGTACGAGCTGCGCGGCACCGGGGTGGGGGTGCGCCTGGTCCTGCCCGGCGCGGTCGACACCCCGTTCTTCGACCGGCGTGGCACGCCCTACCAACGCGAGCGGCCCCGCCCGGTCCCGGCGGAGCGGGTCGCGGACGTCGTGGTCGCGACCATCACCACCGAGCGGGACCGGCTCTACGTCCCGCACTGGCTCGGCCTCCCGGCCCGCATCCACGGCATGGCCCCGGGCGTGTTCCGCCGGATGGCCTCGCGCTTCGGGTGAGCGCCGCCGCCGGGCACCGCCCGGCCACCGTCGCCGCCGCGGCCCTCGCCGTCGCCGCCGGGATCGAGTTCCTGCACCTCGCCCCGGCCGCCGTCCGCCTGCCGCCGCTGCGCCGCACCCTCGCCCGCCGCACCGCCGGCCACGGCACCGCGCCCGGCCACGTCGCCCTGACCTTCGACGACGGACCCGACCCGCGCAGCACCCCGTACGTCCTCGACGCGCTGGACGCACTCGGTGCCCGCGCCACCTTCTTCCTGCTCGGCGCGATGCTGGAGCGCGCCCCCGCGCTCGGCCGCGAACTGGTGCTGCGCGGCCACGAGGTGGCCGTCCACGGCTGGCACCACCGGCAGCAGTGGTACCCGGCCCCCGCCCGCGACCTGCGCGAACTGCGCCGCGCCACCGAGGCCGTGACCGAACTCTGCGGCGCCCGCCCGCTCTGGTACCGCCCGCCGTACGGGGTCCTGACCGCCGGCCCGGCGCTGGCCGCCCGCCGGCTCGGCCTGCGCAGCGTGCTGTGGACGGCCTGGGGCCGCGACTGGACGGCGCGGGCCACCGGCGAGTCCGTCCACGCGACCGCCCGCCCCGGCCTCACCGCCGGCGCCACCCTCCTGCTGCACGACTCCGACTGCACCTCCGCACCCGGCTCCTGGCGCGCCACCCTCGCCGCCCTCCCCCTGATCGCCGCCCACTGCCGCACCCACCACCTCACCCTCGGCCCCCTGCGCGACCACCGCGTCCCGGGCCCGGGCGGGGGCCGCCGGCCGTGACGGGCGGGTCACCCGCCCGGGCGGCGTCGGCGCGCACCGGAGCCGCGGCTACCCCAGCCCGACCCGCCGCAGCGCCGCCCCGAACCCCGCCTGCCAGGCCGCCGGTGTCGCGCCGGCGGACGGCGCGGGCTCGGGGCGGCGGAGGGCGGCGAGGGCGTTGCGGACCACCTCGGCGGGGTGGGCGGTGGCGACGTCGGCGTGGCCGAGCTCCAGCTCGTGCTGGAGGTTGTCGCGCCCGTGCCCCTGCACCACGTCGAGGAGCAGCAGCCGCCGGCCCAGCGCCCTGGCCTCGCTGCAGGTGTCGCCCGAGCTGGTGACCACCAGGTCGGCGGCGGCCATCAGGGCGGGGACGCGGTCGGTGTAGCCGAAGGGGTGCAGCCGGGGCTCCCGGCGTGCGGCGGCCCGCAGCCGGCGCTCCAGCTCCGGGTTGCGCCCGGCCACCGCGAGCACGTGCGGCCCGGTGGCGGCCAGCGATGCGGCGGTGCGGGCGAGCGGGCCGAGCCCCCAGGAGCCGGACATCAGCAGCACGCACGCGGCGCCCGCCGGCACGCCCAACTCCGCGCGCGCCGCGGCCCGTTCCGGCGGTCGGTAGAACGGCTGCCGCAGCGGCGCCGGGACGACGGCGATGTCGGCGTCCGGCCGGTACCGCCGCACCGCGCACGCGGCGATCTCCGAGGTGACCAGGAACAGGTCCGTCCCCTCCTGCACCCAGAGCCGGTGCGGCGTCACGTCGGTGCAGAACACGAAGTGCCGGAACTCCCGCTCCGGGGCCTGCCGCAGCAGCCGGTTGACGGCCGAGGTCGCGGTGGCGAACACCGAGACCACCAGCTGCGGCCGCTGCGCCGCGATCAGCTCCCGCAGCGCCGGGACCAGTCGGGTGCGGGCCGTCGCGTCGGCGAGCAGGGCGAGCCGGGCACCGGGCCGCAGCGCCGAGAAGTGGAAGGCGTCGTACACCCCGGGCAGGTCGAGCAGCCGGCGGAACACCGCCTCCCCGGCCGCGCCCGAGCGCTGCCCGAGCAGCGCCATGGCGTCGACGGTGCGGGTGGTCCAGCCGCGTTCCCGCAGGGTGTCCGCGCAGGCCTGCGCCATCACGTCGTGGCCCTGCCCGAGCGAGCCGGAGACCAGCAGGGCGTGCGGCATCGGGCGGCCCCGTCAGGCGCCGGCGGCCGAGCCGACGGCGGCCCGGTACCAGTCCGCGTACCGCCGCACCCCGTCGGTGAAGTTGGTGTGCGGCGACCAGCCCAGCAGCCGCTTGGCCTGCGCCGAGGAGATCCGCCGCCCCGCGTAGTCGGCCTTGCGCCCGTCGATGTGCTCGATGCCGACGGGCCCCAGCAGGCCGTCCACGGTGTCGGCGATGTCCCGCACCGAGACGGCCGTCGAGCCCTCCAGCGCGAAGGTCTGGTCCTCGGCGGCGGGGGACAGGGCCCGGACGTGGGCGTCGGCGAGGTCCTCGACGTAGACGAAGTTGCGGCTCTGCCGGCCGTCCCCGGCGATGGTGATCGGCCGCCCGGCCAGCGCGGCCTGGACGAACCGGGCGACGACCAGCTCGTCCCGCATCCGGGGGCCGTACGGGATGCCGTAGCGCAGGATGGTGAAGTGCTGCCCGTAGAGCTCGCGGTAGCTGTGCACCAGCATCTCGGCGGCCAGCTTGGTGGCCACGTAGAGATGGCCGCTGTGCTCCAGCTCGATCGGCACGTGTTCGTCCAACTCCTCTTCGTCGCCGTCGAGTTGACCGTCAGCCAGGGCGGCGCCGTAGACCCAGACGGTGCTCGCCAGCACGATCCGGCTCAGGCCGCCGCGCCGGGCGGCCTCCAGGACGGCCTCGGTGCCGTCGATGTTGGTCCGCACCGCGCGGACCGGGTCGGCGGACACCTGCTCGACGTCGGCCATGGCGGCCAGGTGGTAGACCACCTCGCTGCCGGCCAGGGCCGCGGTGAGGGCCTCGAGGTCGAGGACGTCGAGCCGCGCGTGTTCGGCGTCCGGATTGAGGTACTTGTCGGTGGTGTCCACCGCGAGGACGTCGTGGCCGGCCGCGATCAGGTGGTCCACGACGTGTGAGCCGATGAACCCGCAGCCCCCGGTGACGGCTATCCGCACGATCTTGCTCCCTTCGCTCCGGCTATCCGGCCAGTCGCCGGTACACCGTGGAGACGGCGTCGACCACCTGCTCGGTCTCGTCCTCGGTCATGTCGGAGTGCACCGGCAGGCAGACCTGCCGGGCGCAGACGTCCTCGGCCACCGGCAGCGGCCCGCGCCGGTACGGGGCGAGCACCGGCTGGAGGTGCAGCGGCAGGTCGTAGACCTCGCCGGACAGCCGCACCCCGTGCTCCTCGGCCAGCGCCCGCTTGAACTCCGCGCGGTCCACCCCCGACGGCAGCAGCGCCACGTACTTGTAGTAGTTGCCGCGGCAGCCGGGCGGTTCGAGCACCGGGTCGAGGCCGTCCAGCCCGGCCAGCGCGGCGTCGTAGCGGCCGGCGACGGCCCGGCGGGTCTCGATGAACTCCTTCAGCCGGCGCAGGTGCACCGTACCGATCGCGGCGTGCGGCTCGCTCATCCGCCAGGAGTAGCCGAGCTCCACGTGGTGGTTGGTGGTGAAGGACCCCTTCCCCTGGTCGCGGTGGATCCGGGCCGAGTCCCGCAGCTCCGGCGACTCGGTGAGGATCATCCCGCCCTCGCCGCTGGTGGTGACCTTGGTGGGGTAGAAGGAGAAGGCCCCGGCCAGGCCGAAGGTGCCGGCGGCGCGGCCGTCGAAGCTGCTGCCGTGGGCGTGCGCGGCGTCCTCGACCAGCGGGATGCCGCGCCGGTCGCAGAGCGCGCGCACGGCGTGGACCTGCGGGCCGACCAGCCCGCCGATGTGCACCAGGACGACGGCGGCGGTGTCCGGGGTGAGCGCCGCCTCCAGGGTCTCGGGGGAGAGCGCGAGGGTGGCCGGGTCGACGTCGGCGAAGACCGGACGGCCGCCCGCGTG
Organism: Kitasatospora sp. NPDC001132; assembly: GCF_053598415.1. Lineage (NCBI taxonomy): Bacteria > Bacillati > Actinomycetota > Actinomycetes > Kitasatosporales > Streptomycetaceae > Kitasatospora > Kitasatospora sp. NPDC001132. The sequence continues at coordinate 3,016 of NZ_JBSFKF010000038.1, read as the reverse complement.
CACCACCGCGCCGGCGGTCGCGTAGAAGGTGACGGCGGGGACGACCACGTCGCGGCCTCGGACGTCGATGCCGCGCAGGATCACCTCCAGCGCCGCCGTGCCGCTGCTCACCGCGACGGCGTGCGAGGCGCCGTGCTCGGCGGCGAAGGCCTGCTCGAAGCGCTCGGTCCACGGGCCGAGGGTGAGCGCGCCGGTGGTGAGCATCTCGGTCACCGCCTCGGCGACCGCCGCGCGGTCGCTCTCGTCGAACACGATGCGGGCGGCTGGAACGCCCATGTCGGCACCTCCGGCGGCGGGCTGCGAAAGCAGCACCGATCGGGTCGGATCCTCCCGAACCGCACGTCAGCGGACGGGTCAGGCACATCACGCTACTTCGCCCACCGGTCCGCGGCCCGCCGTCGCGGCCCGCACGGGTGACCGCATCTGCTTCCGCCGCAGGTCCGGGCGCTGCTTCCGGTGCGGGGCGTGCGCTCCTCCGTGCGGGGGAGGGCACTACTGCGTCCGCAGTACGCAAACGGCCTGCGCAGGGACGACGACGGAGCAGGGGTCGGCGATCAAGGATTGGTCATGCTGCGGCGGACCGCGTCCATCAGGACGTTCCGGCCGGCCGCGGCACGTTCCGTACCCGAGAACCGCATCCGAAGGAGTCCGCTCTCCCGTGGCCACGTTCCTCTACCGTCTGGGCCGATGGGCCTTCGTCCGGCGCCGGCTGGTGACCTTCCTCTGGGTCGCCGTGCTGGCCGCCGTCGGGGTCCTGGCGGCCAAGGCGCCCGCCGCACCCGACGACGGCTTCGCGATGCCCGGCACGGAAGCGCAGAAGGCCTTCGACCTGATGAACGAGCGCTTCCCCGGCGGGCACGCCGACGGGGCCTCGGCGCGCCTGGTGTTCGTCGCCCCCTCCGGCCAGAAGATCACCGCCGCCCCCAACCAGCAGGTGGTCGAGCGGACGGTCGACGAGGTCGCCCACTCCGAGCAGGTCACGGGTGCGGTGAACCCGTTCAAGATGCAGGGCGCCGTCTCCTCGGACGGCACCACCGCGTACGCCACGGTCAACTACTCCGCCAAGGCGGGTGAGGTGTCCGGGGGCGCCACCGACGCCCTGGAGCAGGCCGCCCAGCACGGCCGGGACGCCGGGCTCAAGGTCGAGATCGGCGGCAACGCGCTGATGGCCAAGCCCGAGGCGGGCGGCAGCAGCGAGGCGATCGGCATGGCGCTGTCCGCCGTCGTCCTGGTGATCACCTTCGGCTCGCTGGTCGCGGCCGGCCTGCCGCTGCTCACCGCCGTCGTCGGCGTCGGCCTCGGCATGGCGCTGATCGCCGCGCTCGGCAGCACGTTGGGGCTCTCCACCACCACCGGCACGCTCGCCATGATGCTCGGCCTCGCGGTCGGCATCGACTACGCGGTGTTCATCGTCTCCCGCTACCGCGCCGAGCTCGCCGAGGGCCGCACCCCCCAGGAGGCGGCGGGCCGGGCCGTCGGCACCGCCGGGTCCGCGGTGGTCTTCGCCGGCCTCACCGTGGTGATCGCGCTCGCCGGCCTCTCCGTGGTCGGCATCCCGATCCTGGCCAAGATGGGCATGGCCGCCGCCGGTACGGTCGTCATAGCCGTGCTGGTCGCCCTCACCCTGGTCCCCGCGCTGCTCGGCTTCCTCGGTCGCAAGGTGCTGCCCCGCAAGGCCCGAAAGGCCCGTACGGCCCAGGGCGAGGCCTGGGGCGCGAAGGAGAACGGCGGTGCCCGCTGGGCCCGCTTCATCCTGCGCCGCCCGCTCGCGGTGCTGCTCGGCGGTGTGATCGGCCTCGGCGTGCTCGCCGCCCCCGCGCTCGATCTCAGGCTCGGCCTGCCGGGCGACGAGTCCAAGCCCACCTCCACCACCCAGCGCCGCGCCTACGACCTGCTCTCCGAGGGCTTCGGCCCCGGGTTCAACGGCCCGCTGACGGTCATGGTGGACGCCAAGGGCGTCGCCGACCCGAAGGCCGCCGCGGCCGAGGTCGCCAAGAAGGTCTCCGGTCTGCCCGGGGTCGTCGCGGTGACACCGCCGATGTTCAACCCGGCCGGTGACACGGCCCTGCTCAACGCCGTCCCGGCGACCGGCCCGAGCGAGGCCGAGACCAAGGACATCGTGCACGCCATCCGCGACGACGCGGCCGGCCTCAAGTCGGCCACCGGGGCGACGGTCCTGGTCAGCGGCACCACGGCGATGAACATCGACGTCTCGCAGAAGATGTCCGACGCGCTGGTGCCCTACCTCGCCGTGGTCGTCGGCCTCGCCGTCCTCCTGCTGATGGTGGTCTTCCGCTCCGTCCTCGTCCCGCTGAAGGCGGCCCTGGGCTTCCTGCTCTCCGTGGTCGCCGCGCTCGGCGCCGTGGTCGCGGTCTTCCAGTGGGGCTGGCTGGCCGACCTGATCGGCGTGGAGCAGACCGGCCCGGTGATGAGCATGATGCCGATCTTCATGATCGGTGTGGTCTTCGGCCTCGCCATGGACTACGAGGTGTTCCTGGTCACCCGGATCCGCGAGGGCTTCGTCCATGGTGAGCAGCCGGGCGAGGCCATCGTCACCGGCTTCCGGCACAACGCCCGGGTGGTCACCGCGGCCGCGTTCATCATGATCGCCGTCTTTGCGGGCTTCATCGGGATGAGCGAGCCGATGATCAAGATGATGGGTCTGGGCCTCGCCGCGGCGGTCGCCTTCGACGCCTTCATCGTCCGGATGACCATCGTCCCGGCCGTCCTTGCCCTGCTCGGCCGCCGCGCCTGGTGGCTGCCGCGCTGGCTCGACCGCCTGATACCCGACGTGGACGTCGAGGGCAGCAAGCTGGAGACCAGCGCCCCCGAGCCGGCCCCGGGCCGGGAGTCGGTCACCGTCTAGGCCGGCGCCGACCGGCCTGGCGCTCCGCCGCTGCCCGGCCTGGCCCCCGGCACCAGCGGAACCGAGCGGAACTGAAAGGCGGAGACTGCCATGGGAGTTGAGATCCAGGTCGAGCCCCTGGGCGACCACGAGCACCTGGTTCGGGTCCGT
>NZ_JBSFKF010000037.1:0-76877 GCF_053598415.1 Kitasatospora sp. NPDC001132 | reverse complement strand
CCGGCCGAGTTGCGGCAGGCGGCCCCACTGGCCCGGGGGACAGGGTTCCCGGTTGTCGCTCGGCCAGGCGGCCGCGGCCGTGGGAAAGGCGCACCCGCGGCCGCCGGGCGAACGGGCGGCCGCGGGTGCGTGAAAGCTCGGTGTGGTTCCGCCAGGGGGCGCGGCGCCCCGCCCGTCACCAGCTCCGGACCTGCCGGATGATCCGCCGCTTCAGCCGGACCGTCCGGCTGCCGTCGGGGAACAGCCTGAGCCGGTCGAGCTCCCAGTGCCCGTACTCGGCGTGCTCGGTGAGCAGTTGGCGCGCCGCGTTGCGCGTGGTGCCGCGCGGCATGCGCAGGGACTGGTACTCGTACTCCGGCTGCCGGACCGGCTTCCGTGGGATCAAGACGCTCCTCCTGGGGATCACCTGAAGGGCAAGCCTACGGCCTGCCCCGGACGGGCGGCCCGGGTGTTTCCGGCCGTCCTCCCACGGGGGAGCGGCGGCCCGAGGGGGTGCCACCCGGGCCCGTCGACTGACAGTGCATCAGTCCCGTTGCCGCTGCGGAGGGGATACCCCGATCCCGGCGCGCGAAGCGGCACCCGGACGGCCCCGGCGGACCCGCTGCGCGCCCTCCGCGCCCGCTTCGCGCCGGTGCCACGCGAAGACGAAAGGGCATGGATCGGACATCAGGGGGGAAGTTGCGGTGAAATCGCGGGTGTAGATGACAACCGCTGTGCGTACCGGCGTCGCGGGGAGATAGCGTCTGCACCATGTCTGATGCCGCGCAGCCCACCATTGCCGAGGTACGCGCCGCCGCTGAGGCGGTCAAGGCCGCCATCGACCGTCATCTGGAAGCGGTGTCAAGCCCCAACGCAGCCGATGATCCCGCCGTTTCCGCCGCCTACGAGCAGCTCGCGACGGCGGCCATCGCCTACGACCAGCTCCTGTACGAGGCCTACGACGAGGTCACGCCCTTCGAGATCCCGGGGGACGAGGGCCCGGGCGGGTACCACGGCCCCGAACAGCCCGAGGCGATCAGCGTGTTGATCCGCCGCGACTACCACGTCGTCGATCCCGAGCGGCTGCGTGCCCAGGCCGAGCGGCTGGACGAGTCGCTGACCCCGGGCGGGGCCGGCGCGGGCGGGGTGAACGCCGCGATCGGCGTGCTGTTCGGCGAGTACGAGCCCGACGAGATCGCCGCCCGCAGCGAGGAGTTCGGCCTGGAGGAGGCCGACTCGACGCTCTGGGTCGCGGCCGCCGAGCCGACCGAGCCGGGCGAGTGGCTGCCGGAACCCTTCGAGCACGCCGATCCGCAGCTGCTGATCTGCCGGTTCGACGTGAGCGAGGTCTACGACGACGAGGACCCGGACGACTGACGCCGTCCGGAAGACGGCCGACGGGCGGGCCCGGGATCACCGGGGCCCGCCCGTCGTGCGTTCGCGCCTCAGTACTCCGAGGCCGCGGTGTTCTCGGCGAGGACCGCCCGCAGCCGGGTGGTGCGCGGCTGCGCCTGGCGCTCGGCGACGGCCTGGGCGAGCGCCGGGCCCGCCGCGTGCACCACGGACAGGTGCCGCTCGCCGCGGCCGAAGGCGGTGTAGACCCACTGCCGGGTCAGGGCGGGGGCGGCGTCCTCCGGAAGCACCACCACCGCGCCCGGCCAGCGCCGGCCGAGGGCCTGGTGGACGGTCAGCGCCCAGCCGTGCCGCAGCCGGGCGGCCTCGGCGGGCGGGACGGTCCGGCGCGAGCCGTCGGCGTACTCCAGGTGCAGACCGGTGGCGTCGCCGTCCAGCACCCGGGCCGGGCGGGTGACGCCGGGGGTGGGGGAGTCGACCACCCGGTCGCCCGGGTCGAAGCCGCCGAACCGGCCGGGGCCGGGGTTGAGCCTGGCCTTGGCGGCGGCGTTCAGCGCGCGGGTGCCGGCCGGGCCGCCGTGGCCCGGGGTGAGCAGCACCACCTGCTCGACCGGGATGCCCAGCGCGCGCGGGATGGAGTCGGTGAGCAGCTGGACGGCCCGGTGGACGGCCTCGCCGGCGTCCTTGGCGGTCAGGATGACCACCTCCTTGTCCGGCGCCTCGACCGGCTGGAGCTCGCCGATGCCGACACCGGAGACCAACTCGCCGATCGGGCCGAAGTCCGGGGTGCGGGAGGCGACCGCCGGGCAGGCCTTGGCGGCCAGCAGGTCGGCGAAGAACCGCCCGGGGCCGGCCGACCAGAGCTGGCCCGGGTCGCCGCTGAGCACCAGCCGGGTGCCGTCGGCCAGCGACTCCAGGACGGTGGCGGCCAGTTCGACGTCCAGCAGCGGGGCGTCCAGCACGACCAGCAGGTCGAGGGCGAGCGTGCCGTCCGGGGCGCGGCCGGGGCCGGCGGCGCCGGAGAGCAGGTCGGCGAGGGTGACCACGGAGGCCCCACCGCCGGTGCCCGGGCCGGCGAGTGCGGCGAGCGAGTCCCGGCCCTGGTCGGTCCAGGTGGCGGCCCAGGCCCGCAGCCCGAGGCCGCGGGCGGCGGTGACCAGAGCGGCCGGCTCGGCGCGGGCCGCCTCGCCGCCGGTGTGCAGCACCAGGGCGTGCTCGGCGACGGCCCTGACCAGGGCGGTCGCGGAGGAGGACGGCGCGGCCTCGGCGGCGGCCGCCCAGGCGGTCGGGCCGGGGTCGACGCGGGTCTGCTCGGCGGGGGCGGCCGCTTCGCCGGCCCCGGCTCCGGTCTCGTCCTCGGCCCCGGTCTCGTTGGGGACCTCGGCCTCCTCGGAGTGCTCGGCCTCCTCGGAGTCCTCGGCCTCCTGCGGGTCCTCGCCCGGTACGAAGGTGGCCATCAGCTGGAGCAGCTTCTCGGCGAGGCTGTCCTCGGCCATCGCCAGCCCCTCCAGCGCGAGCAGCGTGCGGGTCGGCGCCTCGTCCTCGTCGCCGCCCGCCGCGTGCGCCTCGGCGCCGGTCAGCTCCTCCTGGAAGGGCAGCACCCGCCCGTCCGCGACGGCGGCCTGGATCGCGGTGGCCGGGTCGGGCATCCGGAGCCGGGTGAGCCCGGCCGCGACCTCGGGCAGTTCCAGGGCCGAGTGCCCGCGCAGCGCCGCCTGCTCCAGCAGCCACGGCACCAGCGCCCGGGCGCGGCGCTCGTCGCCCGGGGCGGCATCGGGGCCGAGCAGCTTCTGGGCGAAGCCGTCCGCGTGCTCGGGTCGGACGCCGGGCAGGCCCAGCACCGCCCACGGGTCGTCGCGCAGCCGCTCGGGGGCCTCCTCGCCGAGCGCGGCCACGGCGGCGGCCGCCAGCTCGGCCGGGGCGCCGCCGGCGGCCAGCACCTCGGCGGTGGCGCGCAGCGCGTCGCCGTGCTGCCGCTCGGGCACCGCGGCGGCGGGGGCGGCGGCCGCCGCAGGAGCCTGCGGTCCGGATGCGGCGGGCTCCGCCCCCGCGGGCCCCGAGGCCTGCGGCTCCGACGCCTGCGGCGTGGGGATCCGCGCGGCCGGGGCCGCGGCCCCGGGCCCCTGGGCGGCGATCTCCCGCATCCGCCGTGCCAGCTCGGCGACCTTCGCGGCCTTCTCCTCCGGGGTCAGCTGGGCCCCTTCGGTCACCTCCGGAGCGCCGTTCCCCGTGTCAGTCATCGTCGTCCGCTCCAAAGGTCACTCCACTGCAGGTTCTGCTCGACAACCCGGGCCTGGGTCACAGCTCGGTCCACCCCTGGTCCGGGTAGTGGTGCACCGGCGACGAGATGTCGTCCAGCGCGCCACGGATCTCATCCGGAAGCGTAAGCGCCTCCACCGACAGCGCCGCCTGCAGCTGGGCCACCGTCCGGGCCCCGACCAGGGCGCTCGCCACCCCGGGCCGGTCCCGGACCCAGGCCAGCGCGACCTCCAGCGGGGTGCTGGCGAGGCCGTCGGCGGCGGTGGCGAGGGCGTCCACGATCCGCCGCGAGCGCTCTCCGAGGTAGGGCTGGACGAACCCGGTCAGGTACGGCGAGGCGCCGCGCGAGTCCTGCGGGATGCCGTGCCGGTACTTGCCGGTGAGCACCCCGCGCCCGAGCGGCGAGCCGGCGAGCACCCCGACCCCGGCGTCCAGCGCGGCGGGCAGGGCCTCCCGCTCGATGCCGCGCTGGAGCAGCGAGTACTCCAGCTGCGCCCCGGCCAGCGGCACCCGTCCGTGGTGGGCGTGCTGCCAGGTGGCGGCCTTGGCGAGCTGCCAGCCGCTGAAGTCGCAGACCCCGACGTAGCGGGCGCGCCCGGAGGAGACGGCGATGTCGAGGGCGCTGAGCGTCTCCTCGACCGGGGTGGCCGGGTCGAAGGAGTGCACCTGCCACAGGTCGACGTGGTCGGTGCCGAGCCGGCGCAGCGAGGCGTCCAGGGCGGCGAGCAGGTGGCCGCGCGAGCCGTCGAAGCGGCGGGCGGACTCGGGGGCGCTGCCGGCCTTGGTGGCGATGACGAGTTCGGAGCGCGGGACCAGGTTGTCGGTGAGCCGGGAGATCAGGTACTCGGCGCCGCCGTCCGCGTACACGTCGGCGGTGTCGACCAGGTTGCCGCCGGCGTCGACGAACTCCTTGAGCTGCTCCGCGGCCTCCTGCTCGTCGGTGTCCCGGCCCCAGGTCATGGTGCCGAGGCCGAGCCGGGAGACCTGCAGGCCGGTACGGCCGAGGTGACGCTTTTCCATCGGACGGGCCCTTCACTGGCCGGTGGCCCCGCGAGCCCCGGCAGCCGTGTAAACGCGCAGGTGGGGGAGAGTGCTCCCCACCCCGGCTGAGCGTAGCGGCCGGTGCCCGGACAGGGGTGCAGACCCGCAGAACGATCACTGCGGCACGAACCCGCGCGACTGTGACCCAGACCACCCCTACCCGTCAGTAGCATGTCCGGCGCGGGCGCGGTTACCCTCGCCACAACCCCAACCCACTGGAAGGTGCGGCAGATGCGACTCGGGATCAACCTCGGCTACTGGGGACTCGGCATGGACGCCGACAACATCGCCGTGGCCCAGGAGGCGGACCGGCTCGGCTACTCCGTCTGCTGGGCGGCGGAGGCGTACGGCTCGGACGCCGCGACGGTGCTCAGCTTCGTCGCCGCGAAGACCGAGCGGATCGACGTCGGCTCGGCCATCTTCCAGATCCCGGCCCGTACCCCGGCGATGACCGCGATGACCGCCGCCACCCTGGACACCCTGTCCGGCGGCCGGTTCCGGCTCGGCCTCGGCGTCTCCGGCCCGCAGGTGTCCGAGGGCTGGTACGGCGTGAAGTTCGACAAGCCGCTCGCCCGCACCCGCGAGTACGTGGAGATCATCCGCAAGGCGATGTCCCGTGAGCGCCTGGTGCACGAGGGCGCCAACTGGACGCTGCCGCTGCCCGGCGGCCCCGGCAAGCCGATCAAGCTCACCGTGCACCCGGTGCGCGAGCACATCCCGCTGTACATCGCCGCGATCGGTCCGAAGAACCTGGAGCTGACCGGTGAGATCGCCGACGGCTGGCTCGGGATCTTCTTCTCGCCCGAGCACTCCGCGCTCTCGCTCGACCCGCTGACGGCGGGCCGCGCCCAGGCCGGGAAGACGCTGGAGGGCTTCGACCTCTGCCCGACGGTGAACCTCGCCGTCGGTGAGGACATCAAGGCCGGGGTCGACGGGCTGCGTTCCTACGCCGCGCTCTACATCGGTGGCATGGGCAGCAAGGAGAAGAACTTCTACAACCAGCTCGCCCGGCGGATGGGCTACGAGCAGGCCGCCGACGAGGTCCAGGAGAAGTACCTGGCCAGGGACTACGCGGGCGCCGCGGCCGCCGTCCCGCACGACCTGATCGACGCCACCTCGCTGGTCGGCGACACCGCCCGGATCGCCGACCGGATGCAGGCCTACGCCGACGCCGGCGTCACCACGCTCACCCTGGCCCCGTCCGGCTTCACCCTGGACGAGCGGATCCGGGCGCTGCGCACCGGCGTCGAGGCGCTGGAGCGGGCCGGCCTGGCCTGACCGGCCCGCCCGGTCGGGCCCGGTGGCCGGCGGTCGAGCGGCACTACAGCCAGTCGTGCCGCTTGAACACCCGGTGCAGCACCAGGCAGACCACCAGCATCAGCACCAGCACCGCCGGGTACCCCCAGACCCGGTGCAGCTCGGGCATGTGCTCGAAGTTCATCCCGTAGATGCCCGCGATCATCGTCGGTACGGCGGCCAGCGCCGCCCAGGCCGAGATCTTCCGCATGTCGTTGTTCTGCTGGACGCTGACCTGCGCCAGGTTGGCGTTCAGGATGTCGGACAGCAGCCGGTCCATGCTCTCCATCTGGTCGTTCACCCGGGCCACGTGGTCGGCGACGTCCCGCAGGTAGGGCGCGGTCTCGGGGCGGACGAAGCGGGCGCCGCGCTCCAGGGTCAGCATCGGCTCCACCAGCGGGCCGACGGCCCGGCGCGCGGACATCACCTGGCGCTTGTAGCCGTAGATCCGGCCGGCGGTGTCGCTGCCGACCCGGCCGGGGGAGAAGATGTCCGCCTCCAGCTCGTCCAGGTCGGACTGGAGCGCGGACGCCACGTCCACGTAGCCGTCCACGATGGTGTCGCAGACCTGGTGCAGCACCGAGCTGGGCCCGTAGCGCAGTTGCTCGGGGTCCTGTTCCAGGGCGGCCCGCAGGCCGCTGAGCGAGCCGTCCTCGCCGTGCCGGACGGTCATCACGAAGTCCGGGCCGAGGAAGACCATCACCTCGCCGACCGTGACGACGTGCCCGCCGGGGTGGTAGCCGAGGGTCTTCAGGGCGACGAACAGCGAGCCCTGGTAGGCCTCCACCTTGGGGCGCTGGTGGGCGCTGACGGCGTCCTCGACGGCCAGCGGGTGCAGCGTGAACTCCTTGCCGACGCGGCCGAGTTCCTCGGTGGTGGGCTCGAACAGGCCTATCCAGACGAAGCCGCCCGGACCGGCCGCGCGGGCGGCGGCGAGCGCGCCGGCGGGATCCTCGGGGGCCTCGATCCGGCGGCCGTCGTGGTAGGCGGCGCAGTGGACGATCATGGGGGCCATTGTCACCCGGGCGGGGCCGTCCGGCACGGATCCGGGGCAACCAGGGCCCGCCTCTTGGATCCTTGCCCGATCCGACGAAGTCCGAGAGACGGGCCCGAGGCCCACCGGGCGGGACGTCCGGAAGGGAGAGCGGGGCCCATCGCGGGGCCCGGAGGCCGTAGGCTGACCCCATGCCCACGCTGCTGCTCGTCCGTCACGGCCGCTCCACCGCGAACACCGCCGGAATCCTGGCCGGTTGGACGCCCGGCGTGGACCTCGACGACACCGGTCGGGCGCAGGCCGCCGCGCTCGCCGGCCGGCTCGCCGGCATCCCGCTGGTGCAGGCGGTCAGCAGCCCGTTGGAGCGCTGTCGGCAGACGCTGGAGCCGCTGCTGGCGGTCCGCCCCGAGCTGGGCCCGCCGACCGAGGACGAGCGGCTGGGGGAGTGCCACTACGGCGACTGGACCGGCCGGCCGCTGGCCGAGCTGGCCAAGGAGCCGCTCTGGCGCACGGTGCAGGACCACGCCGCGGCGGCCGCCTTCCCCGGCGGGGAGTCGCTGCGCGCGCTGAGCCACCGCACGGTGGACGCGGTGCGCGAGTGGAACCGGAAGATCGCCGCCGAGCACGGCGAGGACGCGGTCTGGGTCGCCTGCTCGCACGGGGACGTGATCAAGGCCGTGGTGGCCGACGCGCTCGGGCTGCACCTGGACCACTTCCAGCGGATCAGCGTCGAGCCCTGTTCGGTCACCGCGATCCGCTACACCCCCCAACGGCCCTTCGTACTGAGGATGGGCGACACCGGCGACCTCGCCTCGCTCGCCCCCAGGCCCCACCCGGCCGCCACCCCGGCCGGCGACGCGGTGGTGGGCGGCACCGTCTGAGCCGCGCCGCCGACGGGCCGCCCGGGGAGGCACCGTCCGGGCGGCACCGTCCGCTTCCCCGGGTGCCACCCCGCCCGCGGCCGTCGGCTCGGCTCCCCGGCCGGAGCCCGAAGGTCGTAGGGTGACTGATGAGTCCATCCGGCCGCGATCCCGCCCCCTGTGGAACCGCGCCGACCGACACGATCCGGAGCGAGAGCGTGCCCCGTCAGGTCTTCTTCTACGACCAGCCCGAGCGGTTCGTGGCCGGCACCGTCGGCCAGCCCGGTGCCCGGGCGTTCTACCTCCAGGCCAGCGCCCGGGGCCGGATCACCAGCGTGCTGCTGGAGAAGACCCAGGTCGCCGCGCTCGCCGAGCGCATCGAGGAGGTCCTGGACGAGGCGCTGCGGCGCAGCGGCGGCGACGCCGCCATCCCGGCCGCCGCCCCGAAGGACCTGCTCGACACCGCCCCGCTGGACCTCCCGCTGGAGCAGGAGTTCCGGGTCGGCACCATGGCCCTGGCCTGGGACAGCATGGATGCCTGCCTGGTGGTCGAGGCGCAGGCGCTGGTCGAGGAGGACGACGAGGAGGCCGCCGAGGCGGTCTTCACCGACGACGAGAACGGCCCGGACATGCTGCGGGTGCGGCTGTCCGGCGCGATGGCCAGGGTCTTCGCCAAGCGCGCGCTGGACCTGGTCGCGGCCGGCCGCAAGCCCTGCCCCTTCTGCAACCTTCCGCTCGACCCGGAGGGCCACCTGTGCCCGCGCGCGAACGGCTACCGGCGCTGAACACGGACACCCCGCCGCAGGCCGACCCGGCGGCCGCCGCCGCGCTGGCCGCCGACGTGCCCACCGCCCTCGCGCTGCTGCGCCAGGGCGAGCTGACCGTGCACGGCCGGCTCACCGACGCCTCCAACGCCGCGCTGTACTGCACGGTGGCGCACGGCTCGCTGAGCGCGCAGGCCGTCTACAAGCCGGTGGCCGGCGAGCGACCACTGTGGGACTTCCCCGACGGCACGCTGGCCGGGCGCGAGGTCGCCGCGTACGAGCTGTCGGCCGCGACCGGCTGGGCGCTGATCCCTCCCACCGTGCTGCGCGAGGGCCCGCACGGGGCCGGAATGGTGCAGCTGTGGGTCGAGCCGGACCCCGGGGCCGAGCCGCTGCTGGCGCTGCAGGACCCGCGCGGCCCGGAAACGGGCTGGCTGCCGATCGTCCGGGCCGAGGTCGAGGGCGGGCGGACGGCCCTGCTGGTGCACCACGACGACCGGCGGCTGCGCCGGCTCGCCGTCCTGGACGCGGTGCTCAACAACGCCGACCGCAAGGGCGGCCACCTGATCCCGGCCGCCGACGGCCGGGTGTACGGGATCGACCACGGCGTCACCTTCAACACCGAGGACAAGCTGCGCACCCTGCTCTGGGGTTGGGCCGGGGACCCACTGCCCGGCGAGGCGCTGGAGGTGCTGGCCCGCTTGGCCGAGCAGTTGGACGGTGCGCTCGCCGAGCGGCTCGCCCCGCACCTGACGGCGGCCGAACTGGACGCCACCCGGGCCCGGGTGGCCGAATTGCGCGGCTCCGGCCGGCACCCGCTGCCGCCGGAGGACTGGCCCGCGATCCCCTGGCCGCCGGTGTAGCGAGTGCGGCGGGTGTAGGCGGTGTAGCCGGTGCGGCCGGGGCGCCTGCGGGCCCGCCCTGACCGCACCGGTCCGGCCGCACCGGTCCGGGGTCGCGGCCCGCCCGGGCATTTTGCTCCCTACCGCCCTGACCCACCAGTGGTCTGGACCGGTTCTCGAAAACGGCGACAGATGGTCTGGACCTGCCCCCGGAACAGGTCGCACACTGCTCCGATGGATGTGCGACGGACCACCCCCACCCCCCGAACCACGCCGGACCTGCCGTTGCACCGGTTACAGGTCCCGCTGCCCCACCTGCTCCCCTTCGCCGTCGGCAGTTTCGACGCGATCGGCCCGCTCTCCCGGGCGGGATTCCCGCACCGGCACTCTTTCTACGAGATCGTCCACGTCACCGGCGGCCGCGGCGCCCACGTCCTGGACCTCGTCCACCGGCCGCTGGCGCCACCGCAGTTGTGCGTGATCACCCCCGGCCAGGTGCACTACTGGGCGGACACCGAGGAACTGGCCGGCCGGGTCGTCCTGTTCAACGAGGACTTCCTGCTCGGCCACCCCCAGGACCTCGCCGCCCTGCGGGCCCTGGCCACCCGCCCCGCCCTCGCGCTCGGCGAGCAGGCCGACGCGATCGACGCGCTGCTCACCGACATGGAGCACGAGTACCGGACCAGGGCGCCCGGCTACCAGGGGGTGCTGCGGGCCAGTCTGCACATCCTGATCGTCCGGGCGCTGCGCGCCTGCGCCCCGGCCGGCCGCCCGGCGCTGCCCAGCCGTCCGGCAGAAGTGGCGGCCGCCTTCACCCGGTTGATCGCCCGGCCGGGCGGGGTGCGGCACTCGGTGGCCTCCATCGCGCAGGAACTCGGCGTCTCCCCGGGGCACTTGCAGACCCTGGTGAAGCAGGCCACCGGCCGCACCCCCGGCGGGCTGATCCGCCACCAGCAGACCCTGGAGGCCAAACGACTACTCGCCTGCACGGACTTGACGATCCGCCAGGTCGCCAAGGAGGCGGGCTTCGTCGATCCGGCGTACTTCTGCCGGTTCTTCCGCCGGGAGACCGGGATGACGCCGGGGGAGTTCCGGGCCGGGGTCGACGGAAATCACCACGATCCCCGGATCATGTCCATCGCGGTCGCGCCGGACGGCCCGTAACTTTGCTGCTGGCCACCGGTGGCCGGTCCGGCGCGCGCGGACGGGCGGCCGGTCCGGCCCTTGTCATGCCCCCCACCATGGCAAGGGCCGCCCCCACCCCCCGCCTCACGAGAAGGAGACGGCGCATGCCCACGCCCGACGGCATGATCAGCCGCAAGACCGTCCTGAAGGCCGCCGCCGCGCTCGGGGCAGCCCCGCTGCTGGTCGGCGGCGGAGTGGCCCTGGCCCGGGACCAGATCCACGGCGGCGAACCGCTCGGCCTCACCCCCGAGTGCCACGACGGTGACGCCCCCACCGTCGAGCAGATCGAGGGTCCCTACTTCAAGCCCAACTCCCCGCTACGCAGCTCGATGGTCAGCGACGGGCCCGGCACCCACCTGGTCGTCAGCGGCTACGTCTTCGGTCGCGCCTGCCGGCCCGTCTCGGGGGTGCTGCTGGACTTCTGGCAGGCCGACAACGGCGGCAACTACGACAACGTCACCTACACCTTCCGCGGTCACCAGTTCACCGACGCCAACGGCGCGTACCGGCTGGACACCATCGTGCCCGGCCTCTACCCGGGCCGCACCCGGCACCTGCACGTCAAGCTCCAGGCCCCCGGCCGCTCGATCGTCACCACCCAGCTGTACTTCCCGGGCGAGCCGCGCAACAGCACGGACAGCATCTACGACCCCCGGCTGCTGATGAACGTCCGCCAGAACGGCCAGACCCGCGAGGCGAGCTTCGACTTCGTGCTGGACGTCCCGCAGACCCCCGGCACGCCGAGCCCCACGCCCACCCCGACCGGCGGGCCCAGCACACCGCCGCCGAGGGGGACCTGGGCAGCGGGCACCTCGTACCAAGCGGGCGACCGCGTCACCTACTCCGGCGTCTCCTACACCTGCCTCCAGGCGCACACCGCCATGGTGGGCTGGGAGCCGCCGAACGTGCCGGCCCTCTGGCAGCGGTCGTAGCGGCTCCGACCGCGTCCCCCGGGGCGCCGGGCGCCCGGTCGGCGGCAGGGCCGACCGGGCGCTCACCCGTGCCCGGCGCCGTGTCCCGTACGGCACGGCGGGGCCGGTACGGCACGGGCGTCACGCCCGCCGGTTCCGTGCAATACCAGTCGGGAAACAGTCGGGCAATGCCGAGAAGCGAATCCAGTCGATCTTTCGTACTGGTTAGGCTTTCAAATGTTCGCAAGGTTAAAGTTGTTTCCATGCATGCCTGGCCCGCCTCCGAGGTTCCCGCCCTGCCTGGTCAGGGGCTCCCCCTCCGTATCCACGACACCGCAGCGGGCACGGTCCGCGAGGTGGTGCCGCAGGACGGCACCGCCCGGATCTACGTCTGCGGCATCACGCCCTACGACGCGACCCACATGGGCCACGCCGCCACCTACAACGCGTTCGACCTGGTGCAGCGCGTCTGGAAGGACGCCGGCCACGACGTCCTGTACATCCAGAACGTCACCGACGTCGACGACCCGCTGCTCGCCCGCGCGGTCGAGACCGGCCAGGACTGGACGGCCCTGGCCGAGCGCGAGACGGCCCTGTTCCGCGAGGACATGACCGCGCTGCGGATGCTCCCGCCGGCCCACTACATCGGCGCCGTCGAGTCGATCCCGTGGATCGTCCCGATCGTCCAGAAGCTGCTGGCCTCCGGTGCCGCCTACAAGGTGGACGGCGACATCTACTTCTCGGTCGACGCCGACCCGCGCTTCGGCGAGGTCTCCGGCCTCACCCGCGAGGCCATGCGCCCGGTCTTCGCCGAGCGCGGCGGCGACCCGGAGCGCCCCGGCAAGCGCAACCCGCTGGACGCCCTGCTCTGGCTGGCCGCCCGCCCGGGCGAGCCCGCCTGGGACACCGAGCTCGGCCACGGCCGCCCCGGCTGGCACATCGAGTGCGTCGCCATCGCGCTGCAGTACCTCGGCATGTCCTTCGACATCCAGGGCGGCGGCAGCGACCTCTCCTTCCCGCACCACGAGATGGGCGCCGCGCACGCCCAGGTCGCCACCGGCACCCACCCGTACGCCAAGGCGTACGTGCACGCCGGCATGGTCGCCCTGGACGGCCACAAGATGTCCAAGTCCCGCGGCAACCTGGTCTTCGTCTCGGCGCTGCGCCGCGAGGGCGTCGACCCGGCGGCGATCCGCCTGGCGCTGCTCTCGCACCACTACCGCGCGGACTGGGAGTGGACCAAGAGCACCCTGGACGAGGCCGTCGAGCGTCTCGCCCGCTGGCGCGCAGCGGTCTCCCGCCCGGACGGCCCGTCGGCCGAGCGGCTGCTCGCCGAGGTGCGCGAGGCGCTCGCGAACGACCTGGACACGCCCGCCGCGCTGGCCGCGGTCGACCGCTGGGCGGCCGGCCAGGAGGCCGAGGGCGGCACCGACACCGGCGCTCCCGGCCTGGTGACCCGCACGGTGGACGCCCTGCTCGGCGTCGCGCTGTAACCCGCACCCGCACCACACGCCGAAGGGGCGTCAGGACTGGTCCTGACGCCCCTTCGGCCGTACGGAGGTCACTCCTCCTCGGCGCCGTCCTGGCTCTCCCGGGCGCCGCCGCCCGGCGTCTCGGGATCGGCCGGCCGCTCCGCCGTGGCGTGCCCGGCCACCGGCTTCTCGCCCGTCGGCCCGACGTTCTCCCGGCGGCGCAGGTAGCGCTCGAACTCGCGGGCGATGGCGTCGCCGGAGGCCTCCGGCAGCTCCGCGGTGTCCTGCGCCTCCTCCAGCTGCTGGACGTACTCGGCCACCTCGCTGTCCTCGGCGGCCAGCTGGTCCACGCCGATCTGCCAGGCCCTGGCGTCCTCGCCGAGCTCGCCCGGCGGGATGCGCAGGTCCAGCAGGTCCTCCAGCTTGTTGATCAGGGCCAGCGTGGCCTTGGGGTTCGGCGGCTGCGAGACGTAGTGCGGCACCGCCGCCCAGAGCGTCACGGCCGGCACCCCGGCGTGGGTGCAGGCCTCCTGGAGCACCCCGACGATGCCGGTCGGGCCCTCGTAGCGGCTCTCCTCCAGGTCCAGTCGGCGGGCCAGCTCGGGGTCGGAGGTGACGCCGCTGACCGGCACCGGACGGCTGTGCGGGGTGTCGCCGAGCAGCGCGCCCAGGATCACCACCAGCTCGACGCCCAGCTCGTGCGCGAAGCCCAGCAGCTCGTTGCAGAACGAGCGCCAGCGCATGCTCGGCTCGATGCCGCGGACCAGCACGATGTCCCTGGTGGTCGGTTCCGTCACCCGGATCACCGAGAGCCTGGTGGTCGGCCAGGTGATCCGGCGGATGCCGCCGTCCAGCCAGACCGTGGGCCGGTTGACCTGGAAGTCGTAGTAGTCCTCCGCGTCCAGGGCGGCGAACACCTTGCCGCCCCAGGTCTCGTCCAGGTGCGCCAAGGCCGCGGACGCGGCGTCGCCCGCGTCGTTCCAGCCCTCGAACGCGCAGACCATCACCGGGTCGATCAACTCGGGAACATCTTCCAGCTCGATCACCCAGCGTCTCCCTCCGGTCGGCGGTCGGACCTGCGCCGCCCCGGCTGGCCTGCCGGGGCGCCGACGGGCCGGCTGCCGACTGTCGAACCTCTCGTCTCCCATGGAACGCCTCGCCCCATGGTCCCTACCTGCCCAGCCTACGGGCTTTGATGCGCACCACGGCCGGGCACCGGGACAGTCTGGGGGAGCGGACCGCCGCGATCCACCGGATATCGACGGGCTCCTGGCTGACGGTCCGTCAGGTGTCCGGCGGGAGCGAAGGGTGTTCGATCGGCGACGCGGCGTGACGGTCGCCCGACCGCACGGTCCGCCGGGCCGGTGCTACCCGCCCTGCCCCGCCGTCGCCCAGCCCTCGCGGTACGCCGCCCAGTGCTCGGGCAGCGCGGCGAAGTCCACGTACAGCGCGACGCCGAAGTCGGCCCGCCGCCGGTCCTCCCGGCCCAGGCCGAGCCGGACGCCTCGGACGGCGGCCCGGACGGTCTCGGCGTCACCCCGGTGGCCCCACTTGTCGTCCCAGTAGAACGGCAGGCCCATCAGCAGGTCCACGCCGGCCGGGGTCGACCGCAGGGCGAGCTCGGTCTGCCGGGCCACGTAGCCGCCGTACAGCGGCTCGGTGGGCATCGAGGTGTCGTAGCTCATCACCGCGATCTGGTCGACCCGGCGGGCGGTCTCGGTGAAGTACGCCCGGTCCCACCACTTGCCGTGGCCGGTGAGCAGGATGCCGGCCGTGTGCAGGCCGGGGACGGGGTCGATCTGCGGGGCCGCCACCGACAGCTTGGCGCCGCGGGCCGCGGTGACCGGGCGGACCCGGTCGAGCAGCGCCAGCCAGCCCGCCGAACCGGGGCGGATCGGCTCCATGTCGAAGTGCACGCCGTCGAAGCCGAGGTCCAGCACCTGGCGGGCGGAGGCGGTGACCCGGTCGCGGGTGGGGCCGTCCTCCAGGTCCAGGGCGTCCTTCTCCGGCTTGACCTCGTCGCCCAGCCAGCTCTGCACCCGGATGCCGGGCAGCTCCCGGTGCACGGTGTCGGTGAACCAGCGGGCCCGGGGGTGGGCGGAGGGCGGCAGCGAGCCGTCGTGCTCCAGCGGGCCGGTGTGCACGTAGAGGTCCCGGACGCCGGTGCCGGCCAGCTGCCGGCCCAGCTCGGCCACGTCCGCCTCGGTCCTGCGGCCGTCCACCCAGGCGTGGCCGAGCCAGAGCGCGTCCCGGCCCCGGGTGCGGGCGTCGGCGGCGGGCGTGCCGGTGTAGTGCAGCCGGAACATCACGAACACCGATCCCAGCGCGGCGGCCGGCACGGCCGCCACCAGGGCCAGCACCAGCAGTGCCCGCCGCCACCGGGACCAGGCCCGCCAGCGGTCGCGCAGCGCGCGGAACGGGGCCGTCAGGCCCCGGCCGGCACGCCGCGCGGAGGTCCGGAATCCGGCCACGCGCTCTCTCCCCCTTGCGCTCGAGCGCTCAGGATACGGAATGGCCCGGCGGGCCGAGCCGTGGGCCGGATACCCTGGCCAGGTGCGTGCCCGACCAAGCGGGCTCGCAAAGCCGACAGCCGTCGCACCAGGGAGAAGCCCCATGGCCACAGCAGCCACCCCGTCCATCACTCAGCAGAGCCGCGCGAACGCACTGCGTGAGGCCCTCGCCACCCGAGTGGTGGTCGCCGACGGTGCCATGGGCACCATGCTCCAGGCGCAGGATCCGACGCTGGAGGACTTCCAGAACCTCGAAGGCTGCAACGAGGTCCTCAACATCACCCGCCCGGACATCGTCCGGTCCGTCCACGAGGCCTACTTCGGGGTCGGCGTGGACTGCGTGGAGACCAACACCTTCGGCGCCAACTTCAGCGCCCTCGGCGAGTACGAGATCGCGGAGCGGATCTTCGAGCTGTCCGAGTCCGGCGCCCGGATCGCCCGCGAGGTGGCCGACGCCCACGCCGCCGCCGACGGCCGCACCCGCTGGGTGCTCGGCTCGATCGGCCCCGGCACCAAGCTGCCGACCCTCGGCCACGCCCCGTACGAGACGCTGCGCGACGGCTTCCAGCAGAACGCGGCCGGCCTGATCGCCGGCGGCGCCGACGCGCTGCTGGTCGAGACCAGCCAGGACCTGCTGCAGACCAAGGCCGCCATCCTGGGCTCCAAGCGGGCGCTGGCCGAGGCCGGGCTTGACCTGCCGGTGCTGGTGCAGGTGACGGTGGAGACCACCGGCACCATGCTGCTCGGCTCGGAGATCGGTGCCGCGCTCACCGCGCTGGAGCCGCTGGGCGTGGACTACATCGGCCTCAACTGCGCGACCGGCCCGGCCGAGATGAGCGAGCACCTGCGCTACCTGGCCAAGAACGCCCGGATCGGCCTGTCCTGCATGCCGAACGCGGGCCTGCCGGTGCTCGGCAAGGACGGCGCCCACTACCCGCTGTCCCCGGCCGAACTGGCCGACGCCCACGACGTGTTCACCCGCGAGTACGGCCTCTCGCTGGTCGGCGGCTGCTGCGGCACCACCCCCGAGCACCTGCGCCAGGTGGTCGAGCGGGTCCAGGGCCGCCCGATCGCCCCGCGCGACCCGAGGCCCGAGCCCTCGGCGGCCTCGCTGTACCAGGCGGTGCCGTTCCGTCAGGACACCTCGTACCTGGCGATCGGCGAGCGCACCAACGCCAACGGCTCGAAGAAGTTCCGCGAGTCGATGCTGGCCGGCGACTGGCAGGCCTGCGTGGAGATCGCCCGCGACCAGATCCGGGACGGCTCCCACCTGCTGGACCTCTGCGTGGACTACGTCGGCCGCGACGGCGTCGCCGACATGAAGGAGATCGCCGGCCGGCTGGCCACCGCCTCCACCCTCCCGATCGTGCTGGACTCCACCGAGCCGCCGGTGCTGCAGGCCGGTCTGGAGGCGCTCGGCGGCCGCGCGGTGCTCAACTCGGTCAACTACGAGGACGGCAACGCCCCCGACTCGCGCTTCGGGAAGATCGCCTCGCTGGCCCGCGAGCACGGCGCCGGCCTGATCGCGCTGACCATCGACGAGCAGGGCCAGGCCCGTACCGCCGACACCAAGGTCGCGATCGCCGAGCGGCTGATCGCCGAACTCACCGCCGACTACGGCATCGACGAGGGCTCGATCCTGGTCGACTGCCTCACCTTCACCCTGGCCACCGGCCAGGAGGAGTCCCGCCGGGACGGCATCGAGACCATCGAGGCGATCCGCGAGCTCAAGCGCCGCCACCCGAAGGTGCAGACCACCCTGGGCCTGTCCAACATCTCCTTCGGCCTCAACCCGGCCGCCCGGGTGGTGCTCAACTCCGTCTTCCTGCACGAGTGCGTGGAGGCCGGACTGGACTCGGCGATCGTGCACGCCTCCAAGATCCTGCCGATCTCCCGCATCCCCGAGGACCAGCGCGAGGCCGCGCTCGACCTGGTCTACGACCGCCGCCGGGACGGCTACGACCCGCTGCAGCGCCTGCTGGAGCTGTTCGAGGGCGTCTCCGCCGCCTCGGTGAAGGCCTCCAAGGCCGAGGAGCTGGCCGCGCTCCCGCTGGAGGAGCGGCTGCAGCGCCGGATCATCGACGGTGAGCGCAACGGCCTGGAGGCCGACCTGGACGAGGCGCTGACCGTCCGCCCGGCGCTGGAGATCATCAACGACACCCTGCTGGCCGGCATGAAGGTGGTCGGCGAGCTCTTCGGCTCCGGCCAGATGCAGCTGCCGTTCGTGCTCCAGTCCGCCGAGGTGATGAAGACCGCGGTGGCCCACCTGGAGCCGCACATGGAGAAGTCCGACAGCGAGGGCAAGGGCACCATCGTGCTCGCCACCGTCAAGGGCGACGTCCACGACATCGGCAAGAACCTGGTCGACATCATCCTGTCCAACAACGGCTACAACGTGGTCAACCTGGGCATCAAGCAGCCGGTCTCGGCGATCCTGGACGCCGCGCAGGAGCACAACGCGGACGTCATCGGGATGTCCGGCCTGCTGGTGAAGTCCACCGTGATCATGAAGGAGAACCTGGAGGAGCTGAACCAGCGCAAGCTGGCCGCCAGCTTCCCGGTGATCCTCGGCGGCGCCGCGCTCACCCGCGCCTACGTCGAGCAGGACCTGCACGAGATCTACGAGGGCGAGGTCCGCTACGCCCGGGACGCCTTCGAGGGCCTGCGGCTGATGGACGCGCTGATCGCGGTCAAGCGCGGCGTGCCCGGCGCGGCCCTGCCGGAGCTCAAGCAGCGCCGGCACGCCCGGGTCGAGGTGGAGGAGCCGGAGCCCGAGGTGAACCTCGGCCAGATCCGCTCCGACGTCGCCGTCGACAACACCGTGCCGGTGCCGCCGTTCTGGGGCGACCGGATCGTCAAGGGCATCCCGTTCGCCGACTACGCCTCCTGGCTGGACGAGGACGCGCTGTTCAAGGGGCAGTGGGGCCTGAAGGCCGCGCGCTCCGGCGAAGGGCCGTCCTACGAGGAGCTGGTGGAGACCGAGGGCCGGCCGCGGCTGCGGGCCTGGCTGGACCGCCTGCAGACCGAGGGCTGGCTGGAGGCCGCCGTGGTCTACGGCTACTACCCGGCCAACTCCAAGGGCGACGACCTGATCGTCTTCCACGAGGACGGCACCGAGCGCACCCGCTTCACCTTCCCGCGCCAGCGGCGCGGCCGCCGGCTCTGCCTGGCCGACTTCTTCCGCCCGGAGGAGTCCGGGGTGCGGGACGTCGTGGGCCTCCAGGTGGTGACCATGGGCAACCGGATCTCGGAGGCGGCCAACGAGCTGTTCGCCGGCAACTCCTACCGGGACTACCTGGAGCTGCACGGGCTCTCGGTGCAGCTGGCCGAGGCGCTGGCCGAGTTCTGGCACGCGCGGGTCCGCTACGAGCTGGGCTTCTCCGGCGAGGACCCGCAGGACGTCAAGGACATGTTTGCGCTCAAGTACCGCGGCGCCCGCTTCTCGCTCGGCTACGGGGCCTGCCCCGAGCTGGAGGACCGGGCCAAGATCGCCGAGCTGCTGAAGCCGGAGCGGATCGGCGTGGTGCTCTCCGAGGAGTTCCAGCTCCACCCGGAGCAGTCCACCGACGCGATCGTGATCCACCACCCGGAGGCGAAGTACTTCAACGCCCGGTAACTCCCGGTTTCCGTTGCGTTCGCTCTTTCCGGACGAAGCGGGCGTATCCTTGATGATCCTGAACGGGCCGGTCCGCTCACCTGCGGGCCGGCCCGCGCCTTCCCCGGAGACGCTCCGGGCCTGCCGGAAGGACCCCGCCATGACGACCAGCTCCACCGCCACGCGCATCCTCGAACACGGGGACGACCGCGGGCTCCAGGCGGTGCTGCTGGACATGGACGGGACGCTGGTGGACACCGAGGACTTCTGGTGGCAGGCCGAGGCCTCGCTCTTCGCCGAGCTGGGCCACGAGCTGGACGAGGCCGACCGCGCCCACGTGGTCGGCGGCCCGATGGCCAGGGTGATGGAGTACCTGGTCGCCAGGACCGGCGCGGACATCGCGCCGGCGGACCTGGGCGTGCTGGTCAACCAGCGCTTCGTCGACCTGCTGGCCGGCGGCGTGCCGCTCATGCCGGGCGCCGAGCGGCTGCTCAACACCCTTGCCGCGCACGGGATCCCAGCCGCCATGGTGTCCGCCTCGCACCGGCACGTGATCGACATCGTGCTGCGCTCGCTGGGCGCCCACCACTTCGCCTTCACCATCGGCGGGGACGAGGTGCCGCGCACCAAGCCCTTCCCCGACCCGTACCTGGAGGCCGCCCGGCGACTCGGCGCGGAGCCGGTCCGCTGCGTGGTGATCGAGGACACCCCGACCGGGGTGCGGGCGGGCGAGGCGGCCGGCTGCCCGGTGATCGCGGTGCCCTCGGTGGCGGCGATCGAGCCGGCTCCGGGGCGGCTGGTGCTGCCGTCGCTGGAGCAGGTCGACCTCGATCTGCTGCGCTCCCTGGTCGCCTCCCGGGTGTGATTGTCGTCTCATTGCGACTCGGCCTCACCGGCCGATAAGCGGCCCGGCGGGGCTCCGGACCGAAGTCGCCGGGGGAGAAAACGGGCAATGGCTGACAACTCGTCGAGCGCGCCGTGATGCCCTGAACCGCCGTGTCCCAAACGTCATCAGCGCGGGTATCGGTCGTACGTGTTCGATGTGGCACGCTACTCCAGTTCGTGCCACCCAAAAGGACGCGCCTCGTGAAGACTTCAGCTGAACGCCTGGCAGTACTCGGTTGCGCCGGCCTGGTCGCCGTGTCGGTGGCGGGCTGCGGATCGGTGACCGACGTGGTCAAGGGGGACGGCGGCAAGTCGATCACCATGGGCACCAGTCAGCTGACCGGTGTCCTGGACCCGGCGGCCGCCTACGACGCCGGCTCCTGGCTGCTGCTGCGCAACACCTTCCAGTCGCTGCTCACCTTCCAGGCCGCGGCCAGCTCGCCGTCCCCGGACGCCGCGCAGTCCTGCGAGTTCACCAGCGCCGAGGCCACCGAGTACCACTGCACCCTGAAGCCCGGCCAGAAGTTCTCCAACGGTCACCCGCTGACCGCCCAGGACGTGGTCTTCTCGATCGAGCGCACCAAGAAGATCAACGACCAGACCGGTCCGGTCGAGCTGCTGGACTCGATCAAGTCCGTCGAGGCCAAGGGCGACAACGAGGTGATCTTCCACCTCTCCACGCCCGACGCCACCCTGCCGGCGAAGCTGGCGAGCCCGGTCGGCGCCATCGTGGACCACCAGGTCTACCCCGCGGACAAGGTCGTCCCGAACGACAAGCTGATCGGCTCCGGCCCGTACCGCTTCGACGCGGTCGAGAACCTGAGCGGCGGCAAGCAGCTGGGCAAGGTCGTGCTGTCGGCCAACGACAAGTACGGCGGCGAGGCCAAGCTGCGGAACAACAAGTTCACCGTGCGGTTCTTCGACAAGTCGGAGGACCTCAAGGCGGCGCTGGACAAGGGCGAGATCGACCTCACCGACAACAGCCTGGAGCCGAACACCGCCGCCCAGGTCCGCTCCGACCAGC
This sequence comes from Kitasatospora sp. NPDC001132, assembly GCF_053598415.1. NCBI lineage: Bacteria > Bacillati > Actinomycetota > Actinomycetes > Kitasatosporales > Streptomycetaceae > Kitasatospora > Kitasatospora sp. NPDC001132. Next base: position 55,907 of record NZ_JBSFKF010000037.1, on the reverse strand, counting down.
AGGGCGGCAAGACCGACCTCCAGGTGACCGAGGGCGACAGCAACGACACCCGTTCGCTGGTCCTCAACACCAAGGACCCGCTGATGAGCAACGTCGCCGTCCGCCAGGCCGTCGCCCAGATGATGGACCGCAAGGCGCTGGCCCGCGACGTCTTCGCCCGCACCGTCCAGGCGCTCTACTCCATGGTCCCGGCCGGCCTGCCCGGCCACACCACGGCCTTCTTCGACCGCTACGGCGACCAGGACGTGAACAAGGCCAAGAAGATCCTGGCCGACGCCAAGATCCAGACCCCGGTCAAGTTCACCCTCACCTGGTCCCGTTCGCGGGCCGGCAGCAACGAGGCCGAGACGCTGAAGAAGCAGCTGGAGACCGGCGGCCTCTTCCAGGTGACGCTCGTCCAGGAGCCGGACTGGGACTCGTACCGCAAGGGCTGGACCGAGGGCAAGTACCAGGCGTACATCATCGGTTGGTTCGCCGACTACCCGGACCCGGACAACTACCTCGCCCCGCTGCTGATCAACGGCGGTGCGTACCACCACGGTTGGGACGACCCGCGGATCAGCGGGCGGCTGGTGCCGGAGGGCCTCAAGCAGACCGACCGCAGCGCCGCGGCCGCCACCTACGCGCAGATCCAGGCGATCGAGGCCGAGAACGTGCCGCTGATCCCGCTGTACCAGAACAAGTCCTTCTTCGCGGCCCGCTCGTACGTCACCGGCGTCGAGTCCACCGTCGACACCACCGGCTACTTCCGCTTCTGGGAGATCAGCCGGAACAACAAGTAGCGCCCGCAGGACGGCGGCCCGCCCGCATCCCCGTCGGTACGGGGAGCGGACGGGCCGCCGTGACGTTTCCGCGGCCCCCGGGAGGCCCAGGGGCCGCCGGAACCGCTAGAGGGCGCCGGGGCGCACCAGTCCGCTCTCGTAGGCGTACACGGCCGCCTGCACCCGGTCGCGCAGCTGCAGCTTGGTCAGCACGTGGCCCACGTGCGTCTTCACGGTCGTCTCGCTGACGAACAGCTCGGCCGCGATCTCCGCGTTCGACAGCCCGCGCGCCACCAGCTTCAGCACCTCCAGCTCGCGCTCCGTCAGCGCGCCCAGCGCCTGCGGCGGCGCCTCGTCGCCCGAGGGCAGCTTGGTGGCGTACATGTCCAGCAGTCGGCGGGTGATGCTCGGCGCCAGCATCGCCGCGCCGTCCGCGACCACCCGGATCGCCTGCACCAGCTCCTCGGCCGGGACGTCCTTCAGCAGGAAGCCGCTGGCGCCCGCGCGCAGCGCCTCCACCACGTACTCGTCCAGGTCGAAGGTGGTCAGCACCAGCACCTTGGCCGGGCCGTCCCGCCCCGGGCCGGCGATCCGGCGGGTCGCCTCGACGCCGTCCATCCTGGGCATCCGGATGTCCATCAGCACCACGTCGGGCTGCAGCGCCCGCACCTGGTCCAGCGCCTGCTGGCCGTCGCCGGCCTCGCCGACCACCACCAGGTCGGACTCGGCCTCCAGGATCATCCGGAAACCGGTGCGCAGCAGCGGCTGGTCGTCGACCAGCAGCACTCGGATCGTCACCTAGGACTCCTTGCTCATCGGATCCCCCGTGGGATCGCTCTCGTCCGACGTACGGGCTACCGGCAGCGGGTACGGCGGCGGGGTGCCGCCGAACTCCGGGCAGCTGGCCTGGTGGTCGCACCAGTCGCAGAGGCGGTTGCGGGTGGCAGGGAAGTCCCCGGTGGCCACCGCGTGGCCGATCCGCTCCCACAGCGCCAGGAGCTTGCGCTCCACCGCCAGCAGGTCCGCCTGGTCCGGGTCGTAGCTGACCACGTCACCGCCGCCACCGAGGTAGACCAGCTGGAGGCGCTTGGGGATCACGCCCTTCCAGCGCCACACCACCAGGGCGTAGAACTTCATCTGGAACATCGCCTTGCCCTCGAAGTCCCGCGAGGGCGCCCGGCCGGTCTTGTAGTCCACCAGCCGGACCTCGCCGGTCGGGGCGACGTCCACCCGGTCGATGTAGCCGCGCAGCAACAGGCCCGAATCCAGGGCCGTCTCCACGTAGAGCTCCCGCTCCACCGGGTGCAGCCGGGTCGGGTCCTCCAGCCGGAACCACTGGCCGACCAGCTTCTCGGCGTCCGCCAGCCAGCGGGTCAGCGCCGCGCCGTCCGGGTCGTCCGGGAACAGCGTGCCCAGCTCCGGGCGCTCGCCCAGCAGCCGCTCCCACTGCGGGCGCAGCAGGCCCAGCGCCCGCTCCGGCGTCCGCTCGGCCGCCGGGCTGTCGAAGAGCCGCTCCAGCACCGCGTGCACCAGCGTGCCCCGGGTCGCCGCCGAGCTCGGCGGCTCGGGCAGCCGGTCGATCACCCGCAGCCGGTACAGCAGGGGACAGGTGAGGAAGTCCCCCGCTCGGGACGGGGAGAGCCCGGTCGGGGGTGCCGCCGGTCGCGCGGTGGCACTGCTGGTCTCGGTGTGCTGCATGGCTACGACCCTATTGCCCTTCGCCGTCATCCCGCTGCCACGGTGCTGCCACGGCCGCCGTGAGTGGGTAGGAAGCTGGAAGCAGGGCCGTGCGGCGCCGGAGGGCCACGATCACGTAGCGTGGGCGCACCGGGCACGACGGGGGAGACGACCGAAGGGATCACGGTGAGCGACAGCAGGGGGCAGCAGTCCTCCGACCAGCCACCGCAGGCGGGCGAAGGGCGCCCGGCCGGGCCGCCGCCCGAGCGCCGCGGCGGCATCCTGATGGGCCGGCCCTTCGGCGTGCCCGTCTACGTCACACCCTCCTGGTTCGTCATCGCCGCGCTGATCACCTGGGTGTTCGGCGGACAGCTGGGCGACGTGCTGCCCGACCTCGGCGGTGCCCGCTACCTGGTCGCGTTCTTCTTCGCGGTGGCCTTCTACGCCTCCGTGCTGGTGCACGAGCTCGCCCACACCCTGGTCGCGCTGCGCTACAAGCTGGGGGTGCGGCGGATCCAGCTCCAGTTCTTCGGCGGGGTGTCCGAGATCGAGAACGAGGCGGAGCGCCCCTGGCGGGAGTTCTGGCTGGCCTTCGTCGGCCCGCTGCTCTCGCTGCTGCTCGGCGGCGTGTTCTACCTCGCCGTGCGGGCGGTGGAGCCGTCCACCGTGCCCGGGGTGCTGCTCACCGGCCTGATGGTCTCCAACCTGGTGGTCGCCGTCTTCAACCTGCTGCCCGGCCTGCCGCTGGACGGCGGCCGGATGCTGCGCGCGCTCGTCTGGGCGGTCACCGGCAAGCCGATGACCGGCACGGTGGCCGCCGCCTGGGTCGGCCGCGGGCTGGCCGTCGCCGTGCTGATCGGCCTGCCGCTGCTCAGCGCCTCCCGCGGGGTCGAGCGCACCACCACCGACACCCTGGTGGACGCGGTGCTGGCCGCGGTGCTCGCCGCGATCATCTGGAACGGCGCCACCGGCAGTCTGCGCAACGCCCGGCTCAAGGAGGTGCTGCCCGGCCTGCGGCTGCGCGAGCTGGCCCGGCGGGCCGTCGAGGTCACCGCCGACACCCCGCTCGGCGAGGCGCTGCGGCGCGCCCGCGAGGCCCAGGCCGGCGCGGTGATCGTGGTCGACGGCCGGGGCGAGCCGATCGCCCTGGTGCGCGAGTCCGCCGTCCGCTCGGTGCCCGAGCACCGCCGCCCCTGGGTGGCCGTCGGACCGCTCGCCCGCGACCTCGAACCCGGCATGCGACTGGACGCCGACCTCGGCGGTGAGGACCTGCTGCGGGCCGTCCAGGCCACCCCGGCGGGGGAGTACCTGGTGGTCGAGCCGGACGGCCGGGTGTACGGCGTCGCCGCGCTCAGCGACATCGAGCAGCGGCTGACCGCCGCCCTCACCGGCCGCTGACCGGACAGCCGACGATCACCCGCGTCCCGCGGGCCGGTCCGCTTCCCTTAGGATTGTCGGCATGTCCGAACCGACCGGTGCCGCCCGCCGACGCGGGCCCTTCCAGGTCGGGGACCAGGTCCAGCTGACCGACCCCAAGGGTCGCCACTACACGTTCACGCTCCAGGCCGGGAACCAGTTCCACACCCACAAGGGTGCGTTCCCGCACGACGAGCTGATCGGCGCTCCCGAGGGCACGGTCGTGCGCACCACGGGGAACGTTCCGTACCTCGCGCTGCGCCCCCTGCTCCCCGACTACGTCCTGTCCATGCCGCGCGGCGCCGCCGTGATCTACCCCAAGGACGCGGGGCAGATCCTGGCCATGGCCGACATCTTCGCGGGTGCCCGCGTGGTCGAGGCCGGAGTCGGCTCGGGCGCGCTCAGCACGTACCTGCTGCGCGCCGTCGGCGAGCAGGGCATGCTGGCCTCCTACGAGCGTCGGCAGGACTTCGCCGACATCGCCCAGGGGAACGTCGAGCGCTACTTCGGCGGCCCGCACCCGGCGTGGAAGCTCACCGTCGGCGACCTCCAGGACAACCTGGTCGAGACCGACGTCGACCGCGTCATCCTCGACATGCTGGCCCCCTGGGAGTGCCTGGACGTCGCCTCCAAGGCGCTCGTCCCCGGCGGCCTCATCTGCTGCTACGTGGCCACCACCACGCAGATGTCCAAGACCGTCGAGGCGCTGCGCGACCACGGCACCTTCACCGAGCCGCAGGCCTGGGAGACCATGGTCCGCACCTGGCACCTGGAGGGCCTGGCCGTCCGCCCGGACCACCGGATGATCGGCCACACCGGCTTCCTGCTCACCGCCCGCCGCCTGGCGGACGGCGTGGAGCCGCCGCTGCGCCGCCGCCGTCCGGCCAAGGGCGCGTACGGCGAGGACTACGACAACGGGGCGCCCGAGCCCACCCTCCAGGAGCGCGCCGCGGCCCGCAAGGCCGCCCGCGCCACGGACGCGGACCAGCCCGACCTGGGCTGAACCCGGACCCACCGAGAAGGGGTGGTACGAGCACGGCGCTCGTACCACCCCTTTCGCATGCCGCCGAGCACGGTGTGGGACGATGCTCGCTCACGCAGAGCGGCTTGTGGAGCCCTGGAGGGGACGCCTGGTGAAGACCGCGGTCGGGACGACGACGGCGACGACTGGACAGCGGACACCGCGGGGCCGTTCCGGGCCCGGACACGCGCGCACCGCCCCCTGGCACTGGGCCGTCGCCCTGGCCGGCTGCGGCGCGGTGGTGGGGGCCGCGCTGGCCGCCTCCCCGGCGACCGGCACCCCGGTACCCGCCCACGAGACCCCCAAGGCCATCGCCGCGACCGCCGCCCCCGACCCGGCCCGGGCCCAACTCCCGCTGGACTGCGGTCCGTTCCCGGTCAAGACGACGCTGGTCGTGCCCGCGCGGCTCGGTGACGGGCGCCCCGGCACGGTGGTCACCGCGCACTGCGCCACCGAGACCGGCACCCCGCCGGACGCCGTCTTCCTGCTCGGCTTCGGCCCGGGCGAGCGCCCCGAGGTGGTGGCCACCCTGCTCGCCGAACGCGAGAACCTCACCGTGAGCCGGATCGCGGTGCGGTCGGACGGCGTCATCACCGGCCACGCGCAGGGGTATTCGAGCGAGGACGTGCCGCGGTTCCGGCCGGACGTCTCGGTCGACCTCACCTGGACGCACCGGGGCGGCGGCTGGGAACGCTCCCAGGCCGCCGCCCCGGTCTCCGCCGTGTGACGGACCGACTACGGACCCGACTACTCCGCGTCCGGCCCGTACACCTCGACCCGGTCGGCGACCCGGCGCACGTGGATGCAGTCGCCGGGGCACTCCTTCGCCGAGTCCACCACGTCCTGAAGGATCGTCAGCGGCACCGGGGCGGTCTCCCCGGGCTGCTGGCGCAGCTCGTCGTCAGGCCCCTTCACGTAGGCCAGCCCGTCGATGTCGAGCTCGAAGACCTCGGGTGCGTACTGCGCACAGATGCCGTCGCCGGTGCACAGATCCTGGTCGATCCACACCTCCAGCTCCTCGGCCGCTGCCGCCGTCTGCTCGGTCACCGACATGGTCCCCTGCCGTTTCTGTCCCGGGTCGCCCCTATTCCTGGAGCAATCCCGCCATTCGTACAACGATCGGACCTCCAGTTGTGGTCGCGATCGGATATCACTTCGCCCGACGATACATCTGGCCCGCTTTGGGCGGTGCGCGGTGGGTATCCCCCTTAGCAGAGGGGAAGCACGCTGGGGCGAAGATCGGACACGCCCGTTCCATCTTTCTTGATCTAGGGGTTTACGGACCCCTGGTCCCAGGTAGGGTCTGGAAGCGTCCAGCTCCCCGGAGGAGGTGAGGACCGTGGCAGCCCACGATGACGACTACAACCGCAGCACCGGCAGGCCCGCTCGTGGTTCCGACGAGGCCGCTCAGGTCTCGTACCTTGAGCAGGAAATCGCCGTGTTGCGCCGCAAGCTCGCCGACTCGCCGCGCAATTCGAGGATCCTCGAAGAGCGGATCGTCGAGCTCCAGACCAACCTGGCGGGCGTGACCGCCCAGAACGAACGGCTCGCCTCCACCCTGCGCGAGGCCCGCGACCAGATCGTGGCCCTCAAGGAGGAAGTGGACCGGCTCGCACAGCCCCCGGCCGGCTTCGGCACCTTCCTCGACGCGAACGAGGACGGCACCGCGGACATCTTCACCGGGGGGCGCAAGCTCCGCGTGAACGTCAGCCCCAACGTCGCCCTCGACGAGGTGCGGCGCGGCCAGGAAGTGATGCTCAACGAGGCCCTCAACATCGTGGACGCGATGGCCTTCGAGAACATCGGCGAGATCGTCACCCTCAAGGAGCTCCTGGAGGACGGCGAGCGCGCCCTGGTCCTCGGTCACACCGACGAGGAGCGCGTGGTGCGCCTCGCCGAGCCGCTGCGCGGGATGACCATCCGGGCCGGGGACGCCCTGCTGCTGGAGCCCCGCTCCGGCTACGTGTTCGAGGTCGTGCCGAAGTCCGAGGTCGAGGAGCTGGTCCTCGAGGAGGTCCCGGACATCGACTACCGCCAGATCGGCGGTCTGAGCAACCAGATCGAGCAGATCCGCGACGCGGTCGAGCTGCCCTACCTGCACGCCGACCTCTTCAAGGAGTACGAGCTGCGCCCGCCCAAGGGCGTGCTGCTCTACGGCCCGCCCGGCTGCGGCAAGACGCTGATCGCCAAGGCGGTCGCCAACTCGCTGGCGAAGAAGGTCGCCGAGGTCACCGGCCGCCCCCAGGGGAAGAGCTACTTCCTCAACATCAAGGGCCCCGAGCTGCTCAACAAGTACGTGGGCGAGACCGAGCGGCAGATCCGGCTGGTCTTCCAGCGCGCCCGGGAGAAGGCGGGCGAGGGCACGCCCGTCATCGTCTTCTTCGACGAGATGGAGTCCCTGTTCCGCACCCGCGGCTCCGGGGTCAGCTCGGACGTGGAGAACACCATCGTCCCGCAGCTGCTCGCCGAGATCGACGGCGTGGAGGGCCTGGAGAACGTCATCGTCATCGGCGCCTCGAACCGCGAGGACATGATCGACCCGGCGATCCTGCGGCCCGGCCGCCTGGACGTCAAGATCAAGATCGAGCGCCCGGACGCCGAGGCCGCGAAGGACATCTTCTCCAAGTACCTCAAGGACTCGCTGCCGTTCCACCCGGACGACCTCAAGGAGCACGACGGCTCCGTCGAGACCACGGTGGCCGCGATGATCCAGTCGGTCGTGGAGCGGATGTACTCCGAGACGGAGGAGAACCGCTTCCTGGAGGTCACCTACGCCAACGGTGACAAGGAGGTCCTGTACTTCAAGGACTTCAACTCCGGCGCGATGATCCAGAACATCGTCGACCGGGCGAAGAAGATGGCCATCAAGGACTTCCTCGACCACGGCCAGCGGGGTCTGCGCGTCTCCCACCTGCTCGCCGCCTGCGTGGACGAGTTCAAGGAGAACGAGGACCTCCCGAACACCACCAACCCGGACGACTGGGCCCGCATCTCCGGCAAGAAGGGCGAGCGGATCGTCTTCATCCGCACGCTGGTCACCGGCAAGCAGGGCGCCGAGTCCGGCCGCTCGATCGACACTGTCGCCAACACGGGGCAGTACCTGTAAGCACGCGGTTGTCCGGGCCGGCAGCGGTCCCCGGAGCTGTACGCACCCCGTCCGGCTGTGGCGCCTCGCGGCCCCGCAGCCGGACGGCGCGTCTCCGGGCCCGCCGCTCGGCGCCGGGTTCTAGGCTCGACCCACCGTCCGCGGGCAGAGGCCGGCGTCGGTGTTGTTCGGCGGTACGTCAGCGTGCTCCGCCCGTCGGGGGCGGTGCACCGGGCAAGGAGGGCCGCATGACCGTACGGCGCGTGATGGGCATCGAGACCGAGTACGGGATCTCCGTGCCCGGGCACCCCAACGCCAACGCCATGCTCACCTCGTCCCAGATCGTCAACGCGTACGCGGCGGCGATGCACCGGGCACGGCGGGCCCGCTGGGACTTCGAGGAGGAGAATCCGCTGCGCGACGCACGGGGGTTCGACCTGGCCCGCGAGGTCGCGGACGCCAGCCAGCTGACCGACGAGGACATCGGCCTCGCCAACGTCATCCTCACCAACGGGGCCCGGTTCTACGTGGACCACGCGCACCCCGAGTACAGCTCGCCCGAGGTGACCAACCCGCGTGACGCCGTGCTCTGGGACAAGGCCGGCGAGCGGATCATGGCGGCGGCCGCGCAGCGCGCGCTGGAGCTGCCCAACGGGCAGAAGATCCACCTGTACAAGAACAACACCGACAACAAGGGCGCCTCCTACGGCACCCACGAGAACTACCTGATGAAGCGGGCGACACCGTTCGCCGACATCGTCCGCCACCTCACCCCGTTCTTCGTCTCCCGCCAGGTGGTCACCGGCGCCGGCCGGGTCGGCATCGGCCAGGACGGCTCGGCGCACGGCTTCCAGATCAGCCAGCGGGCGGACTACTTCGAGGTCGAGGTGGGCCTGGAGACGACGCTCAAGCGCCCGATCATCAACACCAGGGACGAGCCGCACGCCGACGCCGAGAAGTACCGCCGGCTGCACGTGATCATCGGGGACGCCAACCTCTCCGAGATCTCCACCTACCTCAAGCTGGGCACCACCTCACTGGTCCTGTCGATGATCGAGGACTCGTTCATCGCCGCCGACCTCGCCGTCGACCAGCCGGTGCGCACCCTGCACCGGGTCTCCCACGACCCGACGCTCAAGCACCTGATCACCCTGCGCAACGGGCGCAAGCTCACCGCCGTCCAGCTCCAGCTGGAGTACTTCGAGCTGGCCCGCAAGTACGTCGAGGACCGCTTCGGCACCGACGCGGACGAGCAGACGGTGGACGTGCTGGCGCGCTGGGAGGACGTCCTGGGCCGACTGGAGCGCGACCCGATGTCGCTCTCCCGCGAGCTGGACTGGATCGCCAAGCGGGAGATCCTGGAGGGCTACCGCAGCCGGGACGCCCTGCAGTGGGACAACCCGCGGCTGCACCTGGTCGACCTCCAGTACAGCGACGTACGGCCCGAGAAGGGCCTCTACAACCGTCTGGTGGCGCGCGGCAGGTTCGAGCGGCTGCTCACCGAGGACGAGGTCGAGCGGGCCGTCTCCAAGCCGCCGGAGGACACCAGGGCGTACTTCCGCGGGCGCTGCCTGGAGCAGTACGCGGAGCACGTCGCGGCCGCCTCCTGGGACTCGGTGATCTTCGACCTGCCCGGCCGGGACTCCCTGCAGCGGGTCCCCACCCTGGAGCCGTTGCGCGGCACCCGCAACCACGTCAAGGAGCTGCTGGACCGCTGCCGCACGGCCGAGGACCTGCTCCGGGTGCTGTCCGGCGGGTAACTTTTCGATCACCATGGGTGAACGTCCGCCGAATGGGAATCATCCGGGGTGGCAGCGGGTGTTGGACAGGAAGCGCCACCGGCAAACCGGGAGCGGTAGTCGCACCTTGTGTATAGGGTCGGTGCAGCAAGCAACGACCGAACCGTGCCAGACGAATCGAGCGGGGTGAGGGAAATGGCGAGCAAGGACACCGGCGGCGGCCAGCAGCGGGCGAACCGTTCCTCCGAGGAGGTCGAGGAGCAGGCCGCGGAAAGCCAGAATTCCGACGACCTCAAGGAGCGCCAGGAAAAGCTGAGCGACGACGTCGACGCGGTGCTGGACGAAATCGACGAGGTCCTCGAATCCAATGCGGAGGATTTCGTCCGAGGATTCGTCCAGAAGGGCGGGCAATAGTCCGGCCCGGGCATTCCGGAATTCACGGTCGCGATCGTCCCCGGCGGCCGGGCGGAGAACACCGCCCGGCCGTCCGGCACCGGCCCCTCCACGCGTTCACGGTGATCGTCGGACGGGTAGGGTGCGGGCAGCGCGCGCTTCAAGCTACCTGGAAGGAATCGTGTGGAAGCCAACACTCGCGGCACCGGGCGTCTGCCGGCTGCCTTCCTGACCCCGGGGTCGTCGTCCTTCATCGACTTCCTCGCCGACCACCAGCCGGAACTGCTCCCCGGCCGCCGCGGGCTCCCCGAGGGCGTCATGGTCGAGGCCCCGCACGGGACCACGATCGTGGCCGCGGTGTTCGACGGCGGCGTGGTGATCGCGGGTGACCGGCGGGCGACCATGGGCAACGTGATCGCCCAGCGCGACATGGAGAAGGTCTTCCCGGCCGACGAGTTCAGCGCGGTCGGCATCGCCGGCACCGCGGGCCTCGCGATCGAGATGGTCCGGCTGTTCCAGCTGGAGCTGGAGCACTACGAGAAGATCGAGGGCACCACGCTCTCCCTGGAGGGCAAGGCCAACCGGCTCACCACCATGATCCGGGGCAACCTGGGCATGGCGATGCAGGGCCTCGCGGTGGTGCCGCTGTTCGCCGGCTACGACCTGGACCTCGGCCGCGGCCGGATCTTCAACTACGACGTCACCGGCGGGCGCTCCGAGGAGCGCGGCTTCACGGCCACCGGCTCGGGATCGGTCTTCGCCCGCGGCTCGATGAAGAAGCTCTACCGCGAGGACCTGACGGCCGACCAGGCCGTCACCATGGTCGTCCAGGCGCTGTACGACGCCGCGGACGACGACTCCGCCACCGGCGGTCCCGACCTCGCCCGCAAGATCTTCCCGATCGTCTCGCTGATCACCGAGGACGGCTTCCGCCGGCTCACCGAGGCGGAGGTCACGGAGGTCGCCGTCGCCATCACCGACGAGCGCCTGGCCCGGCCCAACGGCCCGCAGGCCCCGCTGATCTAGCCACCCCCTCACAGGAAAGGGACGACCGCCGGTGTCGACACCGTTCTACGTCTCACCCCAGCAGGCCATGGCGGACCGCGCGGAGTACGCCCGCAAGGGCATCGCCCGCGGCCGCAGCGTGGTCGTGCTCACCTACGCCGACGGCATCGTCTTCGTCGCGGAGAACACCTCCAGGGCGCTCCACAAGGTCTCCGAGATCTACGACAAGATCGCCTTCGCGGCGGTCGGCCGCTACAACGAGTTCGAGAACCTGCGCATCGGCGGCGTCCGCTACGCCGACCTGCGCGGCTACTCCTACGACCGGGCCGACGTCACCGCCCGCGGCCTGGCCAACGTGTACGCCCAGACCCTGGGCACCATCTTCTCCTCGGTCGGCGAGAAGCCGTACGAGGTCGAGCTGATCGTGGCCGAGGTCGGCCGCACCTCCGACAACGACCAGATCTACCGGCTCACGCCGGACGGCTCGGTCGTGGACGAGAAGAACTACGTGGTGGTCGGCGGCAACGCCGACTCGATCGGCAACTACCTGGGCCAGCGCCACCGGGCCGGCATGAGCCTCACCGAGGCGGTGAAGCTCGCCGTGGACTCGCTCGCCCGGGACCCCAACGGCGGCAGCCCGCGCAGCCTCACGCCGGAGCAGCTGGAGGTCGCGGTCCTCGACCGCCAGCGGTTCCAGCAGCGCAAGTTCAAGCGGATCCTGGGCAACCAGCTGGGCCGGCTGCTCGACGGGGACCAGTCCGCCGAGGCGGACGACGAGGACAACCCGGCGGACGGCACGCCGGTGTAGCAGTTCCTGCGGAGTCCCGTACGGCGGCCTGCCGCCGTACGGGACTCCGGTGCCCCTGCGGCGGCCCAGTCGTCGTGGAGGCGGTTTCGGACAGCTCCGACAGAGAATGGAGTGCTCATGGACCGCCGGATTTTCGGGCTGGAGAACGAGTACGGCGTGACCTGCACGTTCCGCGGGCAGCGGCGGCTGTCGCCGGACGAGGTGGCGCGGTACCTGTTCCGCCGGGTCGTCTCCTGGGGGCGCAGCAGCAACGTCTTCCTGCGCAACGGCGCCCGCCTGTACCTCGACGTCGGCTCCCACCCCGAGTACGCCACCCCCGAGTGCGACGACGTCGTCGAGCTGGTGACGCACGACAAGGCCGGCGAGCGCATCCTCGAGGGGCTCCTGGTGGACGCCGAGCGGCGGCTGCACGAGGAGGGCATCGCGGGGGACGTCTACCTCTTCAAGAACAACACCGACTCGGCCGGCAACTCCTACGGCTGCCACGAGAACTACCTGGTGGCCCGGCACGGCGAGTTCTCCCGGTTGGCCGACGTGCTGATCCCCTTCCTGGTCACCCGGCAGCTGATCTGCGGCGCGGGCAAGGTGCTCCAGACCCCGCGCGGCGCGGTGTACTGCGTCAGCCAGCGGGCCGAGCACATCTGGGAGGGCGTCAGCTCCGCCACCACCCGCTCGCGCCCGATCATCAACACCCGGGACGAGCCGCACGCGGACGCCGAGCGCTACCGCCGGCTGCACGTGATCGTCGGCGACTCCAACATGTCCGAGACCACCACGCTGCTCAAGGTCGGCTCCACCGACCTGGTGCTGCGGCTGATCGAGGCCGGCGTGGTGATGCGCGACCTCACCCTGGAGAACCCGATCCGGGCGATCCGCGAGGTCAGCCACGACCTCACCGGCACCCACCAGGTGCGCCTCGCCAACGGCCGGGAGGCCAGCGCGCTGGACATCCAGGAGGAGTACTACACCAAGGCCCTGGAGTTCGCCGAGCGCAAGGGCATCAACACCGGGACGGTCGCCCGGGTGCTCGACCTGTGGGGCCGCACCCTGGAGGCCGTCCGCACCGAGCGGCTGGACGGGGTGGCCCAGGAGATCGACTGGATCATCAAGTACAAGCTCATCGAGCGCTACCGCGAGAAGAACCAGATGAGCATGTCCAACCCGCGGGTGGCGCAGATCGACCTCGCGTACCACGACATCCACCGCCGCCGCGGCCTGTTCTACCTGCTCCAGGGCAAGGGCCAGGCGCAGCGGGTGACCACCGACCTCAGGACCTTCGAGGCCAAGTCGATCCCGCCGCAGACCACCCGGGCCCGGCTGCGCGGGGACTTCATCCGCCGGGCGCAGGAGCAGCGCCGGGACTTCACGGTGGACTGGGTGCACCTGAAGCTCAACGACCAGGCCCAGCGCACGGTGCTGTGCAAGGACCCGTTCCGTTCGGTGGACGAGCGGGTGGAGAAGCTGATCGCGGGGATGTGAACCCGCTGAGGCCGCGTGGTCACCAGGAGTGACCGCAGCGGTGTGATCAAGGAGGCGTCCGGCCCCGGTGGTGTCTACCGGGGCCGGACGCGTGCCGGGCATACGCTGTCCGTCGAGTCAGGAGAGCCGACTTCGACCGACAGTTAGGACCACCGTGCGCCGCACCGCCGGTTTGCTTCCCACCCTGCCGCTGCTGCTCGCGGTCGCCTGCAGCAGTTCCCCCCCGGCGGCTGGCCCCGCGACGCCGACCACGGTGAGCGCCGCCCCGACGGTGCCGGCGCCGGTCAGCGAGGCGTCACCGATGCCCACCCTTTCGGGTGGCGGGTACGGCAGCAAGGCCACCATCACCATCCCCGAGGGCCAGCAGCCCAGCGGCCAGTTCGTGGTGAACACGGTCACCGAGGGCGAGCGGGCCACCGTCAACAAGGGCGACTGGGTGACGGTCAACTACACCGCCAAGGACTGGACCACCGGCAAGGACCTGCCCAGCTCGTACGACGCCAACGGCAAGCCGCAGCTCTACCAGGCCGGCAGCGGGCAGCTGGTGCCGGCGCTGGACCAGAGCGTGATCGGCAAGAAGGTGGGCTCCCGGCTGCTGGTGGTGGCCCCGCCGGCGGCGGCCTTCGGCGAGCAGGGCTCCGGCCAGCTGGGCGTCAAAAAGGGTGACACGGTGGTGTTCGTGCTGGACATCATGGAGAGCCTGCCGCCGGACTCCACGCTGAGCGGGACGATGACCGAGCCGCCCGCGACGATGCCGCAGGTCAAGGACAACGGCAAGGCCCCGGCGACGATCACGGTCCCGGCCGGGCAGGCCCCGCCGAACGAGCTCCAGCAGGCCGTGCTGATCAAGGGGGAGGGCAAGCAGGTCAAGAGCGGGCAGACCCTGGTGGTGCAGTACACCGGGGTGCTGTGGGCCAACGGCCAGCAGTTCGACTCCTCCTGGACGCACGGCGGAGCCCAGGCGGTGCAGATCGGCACCGGCAGCGTGATCGAGGGCTGGGACAAGGGCCTGGTCGGGCAGAACGTCGGCAGCCGGGTCCTGCTGGTGGTGCCGCCGGCGCTCGGCTACCAGGACAAGGCACAGGGCTCGGTGCCCGCGAACTCGACCCTGGTCTTCGTGATCGACATCCTCGAAGCGGTCTAGCGGTCTGGCGGTCCAGCTGCCGGGGGGCTGTGCCTGGGGGGACTCCACCGGCGCAGCCCCTCGAACTCACCCCGGGGATTCCGTACGCTTGGGCGGACGCTCGTACAACGAAGCGTCCGCCCTCATCCTGAGCTGTCATACTGCCCACGCACTGTGGCAGGCGCCGCCCGGCGCCGAGGCCTGGGGCGGGCGGTGCGACCGCAGGCCGGCGTGCCCACGCCGGGCGCAGACCTGGAAGACCTCGTGGCGAGATGGATGGGGAGTCATGACTGAGAAGACGCCGAGCCCGGGCGGGGCCGGCACCGCGGCGAACGACGGCTCTGCGGACCCGGCCGCCTCCCGTCCCGGCGGCCCGGTCGGCGGGGACCGCGAGTCGATCGTCGTCCCCCCGGCGATCCTGGCGCAGCAGGCCGGCTGGGCGCAGCCCGGTGAGGCGCCGCGCGCCCCGGGCGGCGGGACCAAGACGGACGACGCCCCGCAGATCTTCGCCTCCAGCGTGCGCAAGTCCGACACCTCGGAGGCCGGGTACGACGAGAACCCGCCCGGCGTCGGCAAGCTGGGCGTGATCCTCGGCACGGTGATCGCCCTGCTGCTGGTCGGCAGCGGCGTCACGCTCTACATGGTGAACAAGGACGGCTCCAAGGACAGCGCCGCGGCCAAGCCGGACGCGGCCAAGACCGCGCAGCCCACGCCGACCGCCGAGCCGGTACCGCCGATCAAGGACAGCGCCAAGGTGCTGCCGACGGTCGCCGGCGACTTCGGCAAGAAGGCCGAGATCCAGGTGCCGGGCGAGGCCTCCGACGGCTCCTTCGTGGTCAAGGTGCTCACCGAGGGCACCGGCGCCAAGGTCGAGAAGAACTCCTGGACCTCGGTGGACTACACCGCCAAGGACTGGAACACCGGCAAGGACATCCCGAGCTCGTACGACGCCAACGGGAAGCCGCAGATCTTCCAGGCCGGCACCGACTCGCTGATCCCGGCCCTGGACCAGGCCGTGATCGGCAAGAAGGCCGGCAGCCGGCTGCTGGTGGTGGCCCCGCCGGCCGCCGCGTTCGGCGCCCAGGGCAAGGCCGACATGTCGATCGGCCCCAAGGACGACCTGATCTTCGTGATCGACGTCCGCAATGCCAACGCGCCCGACTCCGTGGTGAGCGGGACAGTCACGCCGCCGCCGGCGGACTTCCCGCAGGTCAAGGACAACGGCAAGAAGCCGGCCGAGATCACCCCGGTGGCCGGGGCGAAGGACCCGACCGAGCTGAAGTCGCACGTCCTGATCAAGGGCACCGGGCCGGCGGTGGAGAAGGGCGAGAAGGTCGTCGTCCAGTACACCGGCGCGCTGTTCAAGGACGGCAAGGTGTTCGACTCCTCGCTCAGCAAGGGCCAGGCGTTCACCTTCCCGGTCGGCGGCGGCCAGGTCATCCAGGGCTGGGACCAGGGCCTGGAGGGGCAGACCGTCGGCAGCCGGGTCGAGCTGGTGATCCCCGCCTCGCTGGGCTACGGCGACAAGGGCCAGGGCGACATTCCGCCCGGCGCGACGCTGGTCTTCGTGGTGGACATCCTCGACGCCGGTCAGGGCTGATCCACTTTCGGGTGACAATGGTGCACGTGTGACCTTCGGGTCCGGCCGTGTGGCCGGACCCGGACGGGCGGCGGGTGCGCGTACGGTGGTTCGCCGAGACTTCTGTCGGGGCGGACCCGGTACGGGTGCCCGCCGCTTGGTCGTGAATGCAAGCGAATGTGAGAAGAGGGACTGTGAGCGTCAACCTCAACGAGAAGCCCGAGATCGACTTCCCGATCGGCGACGCCCCGACGGAGCTGCAGATCCGCGACATCGTCGTCGGTGACGGCGAGGAGGCCAAGCCGGGCCAGGTCGTCAGCGTGCGCTACGTCGGCGTGACCTTCGAGACCGGCGAGGAGTTCGACGCGAGCTGGAACCGGGGCACCGCTCCTTTCCAGTTCCCGCTGGGCAAGGGCCGCGTCATCAAGGGCTGGGACCAGGGCGTCGCCGGCATGAAGGTCGGCGGCCGCCGCGAGCTGACCATCCCGTCGCACCTGGCGTACGGTGCCCAGTCGCCGACCCCGGCCATCCCGCCGCACTCGACCCTGATCTTCGTGGTCGACCTGCTGGGCGTCTGAGCCTGCCGTGACCGTGGGCCGGACCCCTCCGGGGGCCCGGCCCACGGGCGTGTCCGGGGGCGTTCGCGGAGGCGGCTTTTGCAGCGCGTACCGCTACCGGTACGGTCGGTCCCGCCGGGTGGAGACCGCCCGGTTGGCGCACCCCGCGCGCGGCGCGGCACACCGGAAGGGTCAGCGATGGCGATCGCCAAGGCAGAGCGGCTGATGAATCTCGCCCTGTGCCTGATGAACACCAGACGTCCGCTCTCCAAGAAGGAGCTGCGGGAATCCATCGAGGCGTACCGCGAGGCCTGGCAGACCAGCAGCGAGGACGCCTTCAACCGGATGTTCGAGCGGGACAAGGACGACCTGCGCGAGCTCGGCCTGGTGATCGACGTCGACGAGAGCGCCCTGGACGGCGAGCTCGGCTACCTGGCCAGGGCCGACCGCAACCGGCTGCCCGAGATCGCCCTGGACGCCGAGGAGGCGGCCGCGCTGACCCTGGCCGCCCGGGTCTGGCAGCAGGCCAAGATGTCCGGCGCGGCCAGCGGCGCCCTGCAGAAGCTGCGCGCGGCCGGGGTGCCGTTCACCGAGGCCGAGGGCCGTACCGCCCTGGAGCCGCGCATCCCCGCCCGGGAGGCCGCGTTCGAGCCGCTGCTCACCGCAGCCCGGGACCGCCGTCCGGTCACCTTCGAGTACCGCAAGGCCGGCGCCGCCGCCGTCGAGCAGCGCAGCGTCGAGCCGTGGGCGCTGGAGTGCTGGCGCGGCCACTGGTACCTGGCCGGGTACGACCGCGACCGGGGCGACGCCCGGGTGTTCCGGCTCAGCCGGATCACCGGCCGGGTGAAGGCGCGGGCCGGGGCCTTCCTCGGCACCGTGCCCGAGCACGTGGACGTCCGGGCCACCGTAGCGAAGTTCGCGGGGGAGGGTGCCACCGCCACCGCGACCGTCCGGGTCCGCCGGGGCGCCGGCTTCCCGCTGCGCACCAAGGCGCTGAGCAGCACCCGGGTGGACGAGGCCTGGGACGAGCTGGAGATCCCGTACGGCAACGGGCTGGGCGCGGACCTGGCCGAGTTCGGGCCTGACGTGCTGGTGCTCGGGCCGGAGGAGCTGCGGGCGGATGTCGTCGACCGGCTGCGGGCGGTCGCGGGGCTTGAAGGAGAGAGCGCGTGAGCAACGCCATCGACCAGACGCGACGGATGCTGTCGCTGGTCACCTACCTGCGCGAGCGGCCCGGGGCCGAGGTCGCCGAGGTGGCCCGGGCGTTCGGGATCAGCGAGCGCGAGCTGATCGCGGACCTCAACGTGCTGCCGATGTGCGGCACCAGCTTCCGCGGCGGCGACCTGCTCGACATCGACACCGACGGCGAGCGGATCTGGTGGCACAACGTCGACGACGTGGCCCAGCCGCTGCGGCTGGCCGCCGACGAGGCGACCGCGCTGCTGGTGGCCGCCCGCGCGGTGGCCGGGCTGCCGGGCCTGCGGGCCGGGGACCGCGAGGCGCTCACCCGGGCCGTCGCCAAGATCGAGAACGCGGCGGGGGAGAGCGCCGAGGGCAGCGCCAGGGTCGGCGTCACCTTCGAGGCGGAGAGCCACGTCTTCGCCGACATCGACCGCGCGCTCAGCGAGGGCCGCCGGCTCTGGCTGCGCTACTACTCGCACGGGCGCGGCGGGATGACCGAGCGGGAGGTCGACCCGATCCGGCTGCTCACCGAGGGCCACACCTACCTCGAGGCCTGGTGCCGCACCTCCGAGGACCACCGGATGTTCCGGCTCGACCGGGTCGCCGAGATCCGCGTCCTGGACGTCCCGGCCGACCCGCCCCGGCGCGAGCCGCGCGACCTCAGCGGCGGGCTGGTCAACCCGGCGGCGGACGACCCGGAGGTGGTCGTCGAGGTCTCCTCCGGCGGGCGCTGGGTGGCCGAGTACTACACCCACGACCGGGCCGAGGAACTGCCCGACGGCGGGCTGCGGATCACCCTGCGCAGCGCCGACCCCTCCCAGCTGCGCCCGCTGGCGCTGCGGCTGGGCCGGGACGGCCGGATCGTCTCGCCGCCCGAACTGGCCGAGCAGGCGCGCTCGGCCGCGCGGGAGGCGCTGGCCGCCTACGGGGAGGGGCGGGCCTGAGCGGTGGAACCCGGGACCAGATTCAAGGTGTACTGCTCCGAGTGCCGGGAGAAGGTGGAGCTCCCGGCCGAGGACTTCCGCCTGACCCTCGGCCGCACCCCGGCCCAGGCGCACTACAGCTTCGGCTGCCCGCGGTGCGGGGCGGCGGTGCGCAAGCCGGCCGGGGAGAAGATCGTCGAGGCGCTCACCGGGGCCGGGGTGCGCACCATGCGGCTCGTCCCGGCGGAGGGGTGACCCCCGTATAGGGTGGGGCGCATGTCCTGGATGCTCGTCGCCGCCGTCCTGCTCGCCACCGCGGGCCTGCTGGTCCTCGGGATCCTCGCGATCCGGCTCTGGCTGGACGTGCGGGCGCTGGCCAAGGGCGTGGACCGGGCCTCGCGGGCGCTGGCCGCGGCGGCCGAGGACCTGGCGGAGGCGATGCCGGCGGCGAACGCCCCGGTCGAGGAGCGGACCGTCCCGGTCGCGTAGTTCCGCACAGCACGACCGGGCCGACGGCGGCACGGGGGCTGCTGCGCGCGGGCGGGGTCGGGTTACGCTCTGAGGTGGCTCCTGAACCGCGTTCCTGGGGCCGCTGTCCTGTTCGGGCGGCCGTCGTCGTGGCGTCATCCGCAGCGGTTACCATCCGCAGCGGACGGCCCGTCGGGCCGCCATGACTGAAGGTGGTCGCGCATGCGCATCTCGATGACCGCGATCGTGGTGATCGTGGTTCTCGCCATCGTGCTGTTCGGAGCCAAGCGGCTGCCGGACCTGGCGCGCTCGCTGGGCAAGTCGATGCGGATCCTGAAGAGCGAGGCGCAGGCGATGCGTTCGGACGGCGAGTCCGAGCAGCCGGCCCGGCCCGCTCCGGCTCCGGTCGACGGTGGTGCGGGCAAGACCATCCGGTCCGCCCCGGGCGCGGCGGCCACGGCCCGTCCGGTGAACGAGTCCGCCGCCGGGGCCTTGGCGCCCGACGGCGACCGTCCGCACTGAGCGCGGCGCACGTGACGTACGCGACTTCGCAGGCCCGTCGACCGGCGGGCCCCCACGCACGAGTTGAGGACCGGGGTTGAGCAAGCTCTCCAAGGCGCCGAAGGCGTCAAAGGATCCTGAGGGGCGGATGGCCCTCGCCGACCACCTGCGGGAACTGCGCAACCGCGTGGTCAAGTCGGTCCTGGCGATCGTGGTGATCACCATCGTGGCGGCGATCTACCACAAGCAGCTCGAGGACCTGCTGCTGAAGCCGCTGCCGCAGTGCAACACCCCGGAGCTGGCCAAGCACTACCACGGCAAGTGCGCCCAGGTCTCCAACATCGGCCTGACCGCCGGTTTCACCTGGATGCTGAAGGTGGCCCTGACGGCCGGTGTGGTCGCGACCGTGCCGATCTGGCTCTACCAGGTCTGGGCCTTCGTGGCGCCCGGCCTGCACAAGCACGAGAAGAAGTACACGTTCGTCTTCCTGCTCTGCGGGACGCCGCTCTTCCTGGCCGGTGTGGCCGTGGCCATCCTGGTGCTGCCGACCACGATCGACGTGCTGATCTCGTTCACCCCGAACAACACCACGCCGATCCTGCCGCCCGAGGACTACTTCGACATCGCCACCAGGATGGTGCTGGTCTTCGGCCTGGCCTTCGAGTTCCCGCTGCTGCTGGTGATGCTGAACGTCATCGGCATGGTCGGCGGCAAGCGGCTGCTGGGCTGGTGGCGCGGCATGGTCATGGGCATCACGGTGTTCGCGGCCTTCGCCACGCCGAGTGCCGACCCGCTGAGCATGCTGGCGCTGGCCGCGCCGATCTGGGCGCTGTACTTCATCGCGGTGGCGATCGCGCTCTTCAACGACAAGCGGAAGGCGCGCCGCAACCCGGACGCGGGGCTGGACGACGAGGAGGCCTCGCACCTGGACCTGTCGGTGCAGCCGGTGGCCGGTGCGGAGTCCGTCGAGGCCTCGGCGGCCCCGGCGGCCGGCGCGGCGGTGCCGGCGTCCCGCCGCGAGGAGATGGACGACATCACCTGAGTCGCCCGAACCGGTAGGCCCTGACGGAGCCCCGGTCCGCCGCTCTGCCGAGCGGTGGGCCGGGGCTCCTCGGCGTTCGGGCCTTTCCGCTGGTCGGGGGTGCTCCCGGTTTCGGGCGGCGGGCTTGGCAGCTCTCATGGCATGTGACATATTACTGACGTGCTGAAGACCGAGAGACCTCCCCTGGATGTCGTCGTGGTCGGCGCCGGCGTGGTCGGCGCCGCCTGCGCCTACTACGCCGCCCGCGCCGGGCTCGCCGTCGCCGTCGTGGACCGCGGCCCGGTGGCCGGCGGCACCACCGGCGCGGGCGAGGGCAACCTGCTGGTCTCCGACAAGGAACCCGGCCCCGAACTCGACCTCGCCCTGCTCAGTACGCGGCTCTGGCGCGAACTCGCCGAGCGGCTCGGCCCGGCCATCGAGTACGAGCCCAAGGGCGGCGTGGTGGTCGCCTCCACCGCCGCCGGACAGGACGCGCTGCGGGCCTTCGCCGCCGGACAGCGGGCCGTCGGGGTCGAGGCCGAGGAAGTGCCCGGCGAGCGGCTGCGCGAGCTGGAACCGCACCTGGCCGAGGGCCTGGCCGGCGGCTTCCACTACCCGCAGGACGCCCAGGTCCAGCCCGCCCTCGCCGCCGCCCACCTGCTGCGCGAGGCCCGCCGGATGGGCGCCCGGCTGATCGCCGGGGAGAGCGTCACCGCCATCGACCGGGGCCCGGACGGCGCCGTGCGCGGCGTGCGGACCGACCGGCGCGGCCTGGCCGCCGGCGCCGTGGTGAACGCGGCCGGCACCTGGGGCGGCGAGGTGGCCGCACTGGCCGGGGTGGGCCTGCCGGTGCTGCCCCGGCGCGGCTTCGTGCTGGTCACCGAGCCGCTGCCGCGGGTCGTGCGGCACAAGGTCTACGCGGCCGACTACGTCGCCAACGTGGCCAGCGGATCCGCCGGGCTGGAGACCTCCGCCGTGATCGAGGGCACCCCGGGCGGGCCGGTGCTGATCGGCGCCAGCCGGGAGCGGGTCGGCTTCGACCGCACGCTCTCCCAGGAGGTGCTGCGCCGGCTGGCCGCCCAGGCCGCCGCGCTGTTCCCGGTGCTCGCCGGAGTCACCGTGATGCGCACCTACCGGGGCTTCCGCCCGTACCTGCCGGACCACCTGCCGGCCATCGGGGCGGACCCCCGGGTGCCCGGGCTGTACCACGCCTGCGGGCACGAGGGGGCCGGCATCGGGCTGGCCCCGGCGACCGGGCTGCTGATCAGCGAGCAGCTCACCGGCAAGCAGCCGGAGCTCGACCTCGCGCCGTTCCGGGCGGACCGGTTCCCCGTCGAGGAGAGTTCCGCCGGGTGACGGCCCGGCCGGGTGACGGCCCGGCCGGGCGACCACCGGCCCCACGACCGCCAGACATGAGATTCCGTCCAGGATTGGAGAAGCCGCCGATGCGCCGCCGCACCCCCGCCGGGCTGGTCGAGGCCGAGCCAGGGCCCGCCCACCACATCGAGTTCGACGGGCGGCCCGTCCCCGCGCTGCCCGGGCAGTCGATCGCCGCCGCGCTCTGGGCCGACGGCGTGCTCGCCTGGCGCACCACCCGGGTCGGCGGCAGGCCGCGCGGGGCGTTCTGCGGGATCGGCGCCTGCTTCGACTGCCTGGCCACCGTCGACGGCCGCCCCAACCAGCGCACCTGCCTGCTCCCCGCCGAGCCCGGCACCACCGTCACCACCCAGGAGGGCCACGGCCGTGCCGACCTCGCCGTCTGAGACCTTCGACCTCGTCGTGGTGGGCGCCGGCCCGGCCGGGCTGGCCGCCGCCGTCACCGCCGCCGACCTCGGGCTGCGCTGCGCCCTGCTGGACGGCGGGCAGAGCACCGGCGGGCAGTACTACCGCCACCCGGCGCCCGGCCTCGGCGCGGCCCGCCCCGACCGGCTGCACCACCACTGGTCCGCCTACACCGGTCTGGCCGGCCGGCTCGACGCGCACGAGCGCGCCGGGCGGGCCGCCTTCCTGGCCGGTCACCACGTCTGGGCGCTGGAGCGCACCGGCGACGGCTTCGCGGTGCACGTCACCCGCGGGCCGGAGAGCACCGACCGGGCCACCGTCCGGTCCCGGTCGGTGCTGCTCGCCACCGGCGCGTACGAGCGGCAGCTGCCCTTCCCCGGCTGGACCCTGCCCGGGGTGGTCACCGCGGGCGGCGCCCAGGCCATGCTCAAGGCCGGGCTGGTGCTGCCCGGGAAGCGGATCGTGGTGGCCGGCAGCGGCCCGCTGCTGCTCGCGGCCGCCTCCTCGCTGGTCACCGCCGGGGCCGAGGTGCCCGCGGTGGTCGAGGCCACCGCCTACCTCGGGTACGTACGGCGCCCCGGCGTCCTGGCGGGCGTTCCCGGCAAGCTGGTCGAGGGCGCCGGGCACGGGGGCGCGCTGCTGCGGCACGGGGTGCGGCTTCGCCCGCGCAGCGCGGTGGTCGAGGCGCACGGGACGGACCGGGTCACCGGCGTCACGGTGGCCCGGCTGGACGCGGACTGGCGGCCGGTGCCCGGCACCGAGCGGCGGATCGACTGCGACGCGCTCGCCGTCGGCCACGGCCTGCTGCCGCAGATCGACCTGGCCACCGAACTGGGTGCGCGGACCGTGACCGGGCCGGACGGCGCCGTCGCGCTGGAGGTCGACGCCCGGCTGCGCACCAGCGTGCCCGGCCTCTGGTCGGCGGGGGAGACCAACGGCGTCGGCGGCGCGGACCTCGCGCTCGCCGAGGGCGAGCTGGCCGCCCACGCGGTGGCCGGCGAGCTGCCCGCGGCCGCGCTGCTGCGCCGCCGCTCGCGACTGCGGGCCTTCGCCGGGCTGATGGCCGCCGCCCACCGGCCGGGGCCCGGCTGGACCGGCTGGCTGCGCCCGGACACCGACGTGTGCCGGTGCGAGGAGGTGCCGGTCGCGGCGATCCGGGAGGCCGTCGACGAGCTGGGCGCGGGCGATCCGCGCACCGTCAAGCTGCTCACCCGGGCCGGGATGGGCTGGTGCCAGGGCCGGATGTGCGGTCCGGCCGTGGCCTGCCTGGCCGGTTCGGGTGAGCCGGGGCCGGACCGGCGGCCACTGGGTTGTCCGGTGCCGCTCTCCCAGTTGGCCGCCGGGCCCGCGCCCGAGGCGTAACGGGTCCGCCGTCGAACGGTGGGCCGGGGACCTTGTCTCCGGCCCGCCCGCTCTTGTAAAATGTCACACCTCATCAAGGAGTTCATGTGTCCATCACCCAGCACGACACCACCCGTCCGTGGCGCGGCATCATGGTCGCCACCACGCTTCCGCTGCGCCCGGACCACTCCGTCGACTACGACGCCTACGCCGAGCACGTCCGCTGGCTGATCGACTCCGGCTGCGAGGGCGTCGTCCCCAACGGCTCGCTGGGTGAGTACCAGACGCTCACCGCCGAGGAGCGCGCCAAGGTCGTCGAGGTCGCCGTCGAGGCGGCAGGCGACGGCTCCCGGGTCATGCCCGGGGTGGCCGCCTACGGCAGCGCCGAGTCCCGCCGCTGGGCCGAGCAGGCCGCCGAGGCCGGCGCCGGCTCCGTCCTGCTGCTGCCGCCGAACGCCTACCGGGCCGACCACGCCTCGGTGCGGGCCCACTACGCCGAGGTCGCCAAGGCCGGCCTGCCGATCGTGGCGTACAACAACCCGATCGACACCAAGGTCGACCTCGTCCCCCCGCTGCTCGCCCAGCTGCACGCCGAGGGCTCGATCGTCGCCGTCAAGGAGTTCAGCGGCGACGTCCGCCGGGCCTACGAGATCGCCGAGCTGGCCCCCGGGCTGGACCTGCTGATCGGCGCCGACGACGTGCTGCTGGAGCTGGCGCTCGCGGGCGCGGTCGGCTGGATCGCCGGCTACCCGAACGCCCTGCCGGCCGCGTCGGTGGCGCTCTACGACGCCGCCGTCTCCAAGGACCTGGAGAACGCGCTGCCGCTCTACAAGTCGCTGCACTCGCTGCTGCGCTGGGACTCCAAGACCGAGTTCGTCCAGGCCATCAAGCTCTCCATGGACATCGCCGGGCGCCCCGGCGGCCCGGTCCGCGCCCCGCGCCAGCCGCTCACCCCGGAGATCGAGGCGGCCGTCCGCGCGGCCACCGAGAAGGCGCTGGCCGACGGCCTGGTCTGATCCCCCCGCCCGGATGATTCCGGGCCCCGGGCCTCCGGGCCGGCTGCGGCGGCAGCCGGCCCGGCCCACCCCCACCATCCGAACCTGTACGGGAGTTGTGACCCATGCGGAGCCGTCACGTGTTCCACGCCGTCGACTCGCACACCGAGGGCATGCCGACCCGGGTGATCACCGGCGGCTTCGGCGTCATCCCCGGCGCCACCATGGCCGAGCGCCGGGTGCACTTCCAGCAGCACCTGGACCACTTCCGCACCCTGCTGATGTACGAGCCGCGCGGCCACGCGGCGATGAGCGGCGCGATCCTCCAGCCGCCGACCCGCCCGGACGCCGACTTCGGGGTGCTCTACATCGAGGTCTCCGGGCTGCTGCCGATGTGCGGGCACGGCACCATCGGGGTCGCCACCGTGCTGGTCGAGACCGGGATGGTCCCGGTGGTCGAGCCGGTCACCACCGTGCGGCTGGACACCCCGGCCGGGCTGGTGGTCGCCGAGGTGCACGTCGAGGACGGCGCGGCCAAGGCGGTGACCATCCGCAACGTGCCCTCGTACTCCGTCGCCCTGGACCGCAAGATCGAGGTGCCCGGCTACGGCACGGTGAACTACGACCTCGCGTACGGCGGCAACTTCTACGCCATCCTTCCGCTCGCCGAGTTCGGGCTGCCCTTCGAGCGCGAGCGCAAGCAGGAGATCCTGGACGCCGGCCTGGCGATGATGGACGCGATCAACGCGAGCCCGGACAAGCCGGTGCACCCGGAGAACCCGTCCATCCACAGCTGCCACCACGTCCAGCTGCTCGCCCCCGGCTCCACCGCCGAGCACTCCCGGCACGCGATGGCCATCCACCCCGGCTGGTTCGACCGCTCGCCCTGCGGCACCGGCACCTCGGCGCGGATGGCCCAGCTGCACGCGCGCGGCGAACTGCCGCTCGGGCGGGACTTCCGCAACGACTCCTTCATCGGGACCACCTTCACCGGGCGGCTGGTCGAGGAGACCGAGGTGGCCGGGCGGCCCGCCGTGGTGCCCACCGTCACCGGGCGGGCCTGGGTCACCGGCACCGCCCAGTACTTCCTCGACCCGAGCGACCCGTTCCCGGCGGGCTTCCTGCTCTGACCCCACCTACCTCCTTCGTCCCCGTACCTCCCCCGAAGGGCTGCTGGCCGTGACCATCACCTCGTACAACCCCGCCGACCCGGACGACCTCGTGGTCGCCGTCGAGGAGCCCGGCGCCGAGGCCGTGCGGGCCGCCGTCGGGCGGGCCCGGGCGGCGCAGGGCGACTGGCTCGCCGCCGGTGCGGGCGCCCGGTCGGCGGCGCTCGGCCGGATCGCGGACGCCGTGGAGGCGCACGCCCACGAGCTGGCCGCGCTGATCGTGCGCGAGGTCGGCAAGCCGTCGGCCGAGGCGCTCGGCGAGGTCGCCCGCACCGCGGCGATCTGGCGCTACTACGCGCAGGCCCCGTACGCGCCCTCCGGGGCCGTGCACGAGCCCGCCGCCGGGCCCGGGCTGCTGCTCACCCGGCGCCGCCCGTACGGGGTGGCCGGGCTGATCGCGCCGTGGAACTTCCCGCTGGCGATCCCGACCTGGAAGGCCGCGCCGGCCCTCGCCGTCGGCAACGCGGTGGTGCTCAAGCCGGCGCCCGAGGCGACCGCCTGCGCGCTGCGGCTGGCGGAGCTGGCCGGGCTGCCCGAGGACGTGTTCACCGTGCTGCCCGGCGGGGCGGAGGAGGGCGCGGCACTGGTCGACGCCGTGGACGTGGTCTCCTTCACCGGTTCGACCGGCGTCGGCCGGGCCGTGGTGCGGGCCGCGACCGAGCGCGGGGTGCCGGTGCAGGCCGAACTCGGCGGGCTGAACGCCGCGCTGGTGCTGCCGGACGCCGACATCGCGCAGGCCGCCGGGCACATCGCCGCGGCCATCGCCGGGTACGCCGGGCAGAAGTGCACCGCCACCAGCCGGGTGATCGCGGTCGGCGCCGCGTACGAGCCGCTGCGCGAGGCGCTGGTCAAGGCGCTGGCGGCGGTCGACGACGCGATCTGCGGGCCGGTGATCAACGCCGCGGCCCGGGAGCGGCTGACCGGCGCCGTCGCCTCGGCGGTCGAGTCCGGGGCCGTCGTCCTGGCGGGCGGCGGGGTGCCCGAGCGGGCCGGCTGGTACGTCGAGCCGACCCTGCTCACCGAGGTGCCGGCCGAACACCCGCTGGCGCGCGAGGAGTTCTTCGGCCCGATCGCGGTGCTGCACGCCGCGGCCGACCTGGACGAGGCCGTCGCGCTGGCCAACGACACCCCGCACAGCCTCTCCACCTCCGTGCACACCCGCAGCCTGGACGTGGCGCTGGCCGCCGCCGACCGGCTGGACGCGGGCATGATCCGGGTCAACGCGCCGTCCAGCGGCGTCGACTTCCACCTGCCCTTCGGCGGGGCCAAGGGCGCGAGCCACGGCGACCGCGAGCAGGGGCAGGCGGCCCTGGACTTCTACACCGTCAGCCGGACCGTCAGCGTGCTGCCGGGCGGTGGCGCCTGATGTTCGTCCGCACCGTCGACTACCACACGGCCGGCGAGCCGTTCCGGATCGTGCTGGAGGGCGTGCCGCCGATCCCCGGCGACAGCGTCGCCGAACGCCGCGCCATCGCGATCGGCTCGGGCGGCAGCGCGACCTCTCCCCGGCCGAGCGCGCTGGACGACGTCCGGCAGCTGCTCAGCCGGGAGCCCCGCGGCCACGCCGGGATGTACGGCGGCTTCCTGGTGGCGCCGGACGACGACGAGGCGCACCTCGGCGTGCTGTTCTGGCACAAGGACGGCTACTCCACCGCCTGCGGGCACGGCACCATCGCGCTCGGCGCCTGGGCGGTGGACTCCGGGCTCGTCCCGGCCCCCGCCGACGGCGTGGCGCGGGTGCGGATCGACGTGCCGTCCGGCCGGGTCACCGCCCTGGTGCACCGGACCGGTGGGCGGACCACCGGGGTGACCTTCCGCAACGTGCCCAGCCGGGTGACCGCGCTGAAGCTGCCGGTGGAGACCTCGCGCGGCACCGTGGAGGTCGCCGTCGCGCACTCCGGCGCCTGCTACGCCTCGGTGCCGGCCGCCGCCCTCGGGCTCGCCGTGGAACCGGCCCAGCTGCCCGAACTCACCGCCGTCGGACGGGAGATCAGGGCGGCGCTGGCCGACGCGGAGGCGGTCGCGCACCCGACGGACGCCCGGCTGTCGGGCGTGTACGGGGTGGTGCTGTACGACGAACTCCCTTCGGCGGACGGCGGGTTGAACCAGCGGAACGTCACCGTCTTCGCCGACGGCCAGATCGACCGCTCGCCCTGCGGCTCCGGCACCTCCGCCCGGCTCGCGGTGCTCGCCGCCGAGGGCCGGCTGGCCCCCGGCGAGCCGCTGCGGCACGAGTCGATCATCGGCACGGTCTTCACCGGCCGCTTCCTCGCGGGCGGCGACCCGTACGGCGAGGGCGTGGTCACCGAGGTCGGCGGGACGGCCCACCGCACCGGCGAGCACGGATTCGTCCTGGAGCCGGGCGACGAGCTGGGAGCGGGGTTCCTGCTGTGAGCCCGACCACACCGCCCGGTACGGCCGTCGTGCCGCTCCGGTACGCCGTCGCGGGCACCGGCGGGGTCGGGCCCGCCGACGCGGTGGAGGCGATCGAGCGGGTGCTGCTGGACGGGTTCGACCCGGAGGCGGCACCCGCCCGGTCGGCCGTACCCGTCCCCGCCGGGGAGCTGCTGCTGATGCCGGCCGCCGCCGGGCCGTACGCCGGGGTGAAGATCGCCGGGGTCGCGCCCGCCAACCCCGAGCAGGGGCTGCCCCGGATCACCGGCAGCTACCTGCTGCTCGACGGGCCCACCCTGCAGCCGCTCGCCCTGCTGGACGGCGCCGCGCTCACCGCGCTGCGCACGCCCGCCGTCACCGCGGCCGCGCTGCGCCGACTGGCCGTCCCGGAGGCCGAGCACCTGGTGCTGTTCGGCTCCGGACCGCAGGCGTACGGACACCTGGACGCCCTGCTCGCCGTCCGCCCGCTGCGCCGGCTCACCGTGGTGGCGCGCAACGCCGAACGGGCGCAGGCCCTGGTGGCGTACGGGCGGGAGCTCGGACTGGCGGCCGAGGTCGGCGGCCCGCGGGCGGTCCGCGACGCGGACCTGGTGGTCTGCTGCACCACCGCGCGCACCCCGCTGTTCGACGGTGCGCTGGTGCCGGCGCACGCGGCGGTGGCGGCGGTCGGCTCGCACGAGCCGGACGCCCGGGAGGTGGACGAGCTGCTGGTCCGGCGGGCCGAGCTGTACGTGGAGGCGCGCGGCGTCGCGGCCCGGGAGGCCGGGGACCTGCTGATGGCGGGCGTGGCCGGGCGGCAGCTCTGGAACCTCGCCGAGCTGGTGCGCGGCGACGCGCTGGTGCCGGACGGGCGGCCGCGGTTCTTCAAGAGCGTCGGGATGGCCTGGCAGGACCTGGCCGTCGCGGCGGAGGTGCACCGGCGGCAGTAGCCGCTCAGTCTCCGTGGAAGGCCAGCCAACTGCCCGGGACGGCAGCGCAGTTGGCGAGCAGGTTGCGCAGGTCGCGGACGGCCGCCCGCTGCTCCTCGGTGGTGCAGCGGGCGAGCAGTGCGGTGGCCTCCTCGAAGGCGGCGCCGGCGTCCTGTTCGTTGAACAGCGTGTCGCCGTAGGGGTCGATCCGGCCGAGCCGGTGGTGCGCCGGATCGGTGTGCCGGGCCAGGGCGATGGTGAGGGCCTCGCCGGGGCTCGAGAGGTGCAGCATCCGGGGGCGGGTGCGGCGGCCGTCGTTCGGGCGGCCGTCGTACAGCGCCATGTCGATTCCCACGTCCGTTGCTCCTGGCTGTGGTCGGGAGTTGTGGAACCGGAGCCGGCGCAGCGGGAGGGGATCCCCCGCTGGGCCGGCTCCTCACGTTTTCGGCTTCTCACGTTTTCCGGCCGGCTTCGGCGCCCCGGCTTCGGCGCCCCGGCGCCCGGTGCCCCGGTGTCAGGGCCGGTCGGCGGCGTAGGCGGTGACCAGCCGGGCCAGGTGCTTGCCGGTGACCAGCAGCGGCTCCTCGCTGCGGGCGACCTGGGCGGCGAGCTCGGCGCCCTCCAGCGCGCTGATCACCGTGCCGGCCAGCTCGCGGGCGTCCTCCTCGCCGATGCCGGCGGCGCGCAGCCGGTCCGTCACGAGGGCCCGCCAGTTGGCGAAGGCCTCGGCGACCGCCCCCTCGATCACCGGCACCCGGCCGATCGTCTCCAGGGCGGTGCTGGTGATCGGGCAGCCGTCCTGCCAGTCGGACCTGCGCAGTTCGGTGGCGAGCAGCCGGGTGCAGGAGGTCATCGCCGTGCCCAGGTCCGGCGAGGAGCCGAGCCCGGCGCGCAGCAGGACGGCGAACTCCTCGTCGCCGTGCCGGATCGCCTCGGCGGCCAGCTCCTGCTTGCCGCCGGGGAAGAAGTGGTAGACGGAGCCGAGGGTGGCCTCGGCCTCGCGGGAGATCTGCTTGATCCCGGTGCCCTCGTACCCCTGGCGCTGCAGCAGGCGGGAGGTGGCCCGGACGATCCGCTCGCGGGTGCCGGGTTTCGCCTCGGCCGTCGCCTTGGCGCCGGCGCCGGTCTTCGGGCCGGTCTTCGCGTCGGCTCTCTCGGGCGTCTTCACGCCGCGATCCTAGCCGAGATTCTGAGTAGAGCGTTCGTTCCAGTCCTGTGCTAGCGTCGGCCCGGCGCTCTGAGTAGAGCGTTCGTTCCAGAAGTTCGGTCCAGTGGAGGGGAAGACGCATGTCCGTTGAGCGGCAGTCGAAGCGGTCCGTGACGGTGATCGGGCTCGGCCCGATGGGGCAGGCCATGGCCGGGGCGTTCCTGGACGCCGGGTACGACGTCACGGTGTGGAACCGTACGGCCGCGCGGGCCCGGGAGCTCGTCGCCCGGGGCGCGCGCTTGGCGCCGAGCGCGGAGGCGGCGGTGGCGGCGAACGAGCTGGTGGTGCTCAGCCTCACCGACTACGACGCGGTGTTCCAGGTGCTGGAGGCGGTCGAGCCGGCGCTGCGGGGGAAGGTCGTCGCCAACCTCAGCTCGGACACCCCCGGGCGGGCCCGCGAGGCCGCCCGTCGGCTGGCCGAGCTCGGCGCCGTCCACCTGACCGGAGGGGTTCAGGTACCGCCGTCGGGCATCGGCAACCCCGGGTCGTCCACCTTCTACAGCGGCCCGGTCGAGCCGTTCCAGCGGCACCGGGCCGCCCTGGAGGTGCTCACCGGGGCCGACTACCGGGGCGACGACCCCGGGCTGGCGCAGCTGTACTACCAGATCCAGATGGACCTGTTCTGGACCTCGATGGTCGGCTACCTGCACGCCACGGCGATCGCCGAGGCCAACGGGATCCCGGCCGAGGAGTTCCTGCCGTACCTGAGCTCGACCGCCGCCTCGATGCCCGGCTTCCAGGCGTTCTACGCACCGCGGATCACCGCGGGGGACCACCGCGGGGACGTCGACCGGCTGGCGATGGCGCTGGCGAGCATCGAGCACGTCCGGCACACCGCGGAGGCCTCCGGGGTGGACGGCGCGCTGCCGGCCCTCCTGGCGGAGGCGGTCCGGCGGGGCGTCGAGGCCGGGAACGGCGCGGCGAGCCTGAGCACGCTGGTGGGGCAGTTCCGTCGGGCGTAGCCCTCCGTGCGGGCCCGAAGGTGGGGCCGAAGATCGTGTGCCGTCGGCCGTTGTCACGGCCGACGGCCGCTGTCACCATGGCTTTCGGGGTCGCGAGGAGGCGTCGCGACGGGCTGGTGACGGGTGTTCGAATCACTGGCTGTTGCGTACGCAACGTAACGTGACATTGTACGCTGGTGTTCTGCACCCACCCGGAGGAACACCATGGCCGACCTCAAATCCCGCACCCTGATCTCCGTACAGGAGCGGCTTCGCGACCAGGTCGCCCACGCACTCCGGGCGGCCCTGATCTCGGGCGAACTGCGCCCCGGCGTCGTCTACTCCGCACCCGCGCTCGCCGCCGACTTCGGCGTCTCCGCGACCCCGGTCCGCGAGGCCATGCTCGACCTCGCCCGCGAGGGCCTGGTCGAGGCCGTCCGCAACAAGGGCTTCCGGGTCACCGAGCTGACCGACCGCGACCTCGACGACTTCACCGAGATCCGCGCCCTGATCGAGGTCCCGACCGTCGGCCGGGTGGCCCGCACCGCCACCAAGGAGCAGCTGGAGCGGCTGCGCCCGCAGGCCGAGGCGATCGTCGCGGCGGCCGGCAAGCACGACCTGATCGGCTACCTGGAGGCCGACCGCCAGTTCCACCTGGACCTCCTGGGCCTGGCCGGCAACAGCCGGCTGGTCGAGGTCGTCGGCGACCTGCGCAAGCGCTCGCGCCTGTACGGCCTCAACCGGCTCGACGAGCGCGGTGAGCTGGTCTCCTCGGCCCAGGAGCACCTGGAGCTGCTGGACCTGCTGCTCGCCGGCGACTCGGCCGGGGCGGAGGCCTGCATGACCCGCCACCTCAGCCACGTCCGCTCCCTGTGGGCCGGCGAGGAGAAGCCCGCCGAGCCGGAGCCCTCGGCCCTGCGGCTCGGGGCCCGCCGGAGCTGAATCACTCGTTCGGGTGAGGCGCCGGGCGATCGTCGACCGGGCCGGACGACGGGTGATGGTGCTGACCGGGCCCGAGGGCGGGGGAGTACCGGCAGAGAGTGGTGCGCCGTCCCGGGCAGCTGGTCGCGCTGCCCGGGACGGCGGTGAGACTTCCGGTGGGGGAGTCGGCGGCTCAGACCGCCGTCGCGGGCAGCGTCAGCCGCCCGTCGTGGACCTCGGCGATCTGGTCGACGGCCGTCAGGTGGGTGCGGTCGTGGGTGACCAGGACGGTGGCGGTGGCCCGGCGGTGGGTGAGGTCGGTGATCAGGTCGAGGACGGCGGCGCCGCGTTCGTGGTCGAGGGCGCTGGTGGGTTCGTCCACCAGGAGCACCGTGGGGTCGTTCATCAGCGCGCGGGCGATGTTGACCCGCTGGCGCTGGCCGCCGGAGAGCTGGTGGGGGCGGCGGGCGGCCTGGTCGCGCAGGCCGACGGCGTCCAGGAGTTCCAGGGCGCGGGGCAGGGCGCTGCGCGGGGAGCGGCCGTCGAGGTGGGCCATCACCTGCAGCTGCTCCACGGCGGTGAGCGAGGGCAGCAGGTTGGCCTGCTGGAAGACGATGCCGATCCTGGTGCGGCGCAGCGCGGTGAGGTCCGCCCGGCTGAGGCCCGTGGTGTCGGTGCCGTCGATGACGACCTGCCCGGAGTCCGGGCCGATCAGGGTGGCGGCCACCGCCAGCAGGCTGGACTTGCCGGAGCCGGAGGGGCCGACGACGGCGGTGAGCGAGCCCTTGGGGACGGTCAGCGAGACCTCGTCCAGGGCGGTCAGCCGGCCGTCGCCGTCCGGGTAGGTCAGGGTGATGCGGTCGAGTACAAGACTCATCGGGCGCTCCCCAGGGCGGTCAGCGGGTCGACGGAGGTGATCCGGCGGATGGACAGGGCCGCGCCGATCGCGCCGAGGGCGATCATGACGGCGGCGGGCAGCAGGACGGTCGGGGCGTCCAGCACGAAGGGGACGGCGGAGCCGATCAGTGCGCCGAAGCCGGAGGCGATCGCGGTGCCCAGCAGGGTGCCGAGCACCAGCAGCAGGACGGCCTGGCCGAGGGCGTCGCGCAGCAGGTAGCGGGTGGAGGCGCCGAGGGCTTTGAGGACGGCGATGTCGCCGCTGCGCTGGATCGTCCAGACGGTGAAGAACGCGCCGATCACCAGGGCCGAGATGGCGAACAGGAAGCCGCGCATCAGCTGGAGGGAGCCGTTCTCCGAGGTGTAGGAGCCGATCGCGGCGAGGGCGTCGTCGCGGGTGTGGGTCTCGGTGCCGTGGCGGGCGTCGGCGGCGGCCAGGTCGGCGCCCTTCGCCGTGTCGAGCGCGATGACGGTGGCGTGGCCGGCGCCGCCGGGGGCGAACTGCTGCCAGTCGGTGAGGCTGGTCCAGATCACCGGGGTGTGGCTGTACGCGGCGTCGCCGTCGACGGCGGCGACCCGCAGCGGGTGCCCGGCCAGGGTGAACTCGGCGCCGGCGGTGAGGCCGCCCAGGTTCTCCGCGGCGGTCCTGGACAGTACGGCCTGGCCGGCGGAGATCCGGCTGCCCTGCGGGGCGAGGCCGGAGCCCTCCGGGACGCCGAAGGCGGACAGTGCGGCGGTGCGCTGCCCGGCGGCGGCCTTGGTGGTGGTGATGCCGAGCGGCTGGGCGGAGGTGACGCCGGGCTCACGGGCCCAGGCCTGCCACTGTTCGGGGGTGACCTGGGAGTCGGTGAAGGAGAGCTTCTGCCCGTCGGCGGGCTTGCCGAAGACCAGGTGGTCAGCGGGCAGGCCGGTGATGGCGGAGATGTTCTGCCGGCCGAGCCCGGCGGTCAGCCCGGACAGCAGGCCGACCAGGACGGTGATCAGCACGATGACGGTCCCCATCAGGGCGAACCGCCCCTTGGCGAACCTGAGGTCCCTCCAGGCGACGAACACGTTGGGCCTTCCTCTGCGCAGGTTCTCTCGACCCTTCCACCGTCCTGGACGACGGGGCCTCGGGGCATCGCGCGGGGGATTGCATCCTGGGCATCAAAGGGAAGATGCTGAGTTCAACCTTTTGATTGATGCCGGACCGGTGGTGCCGACTTAGGCTGGACGGATGGCGACCGAACGATCCAGAACCACCCCCGTCGCCCGCGTCCTCCAGGTCTGCCTGCACCTGCTCGTGGCGGGCCTGCTCGTGCTCGCCGTCGCCCGGGCCGTCTTCGTCGACCGCAGCGGCGATCCCGCGGCCGTCGCCGCGGCGGCCACCGCGATGGCCGCCGTCTACACCGTCGGGCCGCAGCTGGCCGCCGTGCGCCGTTCGCGCCGGGCGGCCGCGCTCTGGCTGGTGCTGCTCGGCGCCACCTGGGCGGGCGTGCTGATCGCCACCCAGGACGGGGTCTGGCTGGCCTTCCCGCTGTACTTCCTGGAGCTGCACCTGCTCGGGCGGCGCGGCGGGCTGGTCGCCGTCGGGCTGACCGCCGCCGCGTCGATCGCCGCGTGGTCCTGGCACCAGCACAGCTTCGGCTTCGCCGCCTCGATCGGGCCCGCGCTCGGCGCGGCCGTCGCCACCGCGACCGTGCTCGGCTACCAGGCGCTGTACCGGGAGAGCGAGGAACGGCGCCGGCTGATCGACGAGCTCACCGCCGCCCGCGCCGACGCCGCCGCCGCGCACCACGCGGCCGGGGTGCTGGCCGAGCGCGAGCGGCTCGCCCGGGAGATCCACGACACCCTCGCGCAGAGCCTCAGCTCCATCCAGCTGCTGCTGCGGGCTGCCCAGCGGGCCCTGCCGGAGCGCACCGAGGCAGCCGCCGGGTACGTCGAGCAGGCGCGCCAGGCCGCGCAGGACAACCTGGACGAGGCCCGCAGGTTCGTCCGGGCGCTCACCCCGCCCGCACTGGACGGGGATCCGCTGCCGGTCGCGCTGGAGCGGCTGTGCGCGACGACGACGGCGCACGGCACGCTGCCCGTCCACCTGCACGTCTCCGGAGACCCGGTCCGGCTGCCGGCCGCGCAGGAGGTCGCGCTGCTGCGGATCGCGCAGTCGGCGCTCGGCAACACCGTCCGGCACGCGGCGGCGACCCGCGCCGAGGTGACACTCAGCTACATGGAGGGCGAGGTGGCGTTGGACGTGGTCGACGACGGGGCCGGGTTCGATC
Source organism: Kitasatospora sp. NPDC001132 (assembly GCF_053598415.1). Classification (NCBI taxonomy): domain Bacteria; kingdom Bacillati; phylum Actinomycetota; class Actinomycetes; order Kitasatosporales; family Streptomycetaceae; genus Kitasatospora; species Kitasatospora sp. NPDC001132. The sequence goes on along the minus strand of NZ_JBSFKF010000037.1, from coordinate 20,356 downwards.
CGGCGGCGGTCGCGGGCCGTACCAGCGCGGAGGGCGGGTTCGGGCTGCCCACGATGCGGGCCAGGGCGCGGGCGCTCGGCGGCAGCTTCACGGTGGAGTCGGTGCCCGGCGAGGGCACGGCGGTGGCGGTGCAGCTGCCGGTCACCGCGGAGGCCGGCTCGTGATCGGGCTGCTCATCGCGGACGACCACCCGGTGGTGCGGGCCGGACTGCGGGCGGTGCTGGAGTCCGAGCCGGACTTCACCATCGTCGCGGAGGCGGCCACCGCCGAGCGGGCCGTCGAGCTGGCCGCGGAGCCGGGCGTGGACGTGGTGCTGATGGACCTCCAGTTCGGGCCGGGGTCGGCGATGAACGGGGCGCAGGCCACCGCGGCGATCACCGCCAGGCCGGGCGCGCCCCGGGTGCTGGTGGTCACCACGTACGACACCGACGCGGACACCCTGCCGGCCCTGGAGGCCGGCGCCACCGGCTACCTGCTGAAGGACGCGCCGCCGGAGGAGCTGGCCCAGGCCGTACGGGCCGCCGCGGCCGGGCGCAGCGCGCTGGCGGCCAGCGTCGCGGACCGGCTGCTGGAGCGGATGCGGACGCCGGCGGCGGCGCTCAGCGCCCGGGAGACCGAGGTGCTGGGGCTGGTCGCGGACGGGCTGGCCAACCAGGGGATCAGCCAGCGGCTGCACCTGAGCCAGGCCACGGTGAAGTCCCATCTGGTGCACATCTACACCAAGTTGGGGGTGGACTCGCGTACGGCGGCGGTGCGCGAGGCGCGACGGCGGGGGCTGATCCGCTGAGCGTAGGGTGGGAGCGGTCCGTGCCCGCCCGCAGTGTGAGGAGCCCCGATGGCCGTCGGTATCCATGACCTCGCCGTCCCCGTGATCGCCGCCCCGATGGCGGGCGGGCCCTCGACGCCCGAGCTGGTGGCGGCGGTGGGCCGGGCCGGCGGGCTGGGGTTCCTGGCCGCCGGGATGAAGAGCGCCGCCGGGATGTCCGAACAGATCGCCGCGGTACGGAAGTCCGGCGACCGGCCGTTCGGGGTGAACCTCTTCGTGCCGGGCCCGCCCGGGGACCGGGCGGCCGTCGCGGCCTACCGGGAGCGGCTGCGGCCCGAGGCCGAGCGGTGGGACGTGACGCTGCCGGAGGAGGCCGAGCCGGACCGGGACGACTGGGAGGCCAAGCTCGCCGCGCTGGTCGCGGACCCGGTGCCGGTGGTCTCGTACACCTTCGGGCTGCCGACGGCCGAGGAGGCGGCGGCGCTGCGGGCTGTCGGGACGACCCAGGTCGCCACCGTCACCACGCCGCAGGAGGCGCGGGCGGCACAGGCCCTCGGGATGGACGCGCTGTGCGTGCAGGGCCCGGAGGCGGGCGGCCACCGGGGCACCCACCGGGTGGCGGACGAGCCGGGGGACCTGCCGCTGCTCGAACTGCTGCCCGCCGTACGGGAGGTGACGGCGCTGCCGCTGGTCGCCGCGGGCGGGCTCGGCGACGGCCCGGCCGTCGCGGCGGCCCTGCGGGCGGGGGCGGTGGCGGTGCAGCTGGGCACGGCGCTGCTGCGCTCCGACGAGTCCGGTGCCCCGGCCGCCCACCGGGCCGCGCTCGTCGAACTGCCGGAGACGGTCGTCACCCGCGCCTTCACCGGCCGCCCGGCCCGCGGCCTGCGCAACGCCTTCATCGACCGCTACGGCCCGTACGCCCCGCCCGCCTACCCCGAGGTCAACCGCCTCACCACCCCCCTGCGCGCCGCCGCCGCCCGCCGCGGCGACACCGACGCCATGCACCTCTGGGCCGGCACGGCCCACCACCTGGCCCGCACGGGCCCGGCGGAGCAGATCGTCACCGACCTCTGGCGGTCGGCGCGCGGGGCGTGAGCCAGGGCGTGTGGATCTCGGGGTGTTGTCCCCCGCAGGGGTGGATTATCGTCCGCTCCTGGGCTCAGGAGAGCAGGTTCGCCATCCAGGACTCGACGGCGTCGGCGGTGCGGGGGAGGGCGCCGGACATCAGGTGGGCGCCGTCGGCGGTGATGACCAGGTCGTCCTCGATGCGGATGCCGAGGCCGCGGAGTTCGGCGGGGAGGGTCTCGTCGTCGGGCTGGAGGTAGAGGCCGGGTTCGACGGTGAGGACCATGCCCTCCTCCAGGGTGCCGTCGAGGTAGCGGTCGGCGCGGGACCTGGCGCAGTCGTGGTAGTCGAGGCCGAGCATGTGGCCGCTGCCGCAGAGGGTGTAGCGGCGGTAGAGGCCGTTGTCCTCGGCGAGGGCCTCCTCGGCGGAGACGGGCAGGACGCCCCAGTCGGCGAGGCCCTCGGCGATGACGCGCATGGCGGCGCGGTGGAAGTCGCGGAACCGCGCCCCCGGGCGTAGGGCGGCGATGCCGGCGCTCTGGGCGGCGAGGACGAGGTCGTAGGCCTGGCGCTGGACCGGGGTGAAGGTGCCGCTGAGCGGGAGGGTGCGGGTGATGTCGGCGGCGTAGAGGGTGTCGGTCTCGACGCCCGCGTCCAGCAGCAGCAGGGAGTTCGGGTCGAGGGCGCCGTCGTTGCGGATCCAGTGCAGGACGCAGGCGTGGGCGCCGGAGGCGGCGATGGTGGTGTACGAGGTGCCGTTGCCCTCGGCGCGGGCGCGCAGGTCGAAGACGCCCTCGATCCAGCGTTCGCCGCGGTGGTGGCGCAGGGCGGTGGGCAGGGCGCGGACGACGTCCTCGAAGCCGGTGGTGGTGTGGTCGACGGCCAGTTGCAGCTGGCCGATCTCCCAGGTGTCCTTGACCAGGCGCAACTCGGAGAGGACGGCGGCCAGTTCGCCGTCCCGCAGGCCGTCGGCGGGCCGTCCGGTGGCCTCGTCGACCAGCGGGTCGGTGCCGGCCAGCACCCGGGTGGGCGGCTGGGGGCCGCTGAGCAGCTTGCCGAGGTCGTCGAGGTGTTCGGTGCGCACCCCGGTGAGGCGGGCCGCCTCGGCGAGGTCGGGCCGGGAGCCGACCCAGAACTCGCCGTAGCGGCGGTCGCGGTAGAACTCGCCGCCGTCGCGGGGGGAGCGCGGGCGCAGGTAGAGGATCGGCTCGTGGCCTTCGGGGCCGGCCGGTTCGAGGACCAGGACGTGGTCGGCCTGGTCCTCGCCGGTGAGGCCGGTGAGCCAGACGTACGCACTGTGCGGGCGGAAGCGGTAGTCGAGGTCGTTGCAGCGGACCTTGAGCCGGCCGGCCGGGACGATCAGCCGTTCGCCGGGGAAGGCGGCGGAGAGCCGGGCGCGGCGGCCGGGGAAGCGGTCGTAGCCGGGGACCCGCCGGTCGGCGGGGAGGGGGGTGGCGGACCAGCTGGTGGCCATGAACGAGGCGAGCGCGGGGGAGACCGGGAGGTCGTGGCTCCCGGTGTTGAGGCCGGTCGTGGGGAGGGTCACCGGTGAACTCCTAGGCGGGGCTGGGGAGATGCGGGCACGGACACAGCTCGGTAACGGAGGGCGTCACCTCTTGTGCAGTGCAATTTCACATTACTATGTTACGGGTCACACAGCGCAGCCGGCCAGATCGCTGGATCAGGCCCCCCACAGCGGAGTTGCACATGACCAGGCGCACCCACGCCGCCCTCGCGGCGGCCCTCGCGGCGACCCTCACCCTCGGCCTCGGGGCCTGCTCCAACGACAAGAGCGACAGTGGCGCCGACGCCGCCCCCTCCGACGGCAAGGGCCCGGGCGCGGCGTCCGGCTCGATCATCGGCGGCACCCCGGCCAAGGGCGGCACCCTCAACATCCTGACCAACCAGGACTTCGCCCACCTCGACCCGGCCCGCAACTGGGTGGTGCCGCACATGGATTTCGGCACCCGGCTGATCTACCGGACCCTGACCACCTTCAAGTCCGAGCCGGGGGCGGCCGGCAGCGAGATCGTCCCGGACCTCGCCACCGACCTCGGCAAGCCCTCCGAGGGCGGCAAGGTGTGGACCTTCACCCTCAAGGACGGCCTCAAGTACGAGGACGGCACGCCGATCAAGTCCGCCGACATCAAGTACAACGTCGAGCGCTCCTTCTCCCCGGACCTCACCGGCGGCCCCGACTACGCGATCCAGTACATGGCGGGCGGCGAGAACTACAAGGGCCCGCTGAACGGCGAGCACCTGGCGAGCATCGAGACCCCGGACGACAGGACGATCGTCTTCCACCTGAAGCGCCCGGTCGCCGAGTTCTCCTCCACCGTCTCGCTGCCGACCTTCGCCCCGGTGCCGCAGTCGCAGGAGAAGGGCACCCAGTACGACGCCCGGCCGTTCTCCTCCGGCCCGTACAAGATCGAGACCTACGACCGCGGCAAGCAGCTGGTGCTGGTCCGCAACACCAACTGGGACCAGGCCACCGACACCGTCCGCAAGGCGTACCCGGACAAGGTCGTGGTCACCCAGGGCATCAAGGGCGGGCAGGCCGACGACCGGATCATCGCCAGCGACGGCGCCGACGCCAACGCCATCAACATGCCGTGGATGCAGCACGAGACCGTCGCCAAGGTGCTGCCCAAGCCGGACGTCAAGTCCCGGATGGCCGCCGAGGTCACCGGCTGCACCGACATGCTGTACCTGAACACCGCCAAGGCCCCCTTCGACGACCCGAAGGTGCGCGAGGCGATGATGTGGGCGGTCGACCGCGACGCCCAGGTGACGGCCTTCGGCGGCCCGGCGATGGCCGACGTGGCGACCTCCTACCTGCCGCCCTCGCTGACCGCCGGCGTCAAGTCCGACCCGCTGAAGATCCCGGCCACCGGGGACCAGGAGAAGGCCAAGAAGCTGCTCCAGGAGGCCGGCAAGACCGACCTCAAGGTCTCGCTCACCGTCTCGCTCGGCGACAAGACCCGTGCCGAGGCGATCCAGCAGTCGCTGTCCAAGGCCGGCGTCCAGGTCACCATCAACACCACCGACCCGTCCGCCTTCGCCGACACCATCGGCGACACCAAGAACGCCCCCGAGCTGACCATCAGCGGCTGGTGCCCCGACTACCCCTCCGGTGCGACCTTCCTGCCGTTCCAGTTCGACGGCCGCACCATCAAGGAGAAGGGCAACCAGGGCAACTTCAGCCAGTTCAAGGACCAGGCCACGATGGACCGGATGGACCAGATCGCGGCCATGACGGACGTCAGCGAGGCCGACAAGGCCTGGCAGCAGCTGGACCAGGACCTGGCGAAGAAGGCCCCGGCCGTCCCGCTGATCTGGCAGCGCCGCCCCCTGCTGGTCGGCTCCAACGTGGCCGGCGCGTTCGGCAACCAGGGCTACGCCGGCATGCTCGACCTGGGTGCCATCGGCCTCAAGGACCCCGCCAAGGGCAAGTGAGGGGCCGGCAGCGATGAGTACCACCACTGAGTCTCCCGCCGTGGCCGACGCCACGGCGGGGGACGCCAAGAAGAGTGCCGGGCGCGGGCCCTGGCGGCTGGTCTGGGACCAGCTGTGGGCCAAGGGCTCGGCCCGGTTCGGATTGATCACCGTCGGCGTGCTGCTGCTGGCCGCCGCGCTGGCCGGCCCGCTCAGCTCGCTCGGCGGCTGGACCCCTGAGGAGTTCGACAAGCGCGCCATCGACCCGTACCTGGGCGGCGTGCCCCGGGGCGACTTCGGCGGCATCAGCGCCCGGCACTGGCTCGGCGTCGAGCCGGGCACCGGTCGCGACCTGTTCGCCCGGGTGCTGCACGGCGGGCAGGTCTCCCTGCTGATCGCGTTCACCGCGACGGCCGTCGTCGTGCTCGTCGGCACCCTGGCCGGCATCGCGGCGGGCTACTTCGGCGGGCGGGTCGACACCCTGCTGTCCCGGCTGATGGACCTCACGATGTCCTTCCCCTCGCTGATCTTCATGATCGCGATGATGTCGGTGGCCAAGGACGTCAACCGGATCCTGCTGATCACCCTGGTGATCGGGCTGTTCACCTGGCCCGGCATCGCCCGGGTGGTGCGCGGGCAGACCCTCTCGCTCAAGCACCGCGAGTACGTCGAGGCCGCCAAGGTCGGCGGGGCGCGCTCCTGGCGCATCCTCACCCGGGAGATCCTGCCGAACGTCTCGGGCCCGATCATCGCCTACACCACCCTGCTGGTCCCCGGCATGATCGCCACCGAGGCCGCGCTCAGCTACCTCGGCGTCGGCGTCCGCCCGCCGACCGCGTCCTGGGGCCAGATGATCGCCGAGAGCATCGTGCACTACGAGACCGACCCGACCTACTTCCTGATCCCGACCGCCTTCCTGTTCGTCGCCGTGCTCGCGTTCACCCTGCTCGGGGACGCGCTGCGCGACATCCTCGACCCCCGGGGAGGCCGGTCGTGATCCTCTACCTCGGCCGCCGGCTGCTCGGCGTGGTGGGCATCCTGCTCGCCATCTGCGCCATCACCTTCACCATCTTCTACCTGCTGCCCAACGACCCGGCCGCGGCCGCCTGCGGCAAGACCTGCAGCCCCGAGCGGCTCGCCGACGTCAAGGCGGCGATGGGCCTGGACAAGCCGGTCTGGGAGCAGTTCCTCGCCTACCTCGGCGGCATCTTCGCCGGCCGCGACTACGGCTCCGGCCCCAGCGCCGTGCACTGCGGCTTCCCCTGCCTCGGCTACTCCTACGAGTACGGGCTGCCGGTGTGGGACCTGCTCACCGACCGCCTGCCGGTCTCCGTCTCGCTGGCGCTCGGCGCGGCCGTGCTCTGGCTGGTCCTCGGCCTCGGCGCGGGCGTCACCTCGGCGCTGCGCAAGGGCAGGCCGGTCGACAAGGCGCTGATGGTGCTCTCCGTCGGCACCGCCTCGCTGCCGGTCTACTTCACCTCGATCATGCTGATCTGGGGCGTCGTCAGGACGGCCGGCCTGCTGCCCTACCCGGCGTACCACAAGTTCACCGAGAACCCCTTCGAGTGGGCCTCCAACCTGCTGCTGCCGTGGATCGCGCTGGCCCTGCTGTACGCGGCGATGTACGCCCGGCAGAGCCGCAACTCGATGATCGAGGCGATGGCCGAGCCGTACATCCGTACCGCCCGGGCCAAGGGCCTGCCGTCGCGGACGGTCACCGTCAAGCACGGGCTGCGCTCCGGGATGACGCCGATCCTGACCATCTTCGGGATGGACCTCGGCGGGCTGCTGGCCGGTGCCGTCATCACCGAGTCGATCTTCGGCCTGCCCGGCGTCGGCCGGCTGTTCTACGACGGCCTGGCCCGTTCCGACCAGCCCGTCATCCTCGGCGTCACCCTGCTCGCGGCCTTCTTCATCGTCGCGGCGAACCTGCTGGTCGACCTGCTCTACGCGTTCGTCGACCCGAGAGTGAGGTACTGATGGCCGAGCTGTTGGAGGTCGAGGACCTCAAGGTCTCCTTCGACACCCCGCGCGGCACCGTCCGGGCGGTGGACGGGATCTCCTTCACCGTCGAGGCCGGACGGACCCTGGGGCTGGTCGGCGAGTCGGGCAGCGGGAAGTCCGTCACCTCGCTCGCCGTCATGGGCCTGCACCGCGGCGCCACCGTCACCGGCTCGATCCGGCTGAACGGCCAGGAGCTGGGCGGCCTGGGGGAGCGGGAGCTGGGCGTCGTCCGGGGCCGCCGGATCGCGATGATCTTCCAGGACCCGCTGTCCAGCCTGCACCCCTTCTACACCGTCGGGGAGCAGATCGCCGAGCACTACCGGGTGCACTTCAAGGCCAACCGCAAGGCCGGGCGGGCCCGGGCGGTGGAGATGCTGGCCGAGGTCGGCATCCCCGAGCCGGCCCGCCGGGTCGACGAGTACCCGCACCAGTTCTCCGGCGGCATGCGCCAGCGCGTCATGATCGCCATGGCGCTCGCCTGCGAGCCCGAACTGCTGATCGCCGACGAGCCCACCACGGCGCTCGACGTCACCGTCCAGGCGCAGATCCTCGACCTGATCGCCCGGATCCAGCAGGCGCGCGGCCTCGGCGTCGTGATGATCACCCACGACCTCGGCGTGGTCGCCCGGGTCGCCCACGAGGTCCTGGTCATGTACGGCGGCCGGGCCGCCGAACAGGCCCCGGTGGACCGGCTGTTCGCACGGCCCGCGCACCCGTACACGCGCGGCCTGCTGGACTCGCTGCCGCGCCTGGACGACACCGACGACGCCCCGCTGCGGGCCATCCCCGGCAGCCCGCCGTCGCTGATCGCCCCCGCCCCCGGTTGCTCCTTCGCCCCGCGCTGCGCCCGCACCACCGCCGCGTCCGCCGAGGAGCACGCCCGCTGCCTGGCCGAGCGCCCCCTGCTCGGCCCGCTCGCCCCCGGCCACCAGGCCGCCTGCCACCTGCCGCTGGTGCCGGAAGGGGTGTCGCGATGACTCAGCCGTTGCTCTCGGTACGGGACCTGGTGAAGACCTTCCCCGGCCGGCGCGGGCGCACCGGGCGGCCCGGTGCGCCGATCCGGGCGGTGGACGGGGTGAGCTTCGACGTCGGCGCGGGCGAGACGCTCGGGCTGGTCGGCGAGTCCGGCTGCGGCAAGTCCACCACCGGGCGGATGATCGTCCGGTTGCTCGACCCGACCTCGGGCAGCGTCACCTTCGACGGCACCGAGATCGGCGGGCTCTCCCAGGCGCAGCTGCGCCCTCATCGGCGCGATCTCCAGATGGTCTTCCAGGACCCGTACTCCTCGCTCAACCCCCGGCAGACGGTGGCCCGGATCATCTCCGAGCCGCTGCTGGTCCAGGGGGAGAGCGCGACGGCCGCGCGCGAGCGGGCCGCCGAGCTGATGGACCTGGTCGGGCTGATCCCCGAGCACCTGGACCGCTACCCGCACGAGTTCTCCGGTGGCCAGGCCCAGCGCATCGGCATCGCCCGCTCGCTGGCCACCTCGCCGCGGCTGGTGATCGCCGACGAGCCGGTCTCCGCGCTGGACGTCTCCATCCAGGCCCAGGTGGTCAACCTGATGGAGCGGCTCCAGCGGGAGCTGGGGCTGGCGTACGTGTTCATCGCCCACGACCTCTCGGTGGTCAAGCGGGTCTGCGACCGGGTCGCGGTGATGTACCTGGGCCGGATCGTGGAGATCGGCGACAAGGCCGAGGTGTACGGCAACCCCGCGCACCCGTACACCAGGGCGCTGCTGTCCGCCGTCCCGCTGCCCGACCCGGAGGCGGAGCGGACCAGGGAGCGGATCGTGCTGCTCGGCGACCCGCCGAGCCCGGCCGACCCGCCGCCCGGCTGCACCTTCCACCCGCGCTGCCCGAAGGCCCAGGACGTGTGCCGGACCGAGCGGCCGCTGCTGAGGATCGCCGGGCCCGGCGAGCGGCAGGCGGCCTGCCACTTCCCGGAGGCCTGAGGCGTGTCCCGCGGATTCCGTCGGCCCCGGCCCGGATCCGCGGGACCCGGACCGGGGCACCCATGACCCCCGGTCGGACGCGGCGGGGAACCCTGCGAGGGCCGCGTCCGACCGGGTTCCACCCTTCTTGCCCCGGTCCCTCTCCCGTCTCAGTCCTCGACGGGCAGCAGGCCGTCCCCCGGCAGCAGCCGGCGCGGGCCCGGCCCCTCGGCGGCCAGCTCGTCCCCCGGGTTGAGCACCCGGCAGCGGCGCAGCGACACGCAGCCGCAGCCGATGCAGCCGGTCAGCTCCTCCTCCAGCCGTTCCAGCTCGGCCCGGCGGGCGCGCAGCTGCTCGGCCCAGCGCCGGGAGATCCGCTCCCAGTCGTGCTTGCCGGGCATCCGGTCCTCGGGCAGTCCGGTGAACACCTCGGCGACCTCGGAGAGCGGGATGCCGAGCCGTTTGGCGACCAGGATGAGCGAGATCCGGCGCAGCACGTGCCGCCGGTAGCGGCGCTGGTTGCCCGCCGTGCGCTCGGAGGAGATCAGCCCCTGGTCCTCGTAGAAGCGCACCGCCGAGGTGGCGATCCCGGCCCGCCGGGCCACCTCGCCGACGCTCAGCAGATCGACCGGTGCGGTGGTCATGGCGGCTCCTCGACGGTCGGTCTTGACTTCAAGTTTTGTTGAAGTCCTAGCGTACCGGACGTGACCGAATCAGTTGCCGCCAAGAACGACACGACCCAGCCCGAGCTGGGAAGTTACCCCAAGGAGTCGCCATCCGCGGGAGCCGCCGGAGGGTGGCGCGAACTCTTCTCTCGTCGCTACGCCGCCCCCGCCTCGATCCTGGCCGGCGGCGTCGCGCTGTACGCGATGAACCTCTACTTCACCGCCGCCCTGATGCCCTCGATCGTGGCCGACATCGGCGGCGAGCGGTACTACGCCTGGGTGGCCACCGGCTTCCTGACGGCCGCCGTCATCGCCTCGATGGTGGTCAGCCGGCTGCTGGACCGGCTCGGTGCCGCCCGGGCCTACGTGCTGGGCTTCCTGGTCTTCGGCGCCGGCGCGGTGGTCAACGCGCTCAGCCCGTCGATGGCGGTGCTGATCACCGGCCGGGTGGTGCAGGGCCTCGGCGGCGGCCTGGTCGCCGGGCTCGGCTACGCCGTGATCCGCAGCGCCCTGCCGGAGCGGCTGTGGACCCGTGCGGCCGGGCTGGTCTCGGCGATGTGGGGTGTCGGCACCCTGGTCGGCCCGTCGCTGGGCGGGCTCTTCGCCCAGCTCGGCGTCTGGCGCGGGGCGTACGTCCTGCTGCTGGCCGCCGCGCTGGTGCTGGCGGCGCTGGCCCGCCGGGTGCTGCCCGGGCGCTCCGGCGCGGGGCACGGCAGCGGCCCGGTGCCGCTGCCCTCGCTGCTGCTGCTCACCCTGGCGGCGGCCGCCTTCAGCGTCAGCTCGACCGTGCCGGGCGGCTGGCCGACGGCGCTCTGCCTGCTCGCCGGGCTGGCGCTGCTGGCCGGCTTCGTCTCGGTCGAGCGGCGCGCGGGGGCGACGGTGCTGCCGCAGCAGACCTACCGCGCCGGCAACCCGCTGAAGTGGCTCTACCTGACCGTCGCGGTGCTCTGCGCGGGCGTGGTGACGGAGAACTTCATCCCGCTGTTCGGCCAGGAGCTGGGCGGGCTCTCCCCGCTGGTGGCCGGGTTCCTCGGAGCCACGACCTCGGCCGGCTGGACCACCGCCCAGCTGTTCAGCGTCGGCATCGAGTCGGCCCGCGGCCGGGCCCTGGCGATCCGCACCGCGCCGCTGGTGCTGGTCGCCGGCCTGCTGGTCTACGGGCTGTCGCAGACCGGGCACGCCTCCGGGCTCCGGGTCCTGCTGTGGGCGGTGGCGCTGTTCGGTGCCGGCACCGGGATCGGGCTGGCCTTCCCGCACCTGAGCGTGGCCGCGATGCGCAGCAGCGGCGACCCGGCCGAGGGCGGCAAGGCGGCCGCGGCGATCAACACCACCCAGCTGATCGCCTTCTCGGTGACCTCGGCACTGGCCGGCACGCTGGTCAACCTGGGCGGCGACACCCCGGTCGACTCGGCCCGGTACATGACCTTCGGGACAGCCGCGATCACCGTCCTCGGGGTGGCGACCGCGGCCCGCACCGCCCGCAGCCTGGGGAGGTGACGACGCGGACCGGCCCCGGATCCCTTTCGTCGGGGGGATCCGGGGCCGCCGTCACACGGCTGCGCGGGTCAGGAGGCCGGGCCGACCCGGACGGTGGTGATCTTCCCGCCCTGGGACTCCCGGACGACCTCGATCTTCGTGTTGGTGTCCGGCACCTTCACCGTCAGCTGCGGCGTCGCCGGGTCGCCGTACACCCCGGTGTGGTCGTTGAACACCGGCACGGCCGGCTTCGCCGGGACGCGCACTGCGACGCCGCCCTTGTGCAGGGTGAACGGCGTGGTCGGCTTGAGCGAGAAGGGCGCGTCGTACGTCTGCGCCCGCCCGTTGACCAGGGTGCCGTCGGCGAAGCGGACCGGCGCCGGGTGGGCGTCGACCGGCAGGATCAGCCCGCCGCCGGGGTGGTCCTTGGTGTTGTTGTCACCGTACGAGGTGTCCCACAGCCAGACCAGGACGCCCTCCTGGTACGGGTAGTTGTCCACCACGTTGGCCTTGCCCGCGACGCCGCCGTAGCCGAAGTTGTACGGGCCGGTCTTCAGGAACGCCCCGTAGCCGGTGTAGCGGCGGTTCTCGGCGAGGTACGCGCGCGGGTGCTGCTTGACGGCGGTGCGGCCGGTGATGACCGTGAAGCCGCCGGCCGTCCAGCCGCCCGTGCCGTTCTCGGCGCCGTCGGTGAACAGCACGGTGGCGCCGGCGGTGGCCTTCACGGCGTCCACCAGCACGCCCCGGCCGTGGGTGTTGCTGTCCGAGGTGACGTGGAAGCGCAGCCGCACCTGCTGCCCGAGGTAGCCGTCCAGCGGGATGTGCAGCTGCTTGTAGCCGCCGGAACTGCCGCTCAGGCCCGGGGTGTTGGCGTTGGTGTTGCCGATCGGGGCGCCGTCCACGGTGCCGCCGAGGGCGGTCCAGTGCTTGCCCTGGTCGGTGGAGGCCTCGACGGTCAGGAAGTCGTAGTCCTGCTCGGTGTCGTACCAGACCGCCGCGTCCAGGGCGGCCGGGCCGGCGGCGGTGCGCAGGTCGACGTCCCGGGCGAGGGAGTTGTCGAGGTTGTCGCCGGTGTCGCTCCACCACTGCCGGCTGCCCTCGTACGGGTCGGCGAGGTCGGTGCTGGTGGTGCCGTCCGGCAGGTGGACCAGGACCGCCTGGGCCTGGTCGGTGTTGTAGCTGCTCACCCCGAGGGCGTGGGTGGAGCGGGTGGCGGCCTGCGCCTCGTCGTAGTCGAGCCAGCCGAACTGCAGCTTGCTCCAGGCGTCGAGGTCGCCGGGGTAGCCGCCGGTGGTGTTCGGGCCCTTGCCCAGGTAGGAGCCGGAGGACATCAGCGACCAGAAGTTGACGCTGTTGTCGCCGCCGCTGGTGGGGTACAGATCGGGCAGGCCGAGGTTGTGGCCGTACTCGTGGGCGAACAGGCCGACGCCGCTGTTCTCGCCCGCCTGGACGTAGTCGTAGACGTACAGGCCGGTGTCGCCGACGGGGGCGCCGCCGATCCTGTTGCCCTCCGGGCCGGTCTGCCCGGTCGCGTCCGGGAAGGTCCAGCTGCGGTGCGCCCACAGCGCGTCGGCGCCCTGGGCGCCGCCGCCCCAGGTCTCGTCCACGCCCGCGTGCACCACGACGACGTTGTCCAGGTAGCCGTCCGGCTGGGCGAACTCGCCGTCCTTGTCGTGGTCGTAGCGGTCGTAGACGTCGTACTGGGCGAGCTGCGCCTTGATGTCGGCGGCGGAGCGGCCCTTGGCGATCTCGCCGTCGTACCAGGCCTTGACGGCGTCCCGGATGAATTCCTGGCCCTGGGTCCAGGCGCCGGAGCCCTGCGGGCCCTTGTTGCTGCCGTAGCGGGCCTCGTTGTACGGGACGGTGACCCAGTCGCTGACGGTGCCCTCGACGTCGTACCGGCCGGAGGACTGGGTGCGGTAGTAGTTGCGCATCGACACCGCGCCGGGCGTGTCGTCGAAGAACATCTTCTGGTAGTACGCGCGGTCGAAGTCCGCCGACCACAGGGTGTGGTTGTCGTCCTGGCCCGGCTTGGGGATCTGGTTGTGGCGCGGGCCGGGGGTGCCGCCGTAGCGCGCCTGGCCGTTCCACTGGGTGGTGTCGTCCACCTGGTCGCCGAACTGGGCGAGGATCACGAAGACCTTGTCCGTGCGCTGGTGGGCGAGTTGGACGTAGTCGTCGCCGATCTTCACCTTCGCCGGGGCCCGCTTGCCGGCGCTCTTGGCGACGGTGCCCTTGTTGAGCTGTTCCAGGGCCTTGCCGCGCAGCGCCTGGCGCTCGCGTTCCTGCGGGACCAGCGGTGCGGGCGGGGCCTCGGCGCCCTGCCCCGCGTCGGCGGGGGCGGCGAGGGCGGCGGGGGGCGGGGGTGCGGCCTGGGCGGGGGTGCCCAGCAGGGTGGCCGCTATCGCGCCGGTGGTGAGCGCGGCGGCGAGGGCGGCGGACAGTCTGCGCAACTGACCGTTCCTTTCCGGGGGATGGGGGGCTTCGGGTCATCAGTCGGTGAAGCGCAGGTAATATTTCACATGTGACCGGTCACGTGGAAGAGTCCGGGCAAGCCGAAGGGGCGCCGCAGCCGGCGGTGCGACGCCCCTCGGCCCTCCGCCCAGGGCGGAGCGACGGGTCACTCCAAAGAGGCCCGGAGGAAGGCGAGTTCGGCCTGGGCCAGCTGCTCCAGCAGCCCGCCCGGGGTCATGTGGGTGGCGCCGGGCAGCGGCAGCACGCTGTGCGGGCGGCTGGCCCTGGTGAGCGCCTGGGAGAGCAGCAGGGTGTGCGAGGGGTGGACGTTGTCGTCCGCCAGCCCGTGGATCAGCAGCAGCGGCCTGGCCAGGCCGGGCGCGTCGGTGAGCAGGCAGTCGTCGGCGTAGCCCTCGGGGTTCTCCTGCGGCAGGTCCAGGTAGCGCTCGGTGTACGCGGTGTCGTAGAGCCGGAAGTCGGTGGGCGGGGCGCCCGCGCAGGCGGCGTGGAAGACGTCCGGGCGGCGCAGCACGGCGAGCGCCGCGAGGTAGCCGCCGTACGACCAGCCGCGCACGCCGACCCGGCCGAGGTCGAGGTCCGGGTGCTCCTCGGCGAGCGCGTGCAGGGCGTCGACCTGGTCGTCCAGCGTCACCCGGGAGAAGCGGCGGAAGATGGTCCGGCTGAACTCGGGGGAGACGAACGGGGTGCCGCCGTTGTCGACGGTGACCACCGCGAAGCCCTGGTCGGCCCACCACTGCTTGAGCTGCCAGCGGCGCGGCTCGTTGGCCACCGCCTGGTAGCCGGGCCCGCCGTAGACGTCCAGCAGGACGGGCAGCCGCCGGCCGGGGACGTGGCCGCGCGGGTACACCACGGCGGCGGGCAGGGCGCGTTCGGTGACCCGGGAGCGCTGCGGCTCCACCCGGTGGGGCAGTGGAGCACTGAGATCGGTGAGCGGCAGCTCGCGGCCGTCGAGGATGACGACGCGCCGGACGCCGCCGGCGTCGGCCGAGGTGAGCAGCAGGGTGTCGGCGGCGGCGAGGGCGGTGTGGGTGCCGGGGCCGGAGGTGAGCGGCTCGGGGGCGCCGCCGTCCGGGTCGATCAGGTGGACGTACTGGTCGAAGGGGTCGCCCTCGCCGGTCTCGCAGAGCAGCCGGCCGCGCAGCCGGCCGACGACCCGGCGGATCTGCAGGCCGGCGGTGTCCAGCGGCTTGCCGTCCAGCGCGAGGCCGCGGGCCTGCGGGGTGTCGTGGACGGTGAGCAGTCGGCCGTCGGCCAGCCGGGCGGGGGTTCCGGGCAGGTCGTCCACCCAGAACTCGTCGGTGGTGCGGGAGAGTTCGTCGGTCCTGCCGGTCTGCGGGTCGGCGCTCAGCAGTAGCACGTTCTGCTGCAGGCGGTCGGCGACGGTGAGCAGCACCTCCCCGTCGGAGGCCCAGGAGGCGGCGCAGACGTACGGGAACTCCTCGGCGTCCCAGTGCAGTCGGACCCGGGTGCCGTCGAGGCCGAGCACCCAGAGCTGGACGTCCGCGTTGGGGCCGCCGGCCTGCGGGTAGGCGAAGTCCTCGGGTGCCTCGCCGGGGTTCGCCGGGTCGGCGAAGTACCGCCGGGGGACGGCGGATTCGTCGACCCGGGCGGCCAGCAGCGCGCGGCCGTCCGGGCGCCACCAGTGGCCCCGGTGACGGCCGAGCTCCTCGGCGGCGGCGAACTCGGCGACGCCCCAGCGGGCGCCGTCGGCGGGGGAGAGCGGTTCGAGGGCGGGGGTGACGAACAGGGCGTCCCCGGCGACGTAGGCGACGCGCTGGCCGGTGGAGTCCGGCCGGGGGTCGAACGCGGGCCCGGCGACCGGGAGTTCGTCGCTGGTGCCGGCGGCGGTGTCGGTGCGGAACAGCCGGCCGTCCAGGGTGAAGACGGCGGTGGAGAGGTCGGCGGTGGCGGCGTACGTGCCGATCCCGGCGGCGACCAGCCGGGTGCGCTCGCGCAGCCGGCGCTCGACGGCGGGCAGGTCGTCGCGCCGGCCGGTGCGACCGGGCAGCAGCGCGGCCGGGTCGGCGACCAGCCGCTCCTCGCCCGTGGTGGCGTCGAGCAGGTGGAGGCGGTCGACCGGGTCCTCCGGACCGGTGGAGCGGAGCAGCAGCAGCCGGGTACCGTCCTCGGCGAAGGTGTACGCACGCGGCGCGCCGAAGGTGAACCGGCCGGTACGGGCGCTGAGGGCAAGGAAGGCGTCGGTGATGGTCACGGCCCGATGGTGGTCGCGAGGTGCGCGCCCCGACCAGTAGTCTGTCATGTGAAATGTCACACATCAGTATGTGTGTCAGCCAGTGTCAGCCAGCGGAGGAAACCGTGACCGAGGACCTGCGGACCGCCGAACCCCCGGCCCCGTTGCCCGCCGCCGACGGGCTGTTCAGCGTGTCGCCGGGGGCGGCGCACCTGAACCACGGCTCGTTCGGGGCCGTGCCCGTCCCGGTGCAGCGGGCGCAGGAGCGCCTGCGCGTCGAGCACGAACAGGACCCGGACGGCTTCTTCGCCGACCTCCCGGCCCGGATCGCCGCGGCCAGGACCCTGCTCGCCGCCGAACTGGCCACCGACCCGGACCGGCTCGCGCTGGTCTCCAACGTCACCGAGGCGGTCGCGATCGCCCTCGACAGCATCCCCTTCGCGCCCGGCGACCGGATCCTGGTCACCGACCACGGCTACGGCGCGGTGACGCGGGCCGCCGCCCGCAAGGCCGCCGAGACGGGCGCCGAGATCGTGGTCGCCCCCGTCCCCCTGGAAGCCCCCGACGAGCAGGCCGTCCGGGAGGCCGTGCTCGCCGCCGTGGACGACCGCACCACCGTCGCGGTCCTCGACCAGCTCACCTCGCCCACCGCCCGCCTGGTGGCCGGCCCGGCGCTGCTCGCCGACCTGCGCGCCCGCGGCGTCACCACCGTGGTGGACGGCGCCCACGCACCCGGCATGCTGCCCGCCCCGATCGACCCGAACGCCGACTTCTGGTTCGGCAACCTGCACAAGTGGGCCTTCGCCCCGCGCGCCACCGGGGTGCTCGCCGTCCGCCCCGAGTGGACCGCCCGGATCCGCCCGCTGGCGCTGTCCTGGGAGCACGACAAGGGCTTCCCCGGCAACGTCGAGTGGCGCGGCACCTGCGACTACACCCCCTGGCTGGCCTCCCCGGCCGGCTTCGAGCTGCTGCGCGGACTCGGCCACGCGGCGGTGGCCGCCCACAACGCCGCCCTCGCCGGGTACGGCCGCCGGGTGCTGGCCGAGCGGGCCGGCCTGGCCCCGCTGCCCGCGACGCCCGGGGTGTGGATGAGCACCGTCCGGCTGCCCGCCGGGTACGGCGAGACCGAGCCGCAGGTGAAGGCGCTGATGGCCGAGGTGTGGCACCGGCTCGGCGCCCGGATCGCCGTCCGCCCCTGGGAGGGCGGCGGGGTGCTGCGGGTCAGCGCGCAGCTCTACAACCGCCCGCAGGAGTACGAGCGGCTGGCGGACGGGCTGGTGGAGCTGCTGAAGGGCTAGCCGCTTCGAACCCGGCACCGTCCCGATCACCCGGAGACATTTGCGAGCATGGAACCGGGGAGGAGTGATCCCGTCGCACGGAAAATCGGTGCCATCGATGTCAGTCCTCCCGGGTAACCTCTCGCTGAGATGCGAGATCACACCAACCACCCCCGGACGGCGATGAACACCCCCGATCCAGAGCCCCAGGGCGACCAGGAGCTCAGCCCCGCCGAGGCGTACGCGGCCAGCCGTCGCCGGGCCCAGGAGCAGGCCACCGCCCTGTACGGCTTCCAGCAGCTGTACGACTTCCCGCTGGACGACTTCCAGCTGGAGGCCTGCCAGACGCTGGAGGCCGGATCCGGCGTCCTGGTCGCCGCCCCCACCGGCTCCGGGAAGACCATCGTCGGCGAGTTCGCCGTGCACCTGGCCCTGGCCTCGGGCCGCAAGTGCTTCTACACCACGCCGATCAAGGCGCTCTCCAACCAGAAGTACGGGGACCTGGTCAAGCGCTACGGCGCCGCCAAGGTCGGCCTGCTCACCGGCGACAACTCCGTCAACGGCGACGCACCCGTGGTGGTCATGACCACCGAGGTGCTGCGCAACATGCTCTACGCGGGCTCCAGCACCCTCGACGGCCTCGGCTACGTCGTGATGGACGAGGTGCACTACCTCGCCGACCGCTTCCGCGGCGCCGTCTGGGAGGAGGTCATCATCCACCTCCCCGAGTCGGTCACCCTCGTCTCGCTCTCCGCGACCGTCTCCAACGCCGAGGAGTTCGGCGACTGGCTGGACACCGTGCGCGGCGGCACCAAGGTGATCGTCTCCGAGACCCGCCCCGTGCCGCTGTGGCAGCACGTGATGGCCGGCAACCGGATGTACGACCTGTTCGCCGACCCCGACCGGGACGGCCGCCCCAAGAACAACCTGAAGAACCCCGGCAAGGCCGTCAACCCCGAGCTGGTCCGGCTCGCCCGCTCCGAGCTCGACCGCAACCCGCGCGACCGGTTCGGCCGCGGCCGGGGCCGCTCGATGCCCAACGGCCGTCCCGGCCGGGTCTGGACGCCGGGCCGGGTGGACGTCATCGACCGGCTCGACGCCGAGGGCCTGCTGCCCGCGATCACCTTCATCTTCAGCCGGGCCGGCTGCGAGGCCGCCGTCCAGCAGTGCCTCAGCTCCGGGCTGCGGCTCAACAAGGACTCCGAGCGCGCCCAGGTCCGGGCCGTCGTCGAGGAGCGCTGCGCCGACATCCCCGACGAGGACCTGCACGTCCTCGGCTACTTCGAGTGGCTGGACGGGCTGGAGCGCGGCATCGCCGCCCACCACGCCGGGATGCTGCCGCGGTTCAAGGAGGTCGTCGAGGAGCTCTTCGTGAAGGGCCTGGTCAAGGCCGTCTTCGCGACCGAGACCCTCGCGCTCGGCATCAACATGCCCGCCCGCTCGGTGGTCATGGAGAAGCTGGTCAAGTGGAACGGCGAGACCCACGCCGACATCACCCCCGGCGAGTACACCCAGCTCACCGGCCGGGCCGGGCGGCGCGGCATCGACATCGAGGGCCACGCCGTGGTCCTCTGGCAGCGCGGCCTCGACCCGGAGGCGCTGGCCGGCCTGGCCGGCACCCGCACCTACCCGCTGAAGTCCTCGTTCCGGCCCTCGTACAACATGGCCGTCAACCTGGTCTCCCAGTTCGGACGGCACCGCTCGCGCGAGCTGCTGGAGACGTCCTTCGCCCAGTTCCAGGCGGACCGCTCGGTGGTCGGCATCGCCCGCCAGGTGCAGCGCAACGAGGAAGGGCTGGAGGGCTACCGCGAGTCGATGACCTGCCACCTCGGCGACTTCGACGAGTACATGGAGCTGCGCCGCCGGCTCAAGGACCGCGAGAACGAGCTGGCCCGCGAGGGCACCAGCCAGCGCCGCGCGGCCGCCGTCGAGTCCATCGAGCAGCTGAAGCCCGGCGACGTCATCCACGTGCCCACCGGCAAGTTCGCCGGCCTCGCCCTGGTCCTCGACCCGGGCCTGCCGCCGGTCAACCGCTCCGGCCGGGGCGGCCCGCGCCACCCCGACTTCCAGGACGGCCCGCGCCCGGTGGTGCTCACCGCCGAGCGGCAGGTCAAGCGGCTCGCCATGATCGACTTCCCGCACCCGGTCGCCGCGATCGAACGGCTGCGCATCCCCAAGTCCTTCAACCCGCGCAGCCCGCAGTCCCGGCGCGACCTCGCCTCGGCACTGCGCACCAAGGCCGGACACCTGGAGCCCGAGCGCTTCCGGCGCGGCCGCGCGGCCGCCGCCGACGACCCGGAGATCACCCGGCTGCGCACCGAACTGCGCCAGCACCCCTGCCACGGCTGCTCCGACCGCGAGGACCACGCCCGCTGGGCCGAGCGCTACCACCGGCTGCACCGCGACACCGAACTGCTGGAACGCCGGATGCGCTCGCGCACCCACACCATCGCCCGCACCTTCGACCGGGTCTGCGCGCTGCTCACCGACCTCGGCTACCTCAGCGGGGACACCGTCACCGACGACGGCAAGCGGCTCGGCCGGCTCTACGGCGAACTCGACCTGCTCGCCTCCGAGTGCATCCGCGAGGGCGTCTGGAGCGGCCTGGCCGCCGCCGAACTCGCCGCCTGCGCCTCGGCGCTGGTGTACGAGGCCCGCCAGTCCGACGACGCCGGCGCCCCCCGGGTGCCGGAGGGCGCGGCCAAGGAGGCGCTCGGCAAGATGGTCCGGATCTGGGGCCACCTGGACGCCCTGGAGGAGCAGCACCGGATCAACACCGCCGAGGGCGTCGGCCAGCGCGAGCCCGACCTGGGCTTCGCCTGGGTCGCCTACCGCTGGGCGCTCGGCCACAACCTCGACCAGGTCCTGCGCGACGCCGACATGCCGGCCGGCGACTTCGTCCGCTGGACCAAGCAGCTGATCGACGTCCTCGGCCAGATCCAGGACGCCGCCGGCGAGGACGCCGAACTCCGCAGGACCGCCCGCAAGTTCGTGCTACGGCGGCCAACTCCTGTCAACCGTGGTCCCGGCAATCACCCGCACGTGGGACACCGGCCGCGGCCGGTCCGGGGT